>DATBEL010000100.1:0-38428 GCA_036276135.1 Candidatus Dormiibacterota bacterium
GCTCGGCGAGCAGGAGTCACAGGATGAACCGCGACGTGTACGCAAGGCGCGTTGGTTCGCACCGCGTACCGAGCGCACCGCCTTCCGCCGCTAGGGTTACAGACTGGTACAGCGACTCGGGCCCCGGAACAGGTGTCGAAGTGCCTTGCCGAGCCGGCGGACGGATTCGAACCGACGGCCAGCTGTTTACAAAACAGCTGCTCTACCACTGAGCTACGCCGGCCAGCGCAGCGCGATCTTACCCGCTCCCCGCTGAACTCAGCGGGAACTCGACGGGAATGTTGCGGGAGCTGATCGGGAGCGCGGCGGAATCCAGCGGGAACCTATGGAAACAACAGGCTTTGAACGGGCCCTGCCACCGGCAACCGCGGCATGCTGACCGCGTGGAGGACTCTTCGTGACCGCAATCCAGCTGGCTCCGCTGCCTGCCCCTCCCCTGCCCGGCCGCGCCGACTGGCAGGGGGTTCGCGACGCGATCGAGCTCTTCATCCTCGAGCGCCGCGCCGACAAGAAGCAGCCGTCCACCATCCGCTACTACCGCCAGCAGCTCGGCCTCTTCTCCGCGTGGCTGACGCACCAGGACGTGCCCGGCGACGGCCCTGAGGACGTCACCAAGGCTCTGATCCTCGCCTACCGCCCACCTCCAGGAGCGCGGGCACACGCGCCTTGTGGGCCAGCCCCTGCAGCACGCCACGCTCGTCGCGTCGCAACGGGCGGTGCGCACGTTCTTCGCGTGGGCCGAGGAGGAGGGCTACGTGATCGACGGACGCATCCTCAAGCTGCGCAAGACTCGTGTCCCGCAGAAGGACGCGACGGTGTACACGCTGTCGCAGTTGGGCGAAATCATCGCGTCCTGTGCGTCGCCGACCGAAGAACTGGCGGTCCGGCTGCTGGTTGGCACCGGCGTGCGTCTCTCGGAGGCCGTGGGTGTCTGTCTGCGCGGGCCCGACGGCCTGCCCGACCTCGAGACAGACAACCTCGGCCGCGGCTGCGCGATATTGCGTGTGCGCTGGGACGCGGGCGCCAAGGGTCTCAAGACGCGACGAACCCCAGTGGCGGTGCCGCTGATGAAGGCGATCCGCCGCTACGAGCTGCGCGAGCGCCCGCACGTGACGGCCCCGCAGCTGCTCATCACCCGCCGCGGCGAGCCGTACAAGACATGGGGCCTGGACAGTGTCATGGACCGCCTCCAGGCGCGCGTGGGCTTCCATGTCCACGCCCACGCGTTCCGGCATACGTGGGCGTCCGTCATGGTGCAGTCCGGCTGGTCCCTGGAGCACGTTCGATCGTTCATCGGCCACACCGACTACACGACGCTGCACCGCTACGTTCGCCTAGCGACGGAGCGGGACCTCGGCGACCTCGACCACTGGGCCCAGCTGATCGCGCCTCCGATTCACGCACGGTCCCGCTCTGCCCCCGCCTGGCAAGACTGGCCGATGGCCCGCTCACTGCAGCGGTAGCAGCCCCTGTTTGGGACAGCCATTCGACACCGTCGCCATATGGCTCGCCGATCGGGTGCCCTCATTGATGACGAGGACCTCGGCAAGGGGAGGTCGATTGCTCGCGCCACCGTCCCGACGGTGCCGAGGGTAGGCCGTCGCCGGCCTCCGAGCAGGTCTCGCAGCGTCTTCGGGTCGATGTGGGCCGCCTCGGCCAGCTGGCTGCGGGTCCATCCCTTGAGGACGCGTTGACGCTCGATCACCGTGCGACGGACGGTCCACGATATGCTGGCAGCTACGGGCTGATGAGAATTCATCACCCCTCTGAACCGCCAATTGCACGTGCTCAGGAGACTAGGCCGGCAACACGACGTCGATTGGCACGAACACGAGACGAACACCGGACGATCAGTGGGGCGTGGCAGCGGCTTCCTTGGCGGTGCGCGACGCAGCCACGCGGCGAGGCTCACCGCCGGTCCTAATGCAGCCGAAGCAGCGACGCTCGGGCCCAGGGCCTCCGGGCCTCCGCGGCTCCGAAGCATGTATTCTGGAGCCGGTGACGCCGTGCGATGGCGTGAGTTCTGCCATGTGCTGTGAGGGGGTTTGTGCATGAGTACGGGAGCTGGTCCAACCCCATTGCTCAGCGGGAGCGGCGTCTTGTTGCGTGGAGCCTTTAATCCGAGCATCTTTCAGCCCGCGTGGTTCGCGCGCGAGGGACTGATACCGGTTGAAGAGGCTGATACGGCGACTATCAACATCATCCACAGTCAAGTGGCGTCATTTGAGACTCCGTCCTTCCGCGTCCAAGTCACCAATGACACGTTCGAAGTCGCCGCGCTGGGTCGCCCGTTCACCGACTTGGTTCGTGACCTCGCTTACGGAGCGTTTTCGATCCTTCACCACACGCCAATGACGGCCCTCGGGATGAATAACTTCCACCATTTTCAAGCACGGTCAGAGGATACCTGGCATCAACTCGGCCATGAATTTGCGCCGAAGGACTTCTGGAATCCTCTGTTGAAGTCGCCCGGTATGCAGGGGATAACTATCCGTGGCCAACGTGAAGACGATCTGGTCGGCTGGGTGGACGTCCGTGTCGAGCCGTCCCTGTTCGTGTTGCCAAATGGGGTGTTCGTGCATGTTAATGACCACGTACAATTGACGGAAGGCGAGTCAGCTGAGGGGGCTCAGAAGCTAATGCAAATCCTGACGGAAACCTGGTCGAAGGCATCTGAGCGTGCCGAACGAATCATCAGTGCAGTCGGTGAGAAAATTACGTGACCCCCAATGGCTTTCTAGGCATTGAACTCTCCCAAGCATCGGTCGCGGCGAACGAGCAATGGCATGGGCCGGACTTAGCCGCCGATTTCTGGAGAGGCTACGCTGGGCGGGCGCGTGCCGCTCACTTCGTGTCAGGACGGGACCCGAGGACGCAGAGGCCGGCAGGGAGTTTGGGGCTTGCACAGCCCAGTGACCCACATACCGCGCCTTCCACTGCACCATCGGTGACCAGTCCTCCACCGGCCTTCTCAGTTCAGCCGTGGCTCGAGAACTTTCTTGTGCTGACGCGATGGGAAGGCCGAGTACTTGCCGTCCGCGAAGACACATTCTTGGCGGTGGTGAAGGATCAAGTCGCGCCCGCCAACCCGGAGGAAGAGGCAGAAATACCCATTGAGGAGGTCTCTGCAGTCGATCGCACCCTTGTGAAGCCGGGTGCGTTCTTTTATTGGTCTATCGGGTATCGGGTTAGCGCCGCTGGACAGCGGTCACGTCAATCCGTCATCCGCTTCCAGCGGCTGCCTCGCTGGTCAGCCGAAGAGGTCGAGCGCGCGCGGCGTACAGTGCAAGAGTCGGGGCTAGTTATCGAGAGTGACGGAACAGTCGACTAACAGCGACGCGCCAGCGCCCGACGAATATGAAGTATCTGTTTTCGGGCCAGGCGTTGGCGAGTGTGTGGTTGTGCATCTTGGCCGGAATGAATGGCTGGTCATGGACTCGCTCACCGAACGGCAGGACGCACCTCCGGTGGCGCTAACATACCTTGAGGCCATTGGCGTCGGGTTGGAGAGGGTGCGGGTAATCGTGGCTAGCCATTGGCATGACGATCACACGCGCGGGTTGGCCCGACTCTTGGAAGCCTGTCCGGAGGCAGCGTTCTATTGCAGCCGCGCGTTCGGCGACCGAGATGTTCAGGTAATGGTCGACCTGCATGGCGGCGAACCTCCTCGCGTAGGCGGTGGCACGAGGGAGCTTTGGAAGGTCTTTCAGTGGTTAGAAACGCAGCATCGACCTTTGCAAACCGTCGGCCCCCAACAGACTCTGTATCGTCGCGAGCAATCAGCGGACGATCACGCGGTAATGGTGACCTCGCTTTCTCCTTCACATCGCGCGATTCAAGCCTCTATCGAATCGATGATTTCCATGATCCCGATAGACGGGGAACCGCGTACCTTTCTTCCGTTTCACAGCCCGAATCACAACGCCATCGTGCTCTTGCTGCAACTCGGGGACGGATCCGTTCTTCTCGGCGGTGACCTTGAAGAGGTGAGCGACGAGGTCGGTTGGACCGCGATTCTTCAGGATCCATTACGGCACTCCGGGCAGGCGGAGGTGTTCAAACTCCCGCATCACGGGTCAATGAACGCATACGTTCCGGGCGTCTGGACCGCGATGCTCACCGCACGGCCATTCGTGGCACTGGCGCCCTTCCGTCAAGGGTCGGTTGAGCTGCCGCAGCCAGTTTCCCGCACAACTATATGTGGCCACACTGATCGTGCCTACATATCGTCGAATGACGGCAGGCCACCGCCCGCTCTCCGACGCGATGCAGCCGTGACCAGAACAATCCGGGAAGCGAGTATTCGACTCCATCCTCAGACATCCCAGCCAGGGCAGGTGCGTTTTCGGCGTCGAAGCAGTGGCGACTGGCAGGTGGCTCTCTTCGGAGCGGCAGCGCCACTTTGCAATTGATCAGCGGACTCTCCGGGGGCCCTGAGCCGCGCGTAGAGTCGGCGGCATACGCTGAGCGCTGGAGACAGCGACGTGCGCAGTACATCGCTTCGCGATGCCACCCCGACACAGAATTGCACGTTCCGCTGCGCGCGGATGAGGCTGTTGAGTACCACGGTTCGTCGGTCACGACTGCCTACAACGGAATGGCGCCGTCCTGACCAATGGCCACGCTGCTGGTTACGACAAGGCTGGGTCTGACGGGCCGCACTGGGCCCTACGTCGTCATATCTCCGAAGCCGGCTGGGATGGGTCACGACGCGACCCGCGCTGTCGAGGCGGCACGCTTGGGGCGACGGCCATGGTGGCTGCGATCCGATACGGCGTCCGTCGCCCCATGCCGCTCCGACGGACCGGTGGCTTGATGACTCCGGCGGCCACCAGTACCTGGAGTGACCGCCACACCTTCCCGGGGCCCGTCGACAGAAGCTTGCCGAGCTCGGGCTGGGTGATCTCAGCCCGCCCGGCGGAGTCGAGTCTGGCGAGCATGGCGAGGAAGGTGGCTAGTGGAAGACCGGAGAGCCGCAAGGCCGCCACCCGCTCGAGCCCTTCTGCGGAGACGTGGATGGGGTACTGCTCGCCGCTCACGCGCCGATTAAAACCTACTCCCACCTGGGAGGTGCCACTGTGTGGGCACCTGTCAGGCGCAAACGAAGAGCGCTGATCGCGGCGGGACGAAGCCGGATGCTGCGGCGGGGTCGACATGGCCGACGCAGCGAGTCGCGGCCGACCAGAGCCGAGATCGGGAGTGTCGTGCGTGCCAGGGGCCGGCAGGAAGGCTTCGCACCGCCCACACCCCGCACCCGCCGCGCGCTCGCTCCCCGTGCCTTTCCGCGCCTCAACCGTCGGCTGTCGCCCCGCCGTGCCGCTGGTTTCGCGAGCCACGCCGTCGGGCCATGCTCATCGCTGCTGGCCCGCGCGTGACCCCGCGCAGACAGTTTGACCTCCCGGTAACGCGGGCACTGGCTCGTCACGAAAGTAATCAGAATGTAAGCGCTTCCGATGCCCCACGCGACCACCCCAGCCGCCCGCAGGTCCATGCAGGGCTAATTCGAGTTCAGGGGATCCTTGGAACACCTGCCTCGGACTCCTGACACCCGCCTGAAGTTGCCCCCCGAAAGTGCCCTGACGACCCTTCGCCTTGATCCTTTCCGTCAGCGCTCAGCCTATCTAAGATGGCGGACATGGCCGACGAGGAAACGTCCGGCGAACCCAAGAACGAGACCGCGCGCCAGGGTCGGCCTTCGATGAACGACATCATGGAGATCGTCAGCAAGTGGGCGGTTGAGACCGCCGTCGGCGGCGTGCCCCTTGAGGTTACAGGCACCTTCACTGCCGAGGTTGGCTACTCCTTGCTGCGCGGCAGTCGCGGCGCCGATGCGACTCCCGAGGTCCTCCTCGACTGGGCGATCGTCAAGGTGGGCGCTGGCCAGGTGGCGGTCCCCCTGTTGCATCACCTCCGCCAGCATCCCGCCGCCCTGGTCGCGACGCTAACGCCTATTCCCGACGTTATCGAGGTGGTCGCACTCACCCTTGCCTCGGCGGGCGTGTCGGCAGCCTTCGATATCTGTGCAGACGCTCTCTACCGCGCCGCTGGCGGGACCCCCAGCGCAGACGGCCGGTACAAGGATCTGGGCTATTGGCGAAAGCCCGAGCGCAGGGCGAAGGACCTAAAGCGCTTCCCAGCCTCGCGCCAGTGGCTCGAGAACCTCCTCGCGTCACCCGAATTGACTCGGGTCGAGGACGCGCGGCACGCCCTCATCCATCGCCACGTCGCCCGGCGAGTAGTGAAGGCCCTGGTCGCGACCGACGACGGTCACGGAAGCCATAGGATCGAGCAGCGCTTCCCGGCGTCGACCGTCTTGGTGCCGCAAGCACCGGGTGGCAGACCGAAGGAACTCGGCCGAGTCGACGACATCGTTGCCGAGGCTCTCGCGTTCGGGGAGCGGGAGGTGCTCTCCTGCCGCGCGGCAATGCGACGCGACGGAATGGTGCCGATGTGACGTTGGAGCAGAGGCCGCGGTCACCGACAACGCACAGGATCAACGCGACCACGACTGCTCGTCATTTCATTTCGTGAGGCGGATCACGCGGCTGAGGGCGTGGTGGTACGGCCTCTTGGCTGCCGCCGGCTCCGCCGGCGCGGTTCTGTAAGCGCCTCAGTTCGCCTTGTTCAGGTCGAGGATGTGGTCAGCTCCCCTGAGCTCCCTGGCTAGCTTCCCCCTCCAGCCGCCGTTTTGGTCGAGTTCGATGTACGCGACTCCATCTACGTCCGATGGCAGCTCCACTCCCGGCTCGTAGAGGATGGCAACCTTGTCTCTCCTCAGCCGGCCGATGAAGTAGCCAAGCTCCAGAATGACGTTCTGACGAGCTCTAGGATGCCGTTCCGGAGCAGAACGGGGACCCCCCTCATCATCCGCCGTCAGCAAGACGACGGCGAACGTAGACGACCCCGCCTCGTCTTCGAACTTCTCAATAATGGTCCGCCCGCGGTTGATAGTCTCGGTCAGTATCTTGACCTCGAAATTCGTCGCGCCGCTCTCCAGAAAGCGCGCAACGTCAAGCCGAACAGTGTCATTGCGTCCGTGAACAATGAAGACTCGCTGCTGCACAGCGCCTGCGACTGCTGGGGGCAATGCGGGGGTGACATTCGATTCAAACAGCGGCAGCCTTTCGATGATCGAGTTGAGGCGCCGGACATCACGCTGCACATCGTCTCGAAGTTCCGCTGCCTGCACGTGGAGGGGTTCTGGCGCGCCACCGAGCGTGCCGAAGAACGGACCGCCGCTGTACTCACTCAGTATCCGATCCGACGGACGAAAGAGCGACCGAAGCAGCTGCTCGTTGTAGTCGCCCCACGAGTACTTCTTCTCTTTAAGCTGCCTCAGCCCGTCTGCCGTAGCGGCAGCGGCGCTACTCGTCTCTGCAATCATTTCGCCCCCGAGGCGCACTTGTTCCTGGAGTGAGGATCTCGCGTCATCGATGGGTTTGACGAGCTGTGGCTCCGGATCAGCATTGTCAGCTCGGGTTCTGGCCCTCGCCATGGTCTCCACCTCCTCGATGCCACGTGGCCCCAACCGCTCCACTGCCATTGATGTCTGCGTGCGGTTCAATTTCAGATATCCCGTTCTGTCCAACCGGTCAACCGCGATGCGAACCTCACCATGGGGCGAGTCACCCGCCAGTCGCGCCTCCAGGTCGTCGATCCCGAGAAGATAGTTGTCCGTTCGTGTGCGCTCCCACTCATCGACAGCGGCGACGATCTGGGCATTCAGCCCCTCAAGGGTCATGGCGCAGCGACATGCGCTGGCGAGGCCTCTTCAGCGACAGCTCCCGGCGGGCATTGACCCGGGACAACCCCCACTCGGCGCGCTCTCGTCAGGCTACGGAGGGACACGACCACCCATCAATTCTTCCCCTCGCGCCTCTGCCAAAACACGCTTGCCCGGCGTCTCCCAGCTTCCCATATTTCGGGCGTGCCACCCTAACCCCGACCTTCCATTCCCGTGCGTGCGCGATGTGTACCTTCCGGATCCCAAGGACTGTATTGCACCATTACGCAGTTCGCGTTCTTGCAATGGGGTTGCTGTAGGTTGTCAGTGAAGTGTTCTTCTCCACCTCGTCCAAGACCGCCTGAAGCAGCTCGTACGCATGGTCGACAGCGTTGACCATCCGTGGACTCCAATTTCGAGCCTCCGCTAGATCAACGGCTTCGCGAGCGGCAAGAAGCTGCTCCTTATCAGCAGAGCTCAGCTCCTCCAAGGCGATCAGGGCTCTGGCATAGCGGACAAGTGCGAGGCGATAGCGCCGCTCTGTGTAGTAACCAGCGGTCCGGTTGAGAACAGGCCGGCGGCACTCCTCGTACAGCCGTCGAATCCTCGGCAAGTCACGACCATCCTCTGAAAATGCCTTGACGGCCGAGCGGCCATCGGCCGTGATCCTCCATTCATTCCGAAGGTGGGTGGACACCAATCCCTCAGTCATCAGGTCAGTCAGAACGGTGGCAACTCGGGCGGGGTTCGTTCTAGGGCCGACGACACCCAATCTGACCAGCGCACCCGTAATTGGTGTAACGAAATTGCCTCCTCGCGGGCTTGACGCCAGGACGGTCAAGATATGTTCTCGAACGGAAGGTGTGCGGCCCGTCGCCTCGGCCCACTTCTGGATCGTCGACCAGTGCCATGCCGGGTTGCCACTGACGAAACCATCCGGTTCAGGCAGACTGCCTCGGGCCCGCCACTGGTGCACGGTGTTCTCCTTCACCGCCAGCATCCCGGCGATCTCCTTCTCTCCCACAACCTCGTCGTACATCGGTGGCTCACACTCTACAGCAGCGCTGTACAGTGCCGTATAGTGCTACTGTCTGGCCTGAGGAAATGGTTAGCAGCTGAAGGACATCCCAGTCGGAGCGCAGCCAGCCCTCTCTACACCCTGCTCTTCGGGTGGTCGGGGATAGTCGGTCGATCTGGCGCCACCATGCTCGAAGGCGCGGAGGCCAGGACCGGTGCTCCTACGGTCTAGCGAGGCCTCGTGCATGAGCGCGGCAATAACGGGCATCGGCCAGGCGCGCCGTTCGGAAGCCCACCTACCGGACGCTAGATGCGTGGCGTTTACATCGGATAAGGTCTGGGTCGCTGGTGCGTCCTCGGCTACCGCGACTTCTAAGCTTAACTCAGCTGCGGGGAAAGCCTTGGGTTGGTTGCGCCGTTTCTATCCGGGCCTGGGCTCGATCGATACAGCAATCAGCGGGCGATACTGGGTCCGCCCCGCAAGATGCTCGACGGCAGCGACGATACACCTGTGCACTCCATCGAATATGTAATACGTCGCTTGGTCAGCACTGTCGCGCTCGCGTGGGGTCGCGGGAACCAAGACCAGCTCGCCGGCGGCAAGGTCGCGCACGGCAGTGGCGTACTCAAGGCATGGCGTGAACCAATCAGCCACGTACTCCCCCGGGATCATCCCCGATGCCAAAGCCTCCCACGTCATCCCGGCATCCAGAAATCGACGCGCGACGGCTCCTACCGATCGATCGGCGCCGGAAGTCACGAGCAGCCGCACATGGTGGCTGTCCTGCCAGCACAGGCTCATCAAATCGTCGAGCGTCAGGGTCATCACAACGCCGCTCTTTGCATGCTCGAATGCTGTTGCCACCCGCTCGTCCTCGCCGAGCCGCGCTTGACGCGCCCGCGAGCGGAGCTGAGCGTGGCTCAACGCGCGTCCTTTTTCGCTCACCGCTCAACTCTCAGGTCCCGCTGACTCCAACGAAGGAGCGGAATACGTCGGGGTGGTCAACGAGGTTCGAGCTCACGGGTGCCGTCCCGACGGCGCCTGGTCGGAAGAACACGAAGGCGTGAGCAGCGCGAACCTGAAGCTCATTGATCGTCCTGACCCACGATTCGGACGCCTCGGCTATCCCATCCTTGGGGCCCAAGGCAGCTAAGAGACGCGGCCCCAAAGGCAGGATCACGGTCGTGCTGGTGCCGAGCCCGACACCCTCACGAGGTCCAACCGCGCGCCTGGCAAGGTCGATTGCGAGCGCACCGGAATCACTAATTAGGAACTCGTCGCCGCGACCAGGTGGGACTCTGAGAAGCTCCAAGCCAGCCCTGCGAAAATGCTCCTTCGTCTGCTCATAGTGAGATTCCACGCGGAACCGGAATGAGAAGCCGTCGGCGTACACCTTCTTTATTCGAGCATAGAAGAACTCTGCGCCCTTCCTCCGATACTCCTGGGTGGGAGGCGGGTAGTAGCCCTTCGCGCGCCGATATGCCTCGTCGCAGTAGGGCCACGCTTCTGGCGTTGCCGCCATCCGATCCACGGTCATTTCAAAGAACGGCGGGAAGAGCTGTTCATGAAGTTCTCGGACATAGGGATTACGAGAAATGTGCAGGGCGATCGCTTCCCGAATAACTGAGGCTAGTTCAGGGTTGGTGAACAGGCTTCCGTCAATGGCCGCATCGATAGCGGCAGGCAACCTGTCCTCAACCTTCTTCCACAATGACTCGGTGGTGAAGCTGTCTATCCGGACGAAGTTGGGGATGAAGGCAACTGCTCGGGAAGCCTTTGGTTCCCATGCCTTGCGCGTGAGGTCGAATTGGATGAGCTGTAGGCCGGAACGTGGGTCAATTACCTCGCCAAACCGCTTGAGCAGGCTCTGGGAGACGGTGTGCTGTCGAGCAACCGTGCCGCCTCCGCCGGCTTCAATGCGGCGTGCCTCACTTCGCGAGCGCGTTAGGTTGCTGATTTCCGCTGTACTAAGACCGAGCTCGACCTGAATCTGTGGTACACGCGGTTCGACGTAATCCAGCCCAAGCGCCAAAATATGGAATGTGAGTTGTGCCGATGAGCCGGGAGCCGGTGACTTCGCCAGCTCACCTAGCATTCTAAGCGCAGGCGCAAGTGTGGAATCCGGCATAGCACAGAGTCTAGTGGTGATGTGGTCAGTCCAGACGTCACGCTCCATGGAGTCGATACGTAGCTGAGATTCAGTGCTGCTGGCTGCCCTGCTACTGCCTTTGCGAGGGTCCGCGTGCTCGTCGCCGAAGTCGGGAGGCGGATCGTGACCATCCGGGCAGCCGCCACGACCCCATACGATGCGGATGACGCGTCAGTGAAACAACAGTGTTTGCGCGACTCACCTCCGTCGCGCTACGATCAATCCGTATTCGGCAGGCCCGTTTCAGTGCTTACAAAACAGCTGCTCTACCACTGAGCTACGCCGGCCAGCGCACGGCGAGTTTACCCGCCCCGTCGTGAACTCGACGGGAACCCAGCGGGAGCCGGGCGGGAGCTTCCCGGGAGAGCTGCGGGATCCAGGCCTGAACCTACAGAGAACAGGCGTTGCCCGAATCATTCTGACCGGCCATTCCACGGCCGCCCAATTCACCCTCGATGACGAGGCCACTCTGGCGGCCGCCCGAGACGATCCAGCGGGCTTCATCCAGGATGAGGCGACGGTCTTCATCAATGAGATCGAGCGCGCCCCTCAACTGCTGCTGGCGATCAAGGCAGCCGTCGAGTGGTCGTCTGCGCCGGGTCGATTCCGCCTGACCGGATCTGCGGACGTCCTGGCGATGGCGCAAGTCGCGGACGCCCTCCCAGGTCGTATGGAGATAATCGAGCTGTGGCCGTTCCCGCAGGGCGAGATCGAAGGCCAGGTCGACGGATTCATTGTTCGCGCATTTGCTGGACGGACCAGTCGCACCGTGAGGCGGCAGAGGGTCGTTTGGCGGGGGTCGAGGTGAGGGCGAGGGCGACGGTTCTGCGCTTGCTCGTGGAGAAGGTCGGTGATCGGAATTGAGCCGCCACCACAGTGTTTCCCGGCCGCACGCGATGTGGGTACGCCTCGTGCTGGCGCTACTCCTGCTCACATCCGCAGTGACGGGCTGCGCGTCGAGTGGCGGACCAACCGCCAGATCCACCACCACAACGACAACGGTGCGCGTCTTCCACGATGCCAGGCCCATCGATCCCACCGCCATCACCACCGGCCCGGATGGAGCGCTCTGGTTCACCGACGCCAGCACCCCGGCGAGCATCGCCAGGATCACCATCGCCGGGGTGGTGACCCACTTCACCAACCCCACCATCAGCAATCCGCGTGACATCACCACGGGCCCCGATGGTGCGCTCTGGTTCACCAACTTCGGCTCAGCACAAACCAGCGGAAGCATTGGACGCATCACCACCGGTGGGATGGTGAAGAGCTTCGCCGATCCCAGGATGCACGACCCGCAGAGCATCACCTCCGGGCCGGACGGCAACCTCTGGTTCACCAGCCAGGGCAGCCCGGACGGCATCGGCCGGCTCACCCCAGCCGGAGTGCTGACCCTGTTCCCCATCGGCCGCGCGACGTCGCAACCGGAGGACATCACCAAGGGCGGGGACGGCAATCTCTGGTTCACCACTGTGGGCGTCAACGCCGGCAGCATCGGCCGCATCACCGCTGATGGTGCGGTCACCATCTTCAGCAACACCGGCTTCTCTCACCTCGGCGCCATCACCATCGGCCGGGACGGCAGCCTCTGGTTCACGGAGACCGGCACCAGCCCGGGTGGCAGCGCCATCGGCCGGATCACGCCGGCCGGGGCGATCAGCAGGTTCACCAACACCCGCATCGATCAGCCCACCGCCGTCACCACCGGCCCCGATGGAAACATCTGGTTCACCAACCGATTCAGCAGCGTCGGCAGGATCACGGCGTCCGGTGTGGTGAGCTCGATCACCGCGGCAGCGATCGGTCAGCCCACCGACATCACCACCGGACCGGATGGGAAGCTGTGGTTCAGCAACGGTGGCCAGAGTGGCGGCGGGGGCATCGGCCAGGTCACCGCCTGACGGTACGCAGCAGTCAGGCGCCTCCGCCCGCCTCGGGTTCGGTCTCCGCTGGTGATGGGCGGCGCAGCCGGTCCAGCCTGCCGCGCGTCACCGGGTCGAGCCGGTCCTCCAGCCGGTTGGCGAAGCCCGCCTCGCGACGGCGGCGCGCGCTGTGCGCGCCCGTCTCGGAGAGCGCGCCGAGCACCACCTGGCGGAGCGCCTCCGGACCGATCACCGCGGCCCCCATGGCCATGACCAGATCGCGCTGCAACCTGTCGCCGCTGGCAACAGTCACCCGCCCCGCGTCCCCGCGGTGGGAGGCGATGGCGACGCGGCGCTCGATGACGTGATCCGCCGTCTGCGCCTTGCTGCCGAAGATGACGGTGACGCCGTCGATCGTCTCTCCGGGGCCGTGGTCGCGAGCGCGGCTGTGCGCGTCGAACACCACGGTGACCCTCTCGGCGGTGGCGGCGGCGTACTCGCCGAGCATGGCGACGAGACGGCGGCGCGCCTCCTCGCCGCGACCTCCCTTGATCAGCGGTGACAGCTCCGGCCATGCGTGGATGACGTTGTAGCCGTCGACGATGAGCTCGCCGGCGCCGCTCATCGGCGGGGCGCGAAGCCGCGCTGCCGCGCCACCTCGTACAGCAGCACGGCGGCGGCGGCGGCGGCATTGAGCGACGACACCCGGCCGGCGAGCGGCAGCGCCACCACCGCGTCGCAGTGGCGCCGGGTCAAGGACCGCATCCCCTCCCCCTCGGCGCCGATCACCACCGCCACCGGGACGGTGAAATCGAAGCTGTCGTAGCGCGTCCCCCCATCAGCCGCCAGCCCCACCACCCAGAGCCCCGCGGCCTGCATCCGCTCGAGCGCGTGCACCAGGTTGGTGACAGTGGCGACCGGAACGTGCTCGGTGGCACCGGCGGACGCCTTGGCGGCCGCGGCGGTCACCCCGGCGGCACGGTGCTTGGGGAGCACCACCGCATCGGCGCCGACCGCATCGGCGGTCCTGGTGATGGCGCCGAGGTTCTGCGGGTCCTGGATGCCGTCGAGCACGACGAACAGCTGCGGCGGCCGCGCGCCGGCGAGCAGGTCCTCGAGCGCCATCGGGGCCCTGCCGTGGAAGTACCCGGCGATCCCCTGGTGGTGCTCGGTGTGGGCCACGTCGTCGAGGCGCCGCCGCGAGCTCTCCTCCACCGGGATGCCGCGCTCGTGGGCCAGCGCGAGGATCTCCTCGAGGCGATCCTCCGAGCCCACCCCGGACGCCAGCACCAGCTTGCGAGCGGGGCGGCCGGCGCGGAGGGCTTCGAGCACCGGGTTGCGCCCGTAGAGGATGTCCACGCAGCGAGTATCGCCGGAATCACGCGCCCCGCCGGAGGCACCACCAGGTGAGGACGGGAGGTGCGGCCGGCGGGGAGCCGGGATCAGGTCGCTACAGTGGCACGGTGACCATCTCGCGCCGCTCCGGCTGGTTCCTCCTGCTCTTCGCATTCTGGAACGCGTACGTGTGGGGCACGTTCGTCTACAACGTGTACCCGCAGCACCACTTCGACACCTTCTTCATCATCCACCTGGTCATCGGTGCCTTCACCGTGCTGCTCGGGGTGGGGGTGGGGCTGATCGGATGGCGGCGCATCCGCCACCGCGCGCCCAGCCCGAGGTCAGACGTAGGCGGGCTGTGATCTGGGCAGCAGCGACATCACCAGCGCGCCGCCGTACACGAGGTCGACCACCAGGCTGACCAGCCCGAGGATCCCCACGCCGCCGGCGTGAGCCGTGCCCCCGATCCCGGCGAGGGCGTTGAGGGTGGCGAGCGCGTCGAGAAGCAGGAAGATCATCCGCGCCACGGGGTATCGGGTCAGCCAGGCGAACAGGCCGCAGATGGCCGCCAGCAGGATGGCGGCGATCGCAAAGGCTGGGCCGATGTCGAAGGTCTGCACGGTGGTGATCCCGGTGCTCGCGTCGGTGACGGGCACGGTGATGTGCTGGACGACCAGCCCGATGCCGATCAGGATCACGGCGGCGAGGGCCCCGTAGCCGAGGGTGATCCAGCGGCACACCGCCACCCAGTCCCGCCCCTCCACCGGCGTCCTGCTCGCAAAGACGGGGGCGGAGAATCCGGACGGGGCGGCCGTGGCCGAAGCTCCCGGATATGCGGCCCCGGGTGGTGGCGGCGGCGGCGCCTCCGACCGGAGGGTGTCGACGGTGCGGCCATCGGAGAGGATCAGCGGCGAGCCGCAGCGCTGGCAGGTGCTGCGCTTGCCGATGTCGGACCACGTCCAGCAGCTCGGGCAGCACACCTTCTCGGACATTTCCGGGATTGTGCGCGCGGAGCGGCGATCGCCCCGCGCCGTCACCGATCAGGGGCGCGCTCGTGACAGCCGCACCAGGCGGCGCCGAGGGAAAGCTAGACGGCGGGAGGCGCGGGCGGGCCGCCGCCGAACGGGGAGCCGGTCCCGGGGCTGCTGTACGCCTGCATCGCGGGCCGCGCGTCGCTCCGCTTCAGGAAGCCACCGACCGCCACCACGATCCCGGCGATGAGGCCGATGAAGAGCCCGAAGCTCGGGCCCACGCTGTAGCCGGCGCCGGAGGCGCTGCTGCTGTGAGTGAGCAGCCAGAGAAGCGCCATCACCGCCAGGAAGATGCCCAGAGCCGCGTAGAGGATCGCGTCCGGCTGGGGCATGGTCGGGAGCGTGACGGTGGGAACGAAGTTGCGGATCACGAAGAATGCGAGGCCGGCGAGCACGCCGAGGAAGAACAGCCAACCCCAGATGTCGTTGAGCGCGCTGACGGACGCCGACGTGTTCAGTCCGCCGCAGAGCGAGCTGCCGCTGCAGCTGTAGCTGAGGCTGTACCAGGGCAGGAATGTGGCGATGAGGGCAACGATGAGACCCACGCCGATCGCGGTGTCGCCGTTGCTGTAGGTTCGTCCACCGACTACAGGCACGTTGGATCCTCCACCTTCCGTATACGGTGCCGATCAGATCCGGCGGGGCGCAGTATACGGCCGTTCGAGACCGGGTGCCGAACCTGCAGACGGCGCCGAACCACAGTGCGGCGCGCGTCGCGGGCGCCCTTCAGACGCCTGACTCAAGCCGCCGGCGGCGCCTCCGGAGGAGTGCCGATGAGGTCGGCGCGGCGGACCAGGTAGTCGGCGCGGCTCACCTCGCCGCGCGCGTAGAGCATGTCCAGCTCCGCCACGGCCGGGGGAAGCGGAGGCGGCGCCGCGGCGCGACGGATGCGCCAGGCCGTGAGGATCTCCCGGAGCAGCCACACGGCGGCGAGGATGAGCAGCACCCAGATGGTGAAGCGGAGCACGATGGCGAGCACCGAGACCCCACCGTCGACCCCGCCACGGAAGGGAAGCTGCTGCAGCCCGTTCACGAGCGGGCCGGCCTGGGTGAACGGTCCGCCGTTGCTGTCCATGTCACTGTGACTCCTCTACCACGGCTCGCACCGACTGTGCGAGTGATCGGCTGAGAGGCATCATCCCCGCTCAACCTTGCAGTGCGGTGACCGATGCGCGGCCGTCAGAGGCGATGCCAGCGCTGTCCCTCGGCGGTGTCGTCGACGCCGAGGCCGCGCTCGGCGAGGGCCTCGCGGAGGCGATCCGACTCCGCCCAGTCGCGCCGGCCGCGGGCCGACTCTCGGGCGTCGAGCAGGGCCTGCTCGTCATCGCCGAGCGCCGCCCCGGCGCGCTCCCGCGCCACCAGTGGCAGCACCCCGAGGACGTCGTCGACCTCGTCGAGGAAGGCGAGTAGGGCGCCGTGAGAGGCAGCGTCCAGAGCGGCGCTGTCGAGCTCGCGGTTGAGGGCGCGGAGCAGGCTGAACACCGCCCCCATCGCCTCGGGCAGGTTGAGATCGTCGTCCATGGCCGCCCTGAACGACGTCCGCGCGGCGCTGATGCGGCTGTCCTCGGCGATGGCGCCGTCGCCGGGCCGGGGACGGTGGGCGCGGACGCGCGCGTCGAAGTCGGCGAATCGATCCACCGACTCGCTGGCGGCGTGGAGGGACTCGTCGCTGTAGGTGATCGACTTGCGGTAGTGCGCGCCCGCCGTCAGCAGGTAGCGCACCGCCGATGGCCGAGCCCCGGCGCTGACCAGGTCGTCCACGGTGGCGAAGTTGCCCAGCGACTTGGCCATCTTCTCGGTCCCGACGCGGAGGTGCTCGGAGTGGCACCAGATCTGCACGAACCGCTTGCCCGTGGCCGCCTCGCTCTGGGCGATCTCGTTCTCGTGGTGGGGGAAGATGTTGTCCACCCCCCCGCAGTGCACGTCGAAGGACTCGCCGAGCAGGGCCATGCTCATCGCCGAGCACTCGATGTGCCAGCCGGGACGTCCCCGCCCCAGTCTGGTGTCCCAGCCGATGCCCTCCGGGCCCACCGTCTTCCAGAGGGCGAAGTCACGCACGTCCTCCTTGTCGTACTCGTCGGCGTCGACGCGTCCACCGGCACCGGCCACCAGCCCGCTGGCGTGCACCCTCGAGAGCCGCCCGTAGCGAGGGAAGGCCGCGATGCGGAAGTAGATGCTGCCATCGCCGCGATAGGTGACCTGCGCGTCGTCGAGCCGCTCGATCAGGCCGACCATGTCGTTGATGTACTCGGTGGCCCGCGGATAGTGGTGGGCGGAACGGATGTTGAGGGTGTGGAGGTCGGCGAAGAAGGCGGCGATCCACGGGGCGGTCTCGGCGTCGAGACCGTGCCCCGCCGCCGCGGCGTTGTGGATGATCTTGTCCTCAACATCGGTGAGGTTCATCACGTGGGTGACCCGCGGGAAGCTGCGCTCCAGCCAGCGTCGCAGCACGTCCTCGAAGAGAAAGGTGCGGAAGTTGCCGATGTGCGCGCGGGCGTACACGGTCGGTCCGCACGTGTAGACGCGGACGTGTCCCTCCTCGAGGGGCACCAGCTCACGGCGGGAGCGTGTCATGGTGTCGTGGAGCCGCAGCGTCATGGCGCGACAGTCTATCCGCGCGCCGCTCAGTGAACGTTGTCGAGCAGCGCCACCGCGGACACGGCGATCCCCTCACCACGACCGGTGAAGCCCATCCCGTCGCTGGTGGTGGCGGTGATCTGCAGCGCCGCACGGTCGATGCCCAGCGCGGCGGCGCAGGCCACCGCCATGGCGTCGACGTAGCCGGCCAGACGCGGCTCCTGGGCCACCGCCACCGCCTGGGCGGAGACGACGCGCAGCCCCCGCTCGCGGATCATCCCGGCCACGGCGCCGAGCAGGTCCCCCCCGGAGGCGCCCCGCCAGCGCTCGTCCGTCGAGGGGAAGTGGCGCCCCATGTCTCCGAGGCCGGCGGCTCCGAGCAGTGCGTCGCCGAGGGCGTGGGCGAGCGCATCCCCATCGGAGTGGCCGGCGAGGCCGCGATCGTGGGCGATGTGGACGCAGCCGAGCATCAACGGGCGGCCCTCGACGAGCCGGTGCGCGTCGAGGCCGTGGCCGATGCGCAGGCTCACCGCCGGTCGGCCAGCAGCGCGCGCAGCAGGAGCAGGTCGCGGGGGTGGGTCACCTTGAAATTGTCAGGGCTGCCGGGAACTATGTGGACGGCAGTGCCCAGCGCCTCCACCAGGGCGGCGTCATCGTCGACCACGAGAGCGTTGGCGCTGGCGTGGCGGTGGCCCTCGAGGAGCAGCTCACGCCGGAAGGCCTGCGGGGTCTGGATGGCGTAGAGATCGTGGCGCTCCAGCGACTGGACGATGACCCCGCCGGCGCCGCGCTTGATGCTGTCGACGACCGGGATGGCCGCGGTGGCGGCGCCGTGCTGGAGCGCCGCCTCGACACAGTCGACGAAGAGCTGGGGGGCGCACAGCGGCCGGGCGGCATCGTGGACCGCCACCACGTCGACCAGGCCCACCTCATCGAGGGCGAGGCGGACGCTGTCCTGGCGCCGCGGACCGCCCGCGCGGACGGCCACGTCGTCGAAGCCGGCGCGCTCCGCCAGCTCGGTGATCAGGGTGTGGCGTGTCTCCCGTGCGGCCACGACGAGGCGGGTGAAGGCCAGCGACCTGGCCGCGGCCTCGAGGGCGTACCAGATCAGCGGCCGCCCGGCGACCTCGACGAAGAGCTTGTCCTCCCCCATCCGCCTGCCCCGCCCGGACGCGGGGATGATCAGAGCGGCCGTCAGTTGTGTGCCGCCCGCGAGCGCGCGGCCCGGCCGGGCCGCGCGCTGGGGTCGGCCGAGTCGGTGGTGGCGAAGATCATCCGGCCCGCCGAGGTCTGCAGCACCGAGGTCACCGTGGCCCGCACGGTGTCGCCGAGGCGGGCGCGCGCGTTCTCCACCACCACCATGGTGCCGTCGTCGAGGTAGCCGACGCCCTGATGCAGCTCCCGGCCCTCGCGGACCACGGCGATGGAGATCTCCTCACCGGCGCTGAGGATCGGCTTGAGCGCGTTGGCGAGGTCGTTGAGGTTGAGCACCCGCAGGCCCGCGATCTGGGCGATGCGGTTGAGGTTGTGGTCGCTGGTGAGGAGCAGCGCGGACCTGGCCACCGCCAGCTTGATGAGGCGCGCATCGACCTCGTTGGTGTCGGGGAAGTTGAGGTCGACCACCTCGCAGACCACGTCCTCGCGGCGCTGCAGCTCTTCGAGCACGCTCAGCCCGCGCCGTCCCCGCGCCCGCCGCATGGGGTCGCCGGAGTCGGCCACCCGCTGCAGCTCCTCGAGGACGAAGCCGGCGATGAGCAGGCGGCCGGGCACGAAGCCCGCCTTGGCCACCTCGACGATGCGGCCGTCGATGAGCGCCGAGGTGTCGACCACCACCGGCGGCCCGTCGATCGGAGCGTCGCGGCCCACCGCCGGCGGAGAGCCGGGCCTGCCCTCGTCATCCCCACTGCGGAGCAGCGTCAGGAAGGCCTGGCGCCGCCGCGTGCCGGCGCGAGCTCCTGCGTACACCAGGGCGATCGCCAGCACCAGCGACACCACGGTGCCGATCTGCAGCGGCAGGGGGCCGAGCAGCACCGCCACCAGGGCCGCGATCAGCAGCCCGGCGATGATCCCGATCAGCGCGCCGAGGATCTGCCCCACCGGCGCCTCGTCGAGCATCTGCTCCAGCCATAGGTACGGTTCGATGGTGAGCAGTGGGGCGGCGAGCGCGAGAGCGCTGGCCCCCACCACGGCCGCCCCGGCCAGGGTGATGGAGATGATCAGGCGGTCGTTGCCGAACACCACGGGGGAGCTGGTGATCACGAAGCGCGCGTAGAAGACCCCCACCACCACACCGAGGACGCCCCCGAGGATGCGTGCCAGCGTCCGGGCGCGGCGGAGGGTGCGGGGGGAGTGTCCGGCCATGGTCACTCGATATAAACACAGCCGGCGCCGCGGTGCGGGCTGCGTCACGCCTTCGCAACCAGCGGCCCGCGGCGCCGGCGGCGCGGAGGTCAGTCCAGGTTCAGCGCCACCAGGGCGGCGGACACGCTCGGCACCCGGTGGAGACGCAGTCCCGTGCCCGCGGGAGCCCGCGAGCTCTCGGGCAGCACGGCCGCGACCAGGCCGAGCGCGGCCGCCTCGCCGAGGCGCGCCTCCAGCCGCGAGGCGCGGCGGACCTCGCCGCCGAGGCCGACCTCACCGAGGATGACCGTGTCGCGGGGCACCACCTGATCACGCTGCGCACCGGCCAGCGCCAGCGCCACTCCGAGGTCGACGGCGGGGTCGGCGAGGCGGACCCCGCCGACCACGTTGAGGAAGACGTCGGACTGCCCCAGCGGGATGGCGGCCCGCCTCTCCAGCACCGCGAGGATGAGGTGGAGGCGGCCGAGGTCGAAGCCCGAGCTGGTGCGACGGGGCAGACCGAAGGCGGTGGGAGCCACCAGCGCCTGGATCTCCACCACCAGAGGGCGGGTGCCCTCGCAGGTGACGGTGAGAACGTTGCCGGGCACCGACAGGCTGGTCTCGTCGAGGAAGGCGCGCCCCGGAGCGTCGACCTGGCGCAGCCCGCCGCCCTCCATGGTGAACAGCCCCAGCTCGCCGGTGCTCCCGAACCGGTTCTTGACGCCACGGAGGAGGCGGTGCTCGCCGTGCCGTTCGCCCTCCAGATAGAGCACCACGTCGACCATGTGCTCGAGCGTCCTCGGGCCGGCGATGGCGCCCTCCTTGGTGACGTGCCCGACCAGCACGATGGGGACCCCGGTCTGCTTGGCGACGGTGAGAAGCCCGGCCACGCCCTCGCGCACGTGGGCCGGGCTCCCCGGCATGCCCGCGGCCTCGGGAGCGCTCAGGGTCTGGACGGAATCCACCACCGCCAGGGGCGGCCGGGCCACCTCGATGGCGGCGGCCACGGCGTCCAGGTCGGTCTCCGCCAGCACCGCCACCGAGGGCAGCCGGCAGCCCAGCCGCTCGGCGCGCATGGCCACCTGGATCGCCGACTCCTCTCCCGCGCAGTAGAGGACAGGCCGGTCGGCACGGCCCATCCGCGCCGCCAGCTGCAGGGCCAGGGTCGACTTGCCGATGCCGGGATCGCCGCCGAGGAGGATCAGGGAGCCCGCCACCACCCCGCCGCCGAGGACGCGGTCGAGCTCGTCGATGCCGCTGCGGACGCGCTGCCCGGTGCCGTCACCGACCCTGTCGAGCGGCTGGGCGATGGCGCTGGTTCGGGCAATCCGGGTGCGCTGGGCGGTGCCCGGAACGGCCATCCCCTCTCCCATCGTGTTCCAGGCGCCGCAGCCGTCGCAGCGGCCCTGCCACTTGGGGGAGCTCACCCCGCAATCCGAGCAGACGTATTGGAGCCTGGCAGCGCGCGCCGTCTGTACCGTCATCTCGAACGCGGCGTCGCTGCGAACATCTGTTTGCAGCATACCGCATCACCGGCCGCCGCCCGAGGCGAACAGCAAGGCCTGAACACCACGGATGCGCGCCAGATTATCAGGCGCGCGAGCATCCGGCCCATTCTCTTACTTGGTCGAATCGGGCGCGCGACCGGCGACCGGCGCGCGGGCCTGCCGGCGCCACACCAACAACCCGATCAGGGCGAGGACCAGCAGAGGGAGCGCGCTGACCACTCCCTCCAGTGCGGCCCCCGTGACCTGGATCGCGTTGTTCCAGCCGCTGCCGATCCCACCGCTGACCGCGTTCGCCGGAGGCGCTGGAGCCACGACACTGCCCCGTTCGGCCATCTGCACGGTGGCCGTGGCCAGGTCGACCGAGGCCGAGAGCACGTTGAGCTGCCCCTGGTAGGTGTCGATCTCCGTCTGCACGGCCTCGATCTGCTGCTCCAGGTCGGTGATGTCGGAGAGCGAGGTCGCCTTGGCGAGCAGGGTGTCGAGAGCGGCCAGGTGGGCGTGGGCGGAGGCGAGTCGGGCGTTGACGTCGACGAACTGCTGGGTGTGGTCGATCGAGGAGAAGTTGATCGACGACGCCGTGAAGCCGCTGGGCATGCCGTTGAGGAAATCGGCCATCTTCGCCGCCGGGATCTTGAGGGTCACCGAGCCGCTGACCATGCGCCCGCCGCGGTCCGGTTCGGTGCTGGAGGTGACCACGTACCCGCCCAGCCCCACCGCCCGCGCGGTGACGCCCTCGAAGGAGGTCAGGAAGCTGCCCGGAGGCACCGTGTAGGAGGCGGTCACCGAGCGCTCGATGTCGGAGGTCGGCGGGGTGCCCACGACGATGGTGGTGGCCAGGGTGCTCGTCGGCGGAGCAGGCGCCTTCGGAGCGACGAGGACGCCTTTGGCGGCGGCGGGGGCGCCGGGCCCGGACTCCTGGCCGGTGCCGGCGGAGTTGCTGGTGGCCGCGGACGCGCAGCCCGCGAGCAGGACGATGGCGACGAGTGCGGCGAAGAGCTGACGGGTGGACATGACTGGTCTCCTAGGGGCCGGGGACGGCCACGGTGTCGGCGATGCGGCCCGTGGTGGCGTCCACGAGCACGAGCACGTTGTGGATGGGAGGGGTGGGCGCCGGGCCTGCCGGGCTGTTGACGGTGCCGTCGCCAAGGTGCACCTCGACCACCCAGCAGAGACACGTGCTCGCCGGTGTGCCGGCTCCCAGCTGGGCCCAGGCGAGGACCGCCGGGCCGGGCCCGCCCGCGTCGGCCGAGGCCGCCACCGCCGCCGCCTGCGCCTCGGCCGGGGTGAGGCGCGCGGTGCCGTGGCCGGAGGGAGGCTGGAGAACCACGCCCGCCCGCGCCAGCCGGGAGGTGTCGACGCCCGGGTAGGCGACGCTCACCCGGGGGTTGGCCAGCGCGGCCCCAGAGGACGCGGCCATCGAGCCGGCACCTCCGGTGGCCCCGTGGTGGAGCCCCACCACGACCAGCGCCACCACCGCCGCGACGGCGAGCCCCGCTCCCCCACCACCCAGCAGCGGCCCGTACGAGCGGCGCCGGGGGCGGAGGGTCGCGGCGCTCATCTCCCGCACCCGCCGGGGCAGCTCGGTCGCGGTGGTGATGGCGAAGTAGCGCCGGAGATCGTCGCCGAGGTCGAGCGGGGACGCCATCGCGTCATCAGGCATGGGTCATCTCCTTGCGCATCGACGTCAGCGCTCGCGCCAGGTGGGTGCGCACCGAGCCGGCGCCGCACGTCATCAGGTCGGCGCACTCATCGATCGAGTAGCCGTGGTGGTAGTGGAGGAACACCGCGGCCCGCTGCTGCGGTGAGAGGCGCCGGTAGCTGCGGTCGAGGTCGACGAGGCGGCCCTCGAAGCGCGGGTCGGCAGCCGCCGCATCCTCACGCCGCGGGGCGATGGCGAAGCGGCGCAGGCTGAGCCCCCGGCGCCGGTTGATGCAGTGGTTGACGCAGATCCGCACCAGCCACGTGGTCCGAGCCTCCTCCTTGCGAAGGCTGCCCCAGCTCCTCCAGGCCTTGAGCAGCGCGTCCTGGAGCGCGTCCTCCGCCTCGGCGTGATCGCGGAGGATCGAGTAGGCGATGCCGTACAGCCGCCGTCGCTCCACGCTGAGCAGGGCGTCGAAGCTCGCCTCCGCGTCGGCGGCGCGCGGAGTGGCTGGCACCATGACGGTCTCCTGGGCGGTGTCCACACGAGAATAGACAGCCCGGCCGGCCTGTTTACTGACTCACACCCGAAATCGATGGCGGTCAGTGGCGGCGCGCGTACCCTCGCGAGCGCCGCTGGGGACGGGGGCGGTCCGCCGCCGCCGCCGCGGCCGCCTCCGCCTCGGGATCGTCGATACGCCGGCGCAGGCCGGTGAGACGGTCGCGCAGCTCGGCCGCGCGTTCGAACTCGAGATCGCGGGCGGCGCGCTTCATCTCCCGCTCCACCTCCTTGGCGAGCCGGAGCAGCTCGTCGGGCGGCAGCCCCGCCGATTCCTGGAAATCGGCCGCGTGCACCGCGAGATCGTCGCGGTGCGTCTCCATCTGGTACACCGCCTTGACGATCGAGAGCGGGGTGATGCCGTTGGCCTCGTTGTGGGCGGTCTGGACGGCGCGGCGCCGGTCGGTCTCGGCGATGGCGTGCTCCATCGCCTCGGAGCGCGCATCCGCGTACATGACCACGTGGCCGCTGATGTTGCGGGCCGCCCGGCCGATGGTCTGGATGAGCGAGCGGTAGCCGCGCAGGAACCCCTCCTTGTCGGCGTCGAGGATGCCGATGAAGGACACCTCGGGGAGGTCGAGGCCCTCGCGAAGCAGGTTGATGCCGACGAGCACGTCGAACACCCCGAGGCGCAGGTCACGAATGATCTCGACGCGCTCCAGCGTGTCGATGTCGCTGTGCAGGTAGCGAACCCGCACCCCCGCCTCGCGCAGGTAGTCGGTGAGGTCCTCCGCCATCTTCTTGGTGAGGGTGGTGATCAGGCAGCGCTCCTTGGCCTCCACGCGGCGGGCGATCTGGGCGAGCAGGTCGTCGATCTGGCCCTCCGACGGCTTCACCTCGACGGTCGGATCGACCAGGCCGGTGGGCCGGATGATCTGCTCGACGAACCGCTTGGAGTGCGCCTCCTCGTACGGGCCCGGGGTGGCGCTGACATAGATGACCTGGTCCACCATCGAGTCCCATTCCGCGAACGTCAGAGGCCGGTTGTCGAGCGCCGAGGGCAGCCGGAAGCCGTACTCCACCAGGGGGATCTTGCGGGAGCGATCACCCCCGTACATGCCCCCGATCTGGGGCACGGCGACGTGGGACTCGTCGACCACCACCATGGTGTCCTCGGGGAGGAAGTCGAGCAGGCAGAAGGGCCTCTCCCCCTCCGCCCGTCCGCTGAGATGGCGCGAGTAGTTCTCGATGCCGGCGCACGTGCCCGTCTCCTGCATCATCTCCATGTCGAAGTTGGTGCGCTGCAGCAGCCGCTGCGCCTCGAGCAGGCGCCCGCGAGACTCCAGCTCGGCGACGCGCTCGGCCAGCTCCTCACGGATGCGCTCCAGGGCGCCCTTCATCTGCTCCGCCGGGGTCACGTAGTGGGACGCTGGGAAGACGGTGAACTCGTCGCGCTGGGCGAGGATCTCCCCGGTGAGGGGGTCGAACTCCTTGATGGACTCGATCTCGTCGCCGAAGAACTCGATGCGCGTGGCCACCTCCTCGTAGGCGGGCTGCACGTCGAGCACATCACCGCGCACCCGGAACCGCGAGCGCCCGAAGTCCATGTCGTTGCGCGAATACTGCAGGTCGGCGAGCTTGCGCAGCAGGATGTCGCGCCGCCACGTCGAGCCACGCTCCACCTTGAGCGACTCGCCGAGGTAGTTCTCCGGCGAGCCGATGCCGTAGATGCAGGAGATCGAGGCCACCACGATGACGTCGCGCCGGGTCAGCAGCGCCCGGGTGGCGCTGTTGCGGAGGCGGTCGATCTCGTCGTTGCGCGACGAGTCCTTCTCGATGTACGTGTCGGTGCGCGGGATGTACGCCTCGGGCTGGTAGAAGTCGTAGTAGGAGACGAAGTACTCGACGGCGTTGTTGGGGAAGAACTCGCGGAACTCCGCCCAGAGCTGGGCGGCGAGCGTCTTGTTCGGGGAGAGCACCAGCATGGGTCGCTGCAGGCGCTCGGCGAGGTGCGCCACGGTGAAGGTCTTGCCCGACCCGGTGACGCCCATCAGGGTCTGCTCGCGCAGTCCCTCCTCGACGCCGCGATGCAGCGACGCGATCGCCTCCGGCTGGTCGCCGGCGGGCTCGAACGACGAGACGATCTCCAGGGCGGGCACGGGCTCAGTCTACCGGCCGGCCCGCACGTGTCCGCCCCTGCCGCGGCGCCGCTCCGGCGCTGTGCTAGGTGGGCTTGGCGTAGTCGCCGACGCCCGTCCAGTCGATGACCACGCAGGCCTCGTCGCCGATCGTCCAGGCGTCGTGCCCCGGGGGGATGATCATCAGGTCACCCTCGCGGAAATCCTCGCGGGTCTGGTCATCCATGACCACGCCCATCTGCCCGGAGATGACGTAGCCCATGTGGGCGGCCTGGCAGCTGTCCGTCTTGGCGATCGGCTTGACGTGCTCCGACCACCTCCACCCCGGCTCGAAGACGGCCCGGCCGATCGGGCCCATCTCCGTGTTGACGACGTCGATGTGGCCCGCGTCGCCCTCGAACGGGCGCACCTCGTCGGGCTCGTCCATGCTCATCCGCGTCAGCTTGGTCCCCACCATCGCCATGTCCCGACCTCCTTCGATCCACCGTGAGACCGGTAGTGTGGGCGCGCCCACGGCGAACTTCAAGCTCTCCCGTCAGGCCCCGCGAATGGCGTCGTACACCTCCTCGAGACGGCGCGCGACCGCGTCCCAGGAGTGCCGAGCGCGCACCCGCTCCAGGCCCGAGGCGGCCGCCTCCGCGCGGCGCCGCGGGTCGTCGAGAAGGTCCAGGCAGAGGCGCAGCAGGGCCTGGCGATCGCCCGGCTCCACCAGCAGCGCCGGGGAGGCGATGGCGTCGCGGAGGCCGTCGACGTCGTAGCCCACCGCCACCGCTCCGCGCGCCTGGGCCTCGAGCGCCACCAGCCCCAGGCCCTCGTACCGGGAGGGCATGACCACGATCGACGCCCGCCCGTACTCGGCCGCCAGCCGCTCGTCGCTGACCCGGCCCGCCACCTCGATGGCCGGCGTCTCCGCCGCCGCCCGCCGCACTTCGGCCGCGAGGCTGCCGGCGCCGAGAACCACCGCGCTGGTCCCGGCGCGCTGTGCCACCACCTCGCGCATCACGGCGACGGCGTCGAGCACCCCCTTCTCCGGCTCCCACCGCCCCGCGAAGAGCAGGCGAGGCGACTCGCGGAGCGGGGCGGCGTCGGCGGGCACGTCGACGCCCGGGGGCAGCACCTCCACTCGTGCCGCGGCAACGCCGAGCTCGCGCACCGCCGCGGCGGTCGCGCTGGAGATGGCCAGGACCATGGCCGCCCGCCGGTAGGCGCGTGCCTCCAGCGGGGAGAGCAGCCGGCGCGCGGAGCCGCGCCCGTGGGCCATGCGGTAGGTGTGGTTGGCGGTGTACACCACGGGCGTCCCGAGGCGGCGCAGCAGCAGGACACCACCGGGGCCGCCCATGGCGTGGACGACATCGGGGGAGTCGCGCTGGAGCAGCGCCGGATGGCGGTTGAGGTGCACGGAGAAATCGAGAGGCTGGCGCCCGCTCAGCCGCGGATACGTCTCCGCGCCGTTGCCGCGTCCCGCCAGCGTGCTGACCGCGTGGCCGCGCGCGCGCAGCGCGGAGCGCATGCCGCGCACCTCGACACCCTGGCCGCCCAGCGGCGGCTCGCCGTCGTAGCTGACGATGGTGACGCGGGTCATCGCTGGCAGGCGGGACACCACACCGTGGTGCGCCCCGCCACGGTCGCCCGCTCGAGGATGGCGCCGCAGCGGAGGCAGGGCCGGCCACCGCGTCCGTAGACCTGGAGTCGCTCCTGGTTGCTCCCCTTGGCGTTCCAGAGGTCGCGGTAGTCGTCGATGCTGCTGCCCCGGTTGCCGATCGCCGACACCAGCACCGCAGGGATGGCCGCGTGCAGCGCGGCGCGCTGGGCGCGGGTGAGGGTGTGGCAGCGGCGCTGGGGACGCACCCCGGCGAGATGGCACGCCTCGTCGACGTAGATGTTGCCCAGCCCGGCGACACCGCGCTGGTCGAGGAGAGCAGCCTTGACGGTGCGGGTGGTGGAGCGCAGCACCAGGTCGAGCCGCGCGCCGGTGAACTCGTCGGAGAGCGGCTCCACGCCGAGCACCGGGAGCACGCGGCTGTCCTCGAGCGTGGCTCGTGGTCCGAGCAGGATGCGACCGAAGCGGCGGGCGTCGTCGTAGCGCAGCTCGCGGCCGTCGTCGAGGAGCGCGCGCAGGTGGGTGTGCCGGGCCGGCTCCGCGGCCGCGTCGCAGACCAGCACGTGCCCGGTCATGCCGAGGTGGAAGACGAGATCCTCGCCACCCTGGAGCGCGCAGATGATGAACTTGCCGCGGCGGCTGACGGCCTCGACGCTCTGTCCCGGCAGCACCGCGGCGAAGACCTCGGGCACAGGGAAGCGCAGCACCTGGGGATGGCCGAGCTGCACCGACATCACCCGCCGCCCCACCACCGCGGCGCGCAGGTCGCGCGCCACCGTCTCGACCTCAGGAAGCTCCGGCACTCGCCGTCTCGCGGACCGGTGTCATCTCCTGCCAGTTGAGGCCCACCTTGACGTCGACGACCAGCGGCACCACCAGCTCGGCGGCGCCGCCCATGGCCTCGCGAACCAGCTCCACGGCGCGTTCCACCTCGTCGTCGGGGCACTCCAGGACGAGCTCGTCGTGCACCTGGAGGAGCAGGCGCGAGCGCACCCCGGCGTCGCGCAGGGCGATGTCGCAGCGGATCATGGCCAGCTTCATGATGTCCGCGGCCGCTCCCTGGATGGGCATGTTGACCGCCATGCGCTCGGCGGCGCCGCGCAGCTGACGGTTGGCGGCACGGATGTCGGGAAGATGACGGCGCCGGCCCATCAACGTCTCCACCCATCCCCACTCGCGCGCGTGCATGCGGGTGCGCTCCAGGTAGCGCGTCACCGCCGGGAAGCTGTCGAAGTACTTCTCGATGAACAGCCGGGCCGTCTCCTGGTCCATGCCGGTGTCGCGCGCCAGGCCGAAGTCGGAGAGCCCGTAGACCACGCCGAAGTTGACCACCTTGGCGATGCGCCGCTGGTCCGGTGTCACCGCTTGCGGAGCGACGTCGTACACCTCGGCGGCGGTGCGCCGATGGATGTCCTCGCCGCGATCGAAGGCGGCGATCAGCTCGGGCTCGCCGCTGACATGGGCGAGCACGCGGAGCTCGATCTGCGAGTAGTCGGCGCTGACCAGCTGCTGTCCGGGATCGGCGACGAAGGCGTGGCGGATGCGCTGCCCCCAGGCGGTGCGCACGGGCACGTTCTGGAGGTTGGGATCCGCGGAGCTGAGCCGCCCGGTGGTCGCCACCGCCTGGTTGAAGGAGGTGTGCACCCGCCCGTCGGCCGCACACAACAACGGCAGGGCGTCGACATACGTGCTCTTCAGCTTGGTGAGCTGGCGCCACTCCAGGATCACGTCGACGACGGGGTGCTCGCCACGCAGCGACTCCAGGCTGTCGGCGTCGGTGCTGCGCCCCGTCTTGGTGCGCCGGCCGCTGGCCAGGCCGAGGTTGTCGTACAGGAACGTGGCCAGCTGCTGGGTGGAGCCGGGATTGAAGGTGTAGCCGGCGGTGTCGGCGACGATCGCCTCCAGCTCGCCGATGCGCTCGTGCAGCTGCGCCGAGAGACGGCCGAGCTCGTCGCAGTCGACGCGGATGCCGACCCGCTCCATGGCCGCCAGGATGGGCACCAGCGGCATCTCCACGGTGTCGTAGAGCGGCTCCAGGCTGCCCTCGGCGAGCTGCGCCTGGAGGGCGGTCCGCACCGGCGCGACCATGGCCACCCAGTTGCCGTAGTAGCTCGCCGCCTCCTCCACCGGCACCTCGGCGACACTGCGCCGGGCCCGCCCGCTGCCGAGCAGCGCCTCCTCGGGTTGCTCGGCGAGCCCGCAGAGGTCGTGCCCCAGCACCGTCAGCGAGGGCACCCGGGTGCGGGTGGTGACGCACAGGTAGGCGGCGAGCATGCAGTCGAAGCCGATCCCCGCGACCTCGACGGCGCGCGCGCTCCAGACGAGCAGCTCCTGCTTGAGGTCGTAGCCGTGCTTGGCGATGGAGGCGTCGCGGAGCAGCGCGGTGAGCACCGCCAAGGCGGCGTCAGGGGCGTTGCCATCCTGGTGATCGAGGGGAACGTAGTAGGCGGGATCGGGGCTGTCCAGCGACGCCAGCGCCACCCCCACGACCCCGCCGCGGCGCGCGCTGCCGTCGATGACGCTGCGCAGCACGATGTCGCCGCGCTCGCGCAGGCGCACCGCCATGTCCTCCGCCCCCGCCGCCGAGTCGACGACGACCACGTCGACCGCGGCGGGGACGGCGTCGAGGTTGAGCGCGCCCTGGCCGGTGATGCCGACCGCCACCGGCGGCGCCGAGGCCGTGCCCGGTGTGTAGGTGGGGATGCGGGGGAGCAGCGAGCGGAACTCGAGACGGTCGAAGACCCTGCGAATCGCCTCGTCGTCGTGGGGGCCGAGCCGGGAGCCCTCGATGTCGAGCGCGATGTCCATGTCGAGCTGGATGGTGGCCAGCTGCTTGCTGAGCCGGGCCTGGTCGGCGTGCTCGGTGAGCAGCCGCTTGACCTTGCCCTCCTTCATGGCGGGCACCGCGTCGAGGATCGCCTCCAGCGTGCCGTGCTCCTGCACCAGGCTCATCGCCGTCTTGTCACCGATGCCCGGCACGCCCGGGATGTTGTCCGAGATGTCCCCGCGCAGTGCCTTGAAATCGACCACCAGCGGGGGGGCGAACCCGTAGCGCTCGAAGACGCGGTCGACGTCGTAGACGATGGTGTCCGAGATACCGCGGCGATTGGCAAAAACTCGCACGTGGTCGGTGACCAGCTGGAGCGCGTCGAGGTCCCCGGTGACGATGATCACGTCGAGCCCGGCGCGCTCACCCTGCACGCTGAGGGTGCCGATGACGTCGTCGGCCTCGAACGTGGGCACCTCGATGATGGGGATGCCCAGCGCCTCGACCACCTCCCGGCACCAGGGGAACTGGGGGATGAGGTCGTCGGGGGTGGGCTTGCGCCCCGCCTTGTAGGTGGAGTCCTGGTCGTGCCGGAAGGTGCGTCCCGGGGGGTCGAACGCGGCCACCGCGTGGGTGGGGCGGTGGTCGCCGAGCGCCTTGAGCAGCATCGAGGTGAAACCGTAGGCGGCGTTGGTGACCTCGCCGCGACTGTTGGTCAGTGCGGGCATGGCGAAGAACGCGCGGTACACCAGGGAGTGGCCGTCGATGAGCAGGAGGGTGTCGCGTTCCACGTCAGGCTATGGTACGCAGCCATGGACGAGGCCAGTCTCGAGCTCAGCCGCGGCGACATCGGCTTCAGCGCAGCTCATTTCTCGATCCACCAGGGCCGCAGCGAACGGCTCCATGGGCACAACTACCTGGTCCGCCTCTGGGTCAGGGGCGAGGTCGGCGAGGAGGGCACCGTGCTCGATTTCTCGGTGCTCAAGGCGGCGCTCCGAGAGCTCTGCGCCGGGCTCGACGAGCACATGCTGGTGCCGACGCGGTCGCCCCGCGTCCGGGTCGAGGAGACCGACGCGGAGGTGGTGCTCACCGAGGGGTCGCGGCGCTTTCTCATCCCCCGCGACGACGTGGTGCTCCTGCCCGTGGTCAACACCACCTGCGAGTGCCTGGCGGCCCATCTGCTCCTCGCCGTGCGGGAGCGCCTCGGGGCCACCGATCAGCGCTTGCGGCTGCTCGTCGAGGAGACCCCGGGGCAGGGCGCCAGCGTCTCGGAGTGACCGGGGCGCGGTTGCGGCAGCGCATCGCGACCTATCATCGAAGCATGGTTGAGCTCATCGAGATGACCGTCGACAGCATCCGTGTCCACATGCCCACCGGCCAGCACGTGGTCATCCTCAAGGAGAAGACCGCGGAGCGGTACCTGCCCATCTGGATTGGCATCAACGAGGCCAACGCCATCGCTCTGAAGATCACCGGGATGACCCCGGAACGGCCCATCACCCACGACCTCCTGGCCAACATCCTCGGCGCCGTCGACATCAACGTCGACCGCATCGTGGTCACGTCCCTGGCCAACGAGGTGTTCTACGCGCGCATCCTCGCCCACGTCGACGGCCGCCAGATGGAGATCGACTCCCGTCCCTCCGACGCCATCGCTGTGGCGGTGCGTGTGGGCGCGGGCATCTTCGTGGCCACCGACGTGCTCGACCGCGCCGGGGTGCTCCCGGAGCTCGACCACGAGGGGGAGCTGGGCGAGACCGACGAGGAGACGACCGAGCGCCTCGCCAAGATTCGCGATTGGGTCAACGAGCTCAATCTTCCCGACCTCGGCGGCGAGAACCCCCTCTCCCAGAGCTGAGCCGCCCGCCCCCGGGGTGGGCGCCGCGATCAGACCAGCTCGGCGCAGATGCCCACGTACTGGGCGAGGTGGCGCGAGCCCAGGAAGTTGCTCCTCACCCGCGCCCGGGCGTGCTCCCCCATGGACCGCGCCAGCTCGGGATCCTCGAGAAGCCGGCAGACCGCTCCGGCGAACTCGGTGAGATCGCGGGGATCGTCGAGGAGGATGCCGCTGACGCCGTCCTCGACCTGGTCCTGGATGCCGCCGATGCGGCTGGCCACCACCGGGCGCGCCTTCCACATCGCCTCCGCGACGGTGAGACCGAACCCCTCCGCCAGGCTCTTCTGCACGATCACGTCGGCGCGGCGCTGGAGGGCGTTGACCATGGCGGCATTCTCCTCCTCGTCGTCCATGGGCAGGCAGACGAGGTGGCACCTGCCCTGGGCCGCCTCGGCGAGGGCCTCCCAGGCGCGCTTCACCTCCCGGTAGGCCTCGGCCCCCTCGGGGTCGTCCGCCACCTCGTCGACGCTGGGCCCGGCGAGCACGAGGTGGGCGTCGCACCGTCCCACCACCCCGCCGGCGAATCCCTGGAGAACCCCGAGCGGGTCCTTGAGCCGGTCCCATCGCGACACCTGTACCGCCAGCGGGGTCTCGGCGCCGATGCGCGAGGCCTCGGTGACGGTGGCGCGGCGCTGGATGCGTCCGGGGCTGCCGTCGACCCGGGTGTAGGTGGCCGCCCGGCGACCACCGTCGTCGACGATCCCGGCGGCCGAGAGGATGGCGTGCACCGACTCGCCATCCATCTCGTAGTTCTTGGGCGTGAACGGATCGATCGACGGTGCCACCACCGCGATGCGGTCCGCGTCGAGGCCCTCCCAGGCGAAGGCGCGGCGCGAGAAGACGCAGCGCGACGCCCGGCGCACGTACGGCAGCAGGAAGTTCCAGGCGCGGCGCGCGTCGTCGTTGGGGGTGTCCATGCCCACGTGGCAGCGCCAGATCACGGGGTACCCGGCGTCGACCAGGGCGGGGATCAGCCCCGCCGTCTGGGGGTCGTGGAGGATGACGATGTCGCCCGGGCGGAACTGCAGGTTCAACTCGCCCGCCTGGGCGGCGAGGACCTCCTCGTAATGACGGCGATCGTCGTCGTCCAACTCCTCACCATCACCGGGAGCGCCGTGGAGGCGGTTGTGGATGCGCTTGGTGATGAGGAAGAACTCGTCGTCGCCGCCGATCACCAGCCAGCGGGTGTCGATCCCGGCCCCGCGCGCGTAGGGCAGCAGCGCGGCAAGCATCTCCGCCACCCCGCCGCCCTTGGCGGTGGAGTTGATGTTCCAGATGGTGCGTCCCTCGAAGACCCGGCGCGCCTCGCCGATGGCCGCCTGCAGAGCCGCCATCTGCTCGTCGCTGAGGACCGCGGCGAGGCGCTGCGGGTCGACGGCGCTGACCTCGACCTCACTGATGTCAGGCATTGGCCGTGTCTCCAGTCGCGCTCATGTGGGTGACGGCGAGGCGCCCGCTATCGGGGTGGATTGTGGCGTCGGCGTCGACTGCGCAGTGGGTGTGGGAGCCGACGTCGGCGTCGCGGTGGGGGCTGCTGTCGCCGACGGGGCGGCGCTGGGCGTGGGCGTGGGCAGCGCGCCGACCTTGGGGGCGACGCTGCCGATCCGGGGAAGGTCCTGCTGCGGGCCCGAGAAGGGGGCGCGATCGCTCGGCGACGAGGCCACCAGCGCGGCGATCGCGGCCGTGACCGCCAGCGCGGTCAGGCCGAGCGGAACCAGCTCGCGACCTCGACGCGAGGGGCGGTCGCCGGTGTTCTGCGGCGAGCGAGCGTAGGCGCGGCGCTCGGGGGTGAGGATGATGCCCTCGGCGGCCATGCTCGCCCACGGTGCGTTGGAGTACACGAACGCCTCGAAGAACAGCAGCAGCCCAAGCACCGCGGTGGCGAAGCTCGGGGAGCGGACCAGCATGAACAGGCCGCCGAAAGTGGCGGCGATGGTCAGCAGCGTCTCAGCGCGGGAGGCGCGCAGCGCGGCGAGCAGGGATCCGCCCTCCTTGCTCTTGGGGGTGCGCAGGAACTCCGCCTTCTTCTGCACCAGCCCGCGCACGCAGGCGAGCGTCACCACCCAGGAGAGTGCGAACCAGACGCGCAGGGCGGTGAACGAGTCGCTGGAGCTGCTGTTGCAGGCGCGCCGCATCGCCCACATGGCGCGGAGCACGCCGGTGGCCGCGAACGCCAGGGGAACGGCCAGCACCGCGCCGGTGAGCTGGCGCACCGGCAGACGCTCGTGCAGGGAGGTGGCCAGGGCGGTGGCCAGCAGGAGGATGGTGAAGATGGCGGTGAGCACCTCGGCGAACCACTGCACGCTGCCGAGCAGGTAATGGATGCGCTGGGCGAGAGTGAGGCGGAGCCGGTGCGAGGCCAGAGGGAGCATCTCGCGCCAGTGGAACTTGAGGATCTGGACACCGCCGAGTGCCCAGCGGAAGCGCTGCTTCTTGAGGCCGTCGAAGTCCAGCGGCATCAGGCCCTCGCCGTACGCCCAGCGGTCGTAGACGCCGCGGTAGCCGTGGCCGAGGATGCGCAGCGAGGCCTCCGCGTCCTCGGTGATGCACTCCTGGTTCCAGCCGCCGATCTCGTTGAACGCGGAGCGCCGCAGCAGCCCCATGGTGCCGCAGAAGATGATCGCGTTGCGGTGGTTGCGCGCCGGCATGGTGACGTCGAAGAAGTAGCGGAAGCTATAGAAGAGCCCGCGCAGGTACTTGTTGTCCTGCCATTCGCGGTAGTGCTGCGAGGTCTGCACGAAGCCCACCGAGGGGTCGTCGAAATGGCCGATCGTGTCCTTCAGCCAGTTGGGATGCACGCGATAGTCGGCGTCGACGATGCCGAGGATCTCCACCTCCTCAGGGAGGTACTTGGTGGTCTCGTTGAGGGCGCCGGCCTTGAAGCCGGGCCAGTCCTCGAGGTGCACGAAGGTGAAGCGCTCACCGAGCTCCTTGCAGAGCTGCTCGAGCGGCTGCCATACCGCCGGATCGGTGGTGTTGTTGTCGACCACCTGGATGATCAGGTTGGGGTAGTCCACCCTGGCCAGGGACTCCAGCGTCGGACGAACCACCTCCAGCGGCTCGTTGTACGACGGCACCTGCAGCGCCACCCATGGTGTCCGCGTCAGAGGCGGGACCACGCGGGCGGGCTCGCGCCGGCCCAAGACATCGCAGATCTCGAAGGTGAACGAGATGGAGAGCAGCAGCGCGAACACCTCGACGATGAGCAGGAGGACCGAGGCGATCACCGCCACCACCGAGAGGCCGGCCAGGAATGTCTGCAGAGCGGCGTACACCAGGTAGGCGAGCGACGCCACCGTCACCGACACGAAGAGCTGGGCGCCGAGGAAGCTCCAGCGCGGTTGCGCCGCGCGCATCAGCAGCACCAGGACGATGGCGGTGATGACCAGCACGGTCATCCCGGGACCGTCGTTTTGCGTGAACAGGAAGATCCCGGCGGTGACCGCCAGCGCCAGCGCGCAGAGCGGCACGGTGACCCAGAAGCGCGCGTTGATGGTGCGCGGCAGCAGCGCGGTGGCCATGGTCGCCACCAGCAGCAGGGCGAAGAAGATGACGCTCTCAAAGATCAACGGTCATCCTCCAGCCAGGTCGGGCAGGGCTCCGCCCGCCAGCGCGAGCCCGAACCACACCCAGTTCTGCTCGAAGTAGTTCCTGCTGTCACCGAAGAAGGCGGTGCCGCCGGGGTGGTAGCTGGTCAGCAGCAGTTGCTCGATCTGCGCCGCGCCGTGCGGATCGGCCACCAGGAAGTTGCCGATGTCACCACCGTAGATGGTGGGGTCCTCGTAGCCGCTGACCACCGTTCCGTCGTGACCGTACACGGCGTCAAGGCGGTGTGCGGCGGCCCAGCGGGTGCGCAGGAAGTCGTGGCGGCCGAGGTAGTCGCGGGCCCGCTGCTCGTGGTTCCACAGCGCGTCGAGCGCAACCCGCCACATCACCCGGAAGGCGTCGTAGCCGTAGTCGTCGGCGCCGGAGATCTGGGGGAACGACACGATCCGCCCGCTGCCGCGCGCGATCGCGCACCAGTTGGGCGGCAGGCCGGCGCCGGCCCGACCGTCGAGCGTCGCCGATGTGCAGCGGTCGAGCACTGTGTAGGAGCTGTCGACCAGGCTCATCCAGTGGTGGGCGGTGTCCTCGCGGGCGAAGACCCGGTACGCGTAGGGCGCGAAGTACGAGGGGTTGACGACCGGGCCGGGGCTCTGCTGCGTCGCCGCCCAGTTACCCGCGGCGAGCACGTTCATGCCGGCGATGGACACCACGTCGTGCTGCCACATCCCCGCCAGAACGGCGAGCGCCTCGTCGTGGTACGCCGGGGCGGCAAAGCGATGGGCGGCGAAGAGAAGGGCCAGGGCGATGTCCGAGTCCGCGTCGCTGGCGCTGTTGTGGTCCTGGACGGCGCCACCACCCCACTGCGCGGCGAAGAGGCCGTCACCGCGAACCTGGAGGTTGGCCCGGGTCCAGCCCCAGACCGCGTCGAACGCGGGGCGGTCGTCCATCCATACGGCACGGAGAAGCGCGTAGCTCTGGCCCTCGGAGGTGGTGATGCCACCGCGGGTGGGATCGCCGACCCGGCCGCCGGGGTCGATGAATCCATGCTTGTATCCCGCCCAGGCCTGCTCCAGGACGGTGAGCAGGTGCGCGTCGGCGCCGGCCGACGGAGGAGCGGAGACAGCCGGGCCGGTGCTCGGGGTGGGGCTCACCCCGCCGGCCCCGCAACCGGCGAGGGTGAGCCCCGTGAACGCGAAGAACGCGAACCTTCCGGGGTGGGCCGCGCGCAGACGCCCGCCGGTGCGGGGGCTGGCGCGGTCACCCGGCATGCAAGGATCTCTGCCCCCCACTTCATGAGCGCGTCGTTGGAGGGCAATATGATACTCAGACGCCCAGGTTGTCTGTCACCCGGGAGAGGTCCAGCCCCGCCGGATGACTGTGGCAGAGTTGCACCGGTCATCGCCGGGGTGGCGGAACGGTAGACGCAGCGGTCTCAAAAACCGCCGGAGGCAACTCCGTGAGGGTTCGACTCCCTCTCCCGGCACCAGCCTAATTTGTATTCAACCTCTCTCGGCGAGCCAGTCGACCACGGTGCCGGCGATGAACTCCCTGCCACTGTCCGACCGGATCGCTGATGGCTTCCCGTGGCGCTCGAACAGGGTCGTGAGATGGTCGACGACGGCCTGGGCACCGATAGAGCGCGACACATGGCTTCCCAGCGACACCCTGGTGAACTCGTCGACCACGTTGAGGATGCGGATGGGCCCGCCACGATGGATCCGGGCACTGACAAAGTCGTACGACCAAATGTGATTCGCCGCCAGCGCCGGCCGGTTCCGCGAGGAGTTTGCCCCCGTTCCCTGGGCTCGCTTGCCCGAAGCGTGACGACGTGACGGCGGCAAGCGGTGCCCCTCAAGCCTCCAGAGGCGCTCGATCCGCTTGGGATTCACGAGCCACCCCTCGTTGCAAAGGAGTCGGCAGATCGTTCTGTACCCCCATCGCGGGTGGGCGATGGCGTGTCGAGTCATTGCCCGGAGGAGCTTCGCCTCTTCCTCCGGAACGATCGCTGAGTAGCGCTGTGTCGATCGATTCTGGCCCACCAATCTGCACGCCCGACGCTCGGAAACCTTGTGCCGCCTCACCAAGTACGACACTGCGGCCTTCCGTCGCGCCGGGCTCAGAATTTTCCCCGCTGCAGATCCTTCAACATAGAGATGTCCAGCGCCTGCTCTGCGACGATCCGCTTCAGCCGACCGTTCTCCTGCTCCAGCAACTGCAGTCGCTTCGCCTCGTCCTCCTTGAGCGCCCCGTACCGGTTCCGCCATCGGTAGAAGGTCTGATCCGTCACCCCGACCTTCTTGGCAGCCAGCGGGATAGGCATGCCCTGGCCGGTGAGCTTCTCGATCTCGCGCAGCTTGGCGATGATCTGCTCCACGCTGTGTTTCTTGACTGGCACTACTCACCTCCATCGGTCCTGACATTTTCCACCGCTCTGACATGGCAAATGGACCGATTTAAGGGGGGCCGGACAAGTCGCTCCGCTCCTGGGCCGGACGACCCCGAAGTGCGCGAGGGTGCCCGTGCGAGCCGACGAAAAGTAGCCCCTGATGAGCAGGATTTCGGCATCATTGAGGCGCTTCGTGCAAGCGCTCTCCAATACCGCGACTCGGTGGCAATACGCTCCTCTGCAATTCAAGACCTACGAGACTTCGTTCAGCTGGGAGACCTTATGCATGGCATGCAAGGGGTCGGGGGTTCGAGTCCCCCTGGCTCCACACCGTGACCCGCGTCACGTCACGGCGCATGCGGACGTCCGCGCAGCACCCCTCCGAGATCGACAGAGCCTGTGCCAAGATCA
>DATBEL010000101.1:0-2649 GCA_036276135.1 Candidatus Dormiibacterota bacterium
GAGCGCCGCGGTCGACGATCGGATGGTGCCTCCCACCACCCTGCGCGACGGCCCCCACGGAGCCGGCTCGGTGCAGCTCTTCGTGCACGGTGCCACCGACGAGGCGGTGGTGCGGCGCGACGTTCTCGAGGAGCAGCTCCGCAGCCTCGCCGCCCTCGACGTGCTCATCAACAATGCCGACCGCAAGCGAGCCCACCTGCTGCTCGGCGACGACGGCCGGCTGCACGGCATCGACAACGCGCTCAGCTTCCTCCCCTACCCCCGCCAGCGCACCGCGCTCATCGAGCTCGGCGGTGAGCCGCTGCCCGACGCGGCGGCCGCGCGGGTGCGCTCGCTGGCCGCGGACGCAGAGCGGCGCGCCGCGCTCCGCGACCACCTCGGCCGCCTCCTCGACGGCGACGAGGTGACCGCGTTCGAGGCGCGCCTCGATCAGCTCGCGGAGGCTCCTGTCTATCCGCTCCTCGACCCCTGGGATGGCCGCCCCTTCGAATGGTGGTGACCGGCCCGGCGGGGGTGGCGCGGTGGCAGCCGTATACTCGTGCCTCGATCCGCGGGCGCCCGTAGCTCAGTTGGATAGAGCGCCGGCCTCCGGAGCCGGGTGCGGGGGTTCAAGTCCCTCCGGGCGTACCACCCCTTTCCACGCGCAGCCGGAACCGGCGGCCTCCACCTCCACCCTGCCGCGGGGCCGGCGGGTTCAACCCGCCAGCCTCCAATGCTTCAGGCAGTGCTGATGGTCAGGGCGTCGCGGTGATCAGGTCGGGGATGAGATGGGCTGCGTCGGGCGTGCCCAACCCGGTGACGGCATCCCACCCGGCTGACGCGGAGTAGCCGGGAATGCTGCTGGTCTGGTTGTTGCCGTGGGTGACGTCGTAGAAGTCATTTGCATACTCGCTGGGATTGTTCGCGACCGCATACAGCGAGGGGTTGATGTAGCCGAGGTCCCGTCCTGCCACCTGATCTGCGATGGCGATCAGGCCGGCCCACTGTGGCGAGCTCGAGCTCGTGCCACCCACCACGTACCAGCCGGGGCTGCAGGGAACGGTGGCGGTGCACCCGGCGCTGCCGCCCTTGGTCGAAGCCTCGGTCATGTAGACGAGCACGCCGGTGCGCTGGCTCGCCTGGTAGGCGATGTCCGGGACGCCGCGCATGTTGGAGTTCGGTCCCGGTGCCCCGACCGACGATCCAACGTAGCTGCTCCCCGGAGGTAGCGTGTCCTGGAAGGCCGGACGCGGGAAGTAGATGCTATAGCCCCCACCTGCGTCGACCCAGGCGGTCTCGCGGTCACCCGTGGGGTTGCGGGCTGACTGGCAGGCCAATGGCGGCGACACGGTGTCGATGCTGGTGCCGGTGACTGCGTTGGTGCAGAGATTCGTGCCGCCCACGCCGGTGACCAGCGGATCAGACGCCGGCCACACCACGCTCGGATAGGGGATCACTGCCGCATTCTTGACGGGCTCCTTGACGCCGTTCGTCGTTCCCCCGTCCCCACTCGACCCGAAGACGGTGACGTGGTTCGCCTGCGCGCTGATGAAGGCGTGGCGCAGGTTCTGCAGCGACACGAAGCTGCTGAACGACGCTTCACCGGCGGCGAAGCTCTGCGAGATCACGTCGGCGAGGTGATGGTCGACGACGTACTGCTCGGCGTTCATCATCTGCACAAGTCCCTGGACGCCGAGGGTCTCCGCGGTCGGGGTCGTGACCAGCAGGACGTTCGCCATCGGGGCTGTGGCGTGCGCCCACTCGACGTCAAGCGAGACCTCGAGCGCCCAAGCGCTGTGGTTCTCCTGGCCAGTGCCATTGCTCGCCGGCGGCGGGTTCGGAGGCGGCGATCCCTGAACGTTGAGGATGCTGAATGTGGGCATGCCGCTGCTGCAGGTGACGCCGGTCTCGCCGCACATGTGTTGCAGGCTGAACTGCGTGTCGAAGTTGTTGAGGTCGGAGGCGATCGTCGAAGAGCCGAACGAATCGACGAGCGCGATCGTCTTTCCCGCGCCCCTGTTCGTCAGCCCCGCGTAGTCGTACGAGTTGGCCATCGCGACCGGGTCGAAGCAGCGCCGAGCGAGCGGGGTGATCGCGTTGCAGGCGGCCTGTGACGGCGGCGCCGTGCCGGCGCTGACGAATTGCCAGTCGCTGATGGTCGGCCTGACGGCCGACTGCCCGCTGGCCACGGCCTTCGGTGCCGCGGGCGCTGTACCCGCGACTCCGATGAGTACTGCCGCCCCGGCAGCGATCGCGGTGACGGCGCGTGTCACTGTCCTACCACGTTTCATGTCGGGTTCCCTCGTGCTCTCCATCAACATCCCGCCAAGCCGGAATATACGCTGTGCGTACAGAGGTTGTGTCAGGCGAATCTGGGCTGGCGGTGCTGATGCTCAGCTCGCCCTCCTTCCGCGCACGCGCAGCCGCCGACCCACCCACGCAGCCGCCACACCCGCGGGGAGGAGCAGCCCGGTGGTGGCCACCCCGATGGTGGTGCTCCCGGCGTGGTGGTTGCCGATGACGCATCTCCCCGACGTCTGGTTGGCGGCGCGCAGCTTGTTCACGGTGTTGTCGTCCGCGTAGGCGATGTGGGCGCAGCCCCTGGGGTCGACCGTCTCACTGATGAAGTCGAGGAGGTTGCGGTTGGAGGTGGGGGCGACACAGGCGATG
>DATBEL010000102.1:0-11115 GCA_036276135.1 Candidatus Dormiibacterota bacterium
CCTCACGGGACGACGATCGCTCTCCATCGTCCATTGGCGTCCCAGCGGTAGCGCAGACCGCAGCCGGGGCACTTCAGGTGAGGACGGTCGTCAACGGCGTCATCGGGTGGTGGTGAGGAGTAGGTCATCGGCAGCAGCGTGGACGCGCACGAAGCACAACGGACCGAGGCGGACCACGCTCGCGCCCGCAATTTGCTCATGCCGCAGAACATCCTGCTCGCCGCTCTGAGCTTCGTCTGTCCGCTACGGAACAACATCCGCCCCAGAGCCGCGGCCCGCACCGCCCAGGGTCCCGGGAGCCACCGGGGTTTCAAAGACGGCGCGGGCACGCTCGGCGATAGAGGGTAGGCCCGAAAACCGGAGAGGCAAGCTGCGGGTCGCATCGTTACGCCCAACTCAGTCGGGCGACGACAGTCAAACTGACGAGCAGATGGTGGAGCCAGGGGGACTCGAACCCCCGACCCCTTGCATGCCATGCAAGTGCTCTCCCAACTGAGCTATGGCCCCGGCAGCGATGGTAGCAGCGGAGCCGGCGCCGCCTGACGGGCTCGGCACAGCCGGATCCGGCACGCAGCGCCCTCACAACTGCATACAACAGCGCACTCGGGAAACGGGCCCTCGCCTGAGAAGCGCACAATAGCCCGCAGACTCAGTGCAATGCGACAGGCGCCTCGTCAGGTGTCGTCGCCAGAGGAGCGGCGCATGGTCCTGACCGATGGTGCCACCAACACGGGGGAACGGACGTCGCCCCTGGTGACTGCGGCTCAGCGCCTGGCCAGCCGTATCGAGACCCTGGTCGAGGAGGTCGCTCGGCTCCGTGAGGACAACGTGGCCCTCCGCCTCGAGATGCGTGAGGCCGTGGCGATGCTCGACGGAGCTGCCGCCGCAGCCGCGGATGGTCATCGCATCCTCCGCGGCCGACCCGTGCTGGTCGCCAAGGCCAAGCCTCCCGGCCATCGCCGCCGCCGCGGCCGTGCCCCGAAGGGGCGGGCAACCCCCACCGACGTCACCGCGGATGTGGTGAGGGCGGTGCTGGTCAAGCTCGGCGAGGCCACGGCGTCAGAGATCGCGGCGGAGATCACCCGCGCCCGCGTGCAGGCGGCCGTGGTCGGGTCCACGGCCCCGGTGGGAGGGCGGGCTGTCCGCTTCCTCGCCGAACGAGCGGGTGCCACCACCCGGGTGGGGGAGGACGGCCAGCGCCGCTACCGGCTGGGGTAGCGCACAGCCCTCGGATCACCCGGGATTCCTGAGCGGGCGCACAGGAGATCCTCAGGAAGCGGCCGCAAGGTTGTCAGGGTGAACGACATCCTGCTCTGGTACACCACGCGTGCGTCCGGCGCCGTCTCGTTGGTGCTGCTGAGCATCGTGACCGCGCTCGGCCTGCTGACCGCCGCCCGCGCCGGGGGCGGCCGCTGGCCCCGCTTCATGACCGCCGCGCTGCATCGCGACCTGGCGCTGGTGGCCCTGGTGTTCCTGCTGCTGCACGTCGTCACCGCGGCGGTGGACCCCTTCACCCACCTCGGCATCGCGTCGGTGGCGGTGCCCTTCGGCTCCTACTACCGCACCTTCTGGCTTGGCCTCGGCACCATCGCTTTCGAGCTGCTGCTCGCGGTCATCGCCACCAGCCTGTTGCGCGGCGTGGTGAGCGTGCGCGTCTGGCGGCTGGTGCACTGGGCCAGCTACGCGCTGTGGCCGTTCGCGGTCGTGCACGGCATCGGCACCGGCACCGACAGCTTCTCCCTGGTCATGCTGGCGACGACCACCGCCTGCGTGGGGTTGGTCGCCGGGGCGGCGCTCTGGCGGCTGCGGACACCAGCGCACCCGTTGACCGCAGAGAAGCGCGCCGGCGCTGCGCTCGCCTCGACAGGGCACCTTCGATGAGCGTGCTCGCCGGCGGCCCGCCGGTGCAGCGCGGCGCCGAGGTTCTCACCGACCACCAGCGTCGCTTCGGCGCCATACCACCGGGAGGCGCCCGGCTCATCGAGGAGATCGAGCGCAGCGGACTGCGCGGCCGCGGTGGAGCTGGGTTCCCCGTCGCCGCCAAATGGAGCGCGGTGGCCGCCGGCAGGTCGCGGCGCCGCGTCGTCCTCGTCAACGGAGCCGAGGGCGAGCCGCTCAGCGCCAAGGACAGGGCGCTGATGTGCGCGCGTCCTCACCTCGTGCTCGACGGCGCGGTGCTTGCGGCGCGCGCTCTGCGCGCCGACCAGGCTGTGCTGTACGTCGGGTCGGAGCACCGCAGCGCTCGGAACGCGCTCGAGGATGCGCTGCGCGATCGCGGTGGCGCCGACAGGATCGACGTGCGGGTGGTCATCGCGCCGCCGCGCTACGTCGCCGGTGAGGAGAGTGCCGCGGTGCGCTGTGTCAACGACGGCACAGCCCTGCCCACCGCTCTGCCGCCGCGGCCCTTCCAGAGCGGCGTCGACGGGCTGCCGACGCTGGTGCAGAACGTCGAGACCCTGGCCCACGTCGCGCTGATCGCGAGGTTCGGCGCACAGTGGTTCCGCGACTGCGGAACGGCGAACGCACCGGGGACGACGCTGCTGACCCTCAGCGGCGCGGTGGCGCGCCCCGGCGTGGTCGAGGTGCGCAGCGGAGCTCGACTTGGTGACGTGCTCGGCGATGCCGGCTTCGTCGCCGCCGACACCTCCGCGGTGCTGCTGGGCGGCTACTTCGGCGGCTGGATCGCCGGCGACGTGGCACCCACCCTGGCGGTGGACGCGGCGGCTCTGCGCGGCGCCGGGCATTCGCTCGGCTGCGGTGTGGTTGCCGTGCTGTCGGAGACCGAGTGCGGCGTGGTGGCGACCGCGCGCATCCTGGAGTTTCTCGCCGACCAGTCGGCTCGGCAGTGCGGACCCTGCGTGTTCGGTTTGCGCGCCGTGGCGCAGTGCTGGCACCGCGTGGCGCAACGCACCGTGACGCCGGACGACCTGGTGCGCATCGGGCGGTGGACCGACGAGCTGACCGGCCGCGGCGCCTGCCGCCACCCCGATGGCGCGGCCAACCTGGCGCGCTCGGCGCTGCAGGTGTTCAGGGAGGAGTTCATGCTCCACGCCGAACACCGGCGCTGCTCACATCAGAGCGCCGCTTGGCGGGCCGCGTCGTGAACGAGCACCGCCTGACCATCGACCGCATCCGATGTGACGGTCGTGGCATCTGTGCCGACCTGGTCCCGGAGCTCATCCGCCTCGACGACTGGGGATACCCGATCATCGACGCACGGCCGGTCGGCGTCGAGCTGACCGAGCACGCCCGCCGGGCCGTGGCCAACTGCCCGATGCGAGCGCTGCGTCTGTCTCTCAGCAACGTCCCAGAGAACTGACAGAGCCGGCCCAGCGGCCCCCGCCAGAGTGGTGGGCAGGCATCCATCAACACTGATTCGGGGTCTTCACCATGAGCACACCATCGCGCACGCCCGGCGACCGCGACCGTGCGCTGCGCGCGGTCCGTCGTCTGCGCCTTGGCGCAGCGCTGATGGGCACCGCGGCCGTGGGTGCCTTCACCGCCCTGTCGGCGATCAACCATGCGGCGACCGCCGTGACCAGCACAGCCACCACGTCGACCGCGTCGACGGGAAGCAACACCGCGGGCACGCCGGCGCCGACCGCCGCCGCCGGCTCGCTCTCGACACCGACGACAGCCCCCACCGCGGCGCCGGCCACGGCCGCGCCGGCCACGGTCAGCGGTGGATCGAGCGGGTGACCGACGACGCCGGAAGCGCGGTGACTCGGTGCGCGCCGGCGAGCATGTCGGGCCGCGCGTTCGCCACCTCCCTGCACGTGGTGGTGACGCGGCCCGAGCATCTCGCCACAGCCGGCCAGGCGGTCGACACGGTGCTTGTCGACATCGACCGCACCTGCAGCCGGTTTCGCGTCGACAGCGAGATCATGCGTCTGCAGGCACGCGCGGGCGGATGGATGCCGGTGTCTCCGCTGCTGTTCACCGCGCTGCGCGCGGCGCTGCGCGGGGCGGCCCTGAGCGGCGGATCGGTCGACCCGACGGTGGGCACCGCTGTCACGACCATCGGCTACGCCGGCGACTTCGCAACCGTCGCACGCGACGGCGCACCGCTGTCGCTGCGGGCCAGCTCGGTCCCGGGATGGCGCTGTGTGCGCCTCGACGAGGTGACCCGCAGCGTGTTGATCCCCGCCGGCGTCGAGATCGACCTCGGCGCCACCGCCAAGGCACTGGCGTCCGATCTCGCCGCCGCAGCGGCGCTGCGTGCCATGGGCGGCGGCGGGGTTCTTGTCAACTGTGGCGGAGACATCGCGGTCGCGGGTGAGGCCCCGGACGACGGCTGGGTCATCCAGGTGTCGGAGTCGAGCGATGCGCGCATCGCCGTCGGGACCGACGCGATCATGATCCGCGACGGGGGCGTCGCCACGTCGACGACCACCATCCGCAGGTGGCGTCGCGGCACCGTCGACCTGCACCACATCGTCGACCCGAGCACCGGCCTGCCGGCGGGGGGGCCGTGGCGCACGGTGACCTGCGTCGCGGGCACCTGCCTCGACGCCAACATCGCGGCCACGGCTGCGATCGTCAAAGGGGCGGGCGCGGTCGAATGGCTCAGCGAGCGGGACGTTGCGGCGCGGCTGGTCAGCACGCAGTCGGAGGTCGCCAGGACCCGCGGCTGGCCGCGTCCGGCGGAACGTCAGAGCCGGTTGGGGTCGCGACCGAAGTAGGCGGCGAGCCGGTCGTACAGCGGTGCCGACGGATCGATCGACACCTCGGGGCCGAATGCCTCGCCCCGCATCTGCGGCCGCAGCGCACCCCGCGCCCAGGTCAGCGCCGCCTCGCCGACCACGGAGTCGAGCGCCGTCGACTGACCGGTGGCCCGGGCCAGGTCCCAGGTGTGGACCGCCAACTCGGCGGTGAGCTGGTCGACGGGAAAGCGCCGCGGCATCTCACCCATCCCGGGCATCTCGACGGTGCCCTCGATGTCGGCGCTGCGCCAGGCTTCGATGAGCGCCGCCCCGGCGGCCTGGAACTCTGCGGCCGCGTCGTCGGCGTGGGGCGGTGCCGCCGCCCAGTCCGGCTTGCCGCCGGTGGCCCGGACGGTGCCGTTGCGCGCCGATTGGATGACGTGGTCGACCAGGCGTGCGACGTCCCATTCGTGACACGGAGTGCGCATCCCCCATTGGTCACCGGCGACACCGGCGATGACCTCACCTGTCTGGTCGACCGCGCGCGAGAGCGTGGCACGCGGGTCGGCCTGCGTGGTGGTCACGCCGGACATCTTATCGGCGGCGCACCGGCCGCCGCGACCGCGCCGGGGTGCGTACGATTGGCCCGACGTGAGCATCCCCGCACGTGTCAGCCTGGCCACACTCGGCGTGCGCGACGTGGCCGCGAGCACCGCCTTCTACCGTGCGCTGGGATGGCCGCTGTCGCCCGCCTCGGTCGAGGGCGAGGTCAGCTTCTTCAACACCGCCGGCGGCCTTCTCGGGCTGTTCGGCCGCACCGCGCTGGCAGAGGACGCGAACTCGGACGAGGATGACGATGTCCACGGGTTCCGCGGTGTCACCCTGGCCATCAACCTCGAGAGCGAGGGTCTCGTCGACGATGCCTTCGACCAGGTCAGGGCGGCGGGCGGCAAGGTTCTCAAGGAACCGGTCAAGGTGTTCTGGGGCGGGTACTCCGGGTACTTCGCCGATCCGGACGGCCACGTCTGGGAGGTGGCGCACAACCCCGGGTGGCCGATGGGCGACGACGGGCGGCCGCAGCTGCCCAGCAGCCCCTGACGGCGTCGGTCGAGCGCGACCTCGCCGGTGCGCGGATGGGGGCGTGCTGAGGCGCTCCTGCCACCTCGTCCGTTCCGTGTCCGGCTGGCCAGTGGACACTCGGGTGCATGGCGGACCTGCACAGGCTGCTGACACGAAAGTCCGCGCGGATGCTGAGCATCAGCCTCATCGGTGCGTCGGCGGCAGCCATCGGTGTGGTGATGACCGCCCGCGGCAGCGATCAGCCGGTGGCCTCGGCGATACCGGCGGTCGCCGCGCCAGGCCCGGCGGCCACGCTGCTGGTCTTCGTCAGCGGCGCCGTGGCCCATCCCGGCTTGTACGAACTTGCCGTCGGTGCACGGATCGCCGACGCCATCGCGGACGCGGGTGGGATCCTGCCGACCGCCGATCCCGGCAAGCTGCCCAACATGGCCGCCGTTCTCCACGACGGCCACCAGGTCAACGTTCCGTTCGCCAAGGGCGCACGCGCTGCCACGTCGGTGAAGGTCGATGCCAACAGCGCTTCGGTTGACGAGCTGGAGCAGATCCCCGGGATAACGCCCGACATCGCCACCTCGATCGTCGACATCCGGACACAGTGGGGTCCCTTCGCCAACCTTGCCGACCTGCGCAACGCGCTCGGCCTCGACACCGCCACCGCGGCGCTGATCGGCAAGCACCTGAGCTTTCTCACCGCAGTTCAATGACCGTCACCGCCCCGTGGCGCGTGGCGCTGTGTGCCGGCGCGTTCTCAGCGTGCGTCGCGGTTGCGCCGCTGGGCATCGGCGTGGCGGTGCTGGTGGCGATCACCGCCTGCGTGGTGATCGCCATCGTGTTCGTGGAGCTGCGCAGGATGACGGCGATGGCGGCAATCCTCGCGTGCTGCCTGGGCACCTGGCGCGGGCTGGCGGCGGCCACCGTCGACCACGGGCCGGCCAGCGTCGGCGGCCATCTCGGCGGCGGATCGATCGTGCTGCGCGGAACGGTCGCAGACGCTGGTGTCCCGGGCCGCGATGACACCATCGTGGTCGACGTCCACGACCTCGCCACGGAGTCGGGCAGCGCCACCGTCAGCGGCGCGGTCGTCGTCGAGCCGCGCACGCCGGTCGCGGTGCTGCCCGGCGACACCGTCGAGGTGCAGACCACGAGCCTGCGTGCGCCGCCCCAACGTCCGGGCGCGCTCTCAGCTGTCGCGCTGGAGCGGGTGGGGGCCACGGCCATCGCCGCCGCAGCGCAGGTGACCATTCTCGGGCACGGCGGCGCGACGCCCGCGCGGGTGGCGCAACAGCTGCGGCAGACGCTCAGCGCAACGGTGTCGCGCGCTCTGCCCGAGCCGGAGGCGACCCTCCTGCTCGGCGTCGCCTTCGGCATCCACAGCCGCATCGTCGGCGCGGTTCGGACGCCGCTGCAGGATGCCGGGCTGATCCACGTTGTCGCTGTCAGCGGGCTGAAGGTGGTGATGGTCGCGGGGCTGGTCGAGTCGCTGGCCAGGGTGCGCGGCTGGTCACGCCGTCGCCGGGCCCTGGCGACATTGGCGACGATCGGTTCCTACGTGGTGCTCAGTGGCGCGGGGCCGGCGGCCCTGCGCAGCAGCCTGATGGTCGGCGCCGGGCTGCTGCTCAGCCGCGACGGGCGGCGGCCGCACTCGTTTGCGCTGCTCGGCCTGTGCGCGGCCCTGCTGCTGGCGATCGAGCCCGCGGTGGCCACCGACGTCGGCTTCCAGCTCTCCTTCCTCGGCACGGCGGGGATCCTCGTCCTCGCCTCACCGATCGCCGCACACGTCCCCGGGCCGCGGCTGCTGGCCGAACCGTTCGCGGTGACCATCGCCGCCCAGCTGGCCACCGCGCCGATCACCGCCGGCACGTTCGGTGTGCTCTCACTGGTGGGCCCGTTCGCCAACGCGCTGGTGCTGCCGCTGATCCCGCTGGTCATCGTGGTGGGCGGAGCCGGTGCGCTGCTGGGCACCGTGCTTCCCGCGCTCGCCTGGGCGCCGTTGCACACCGCGGGCCTCGCCTGCACGGTCATGCTGGCGATCGCTCAGGGGGCTTCAGCGCTGCCCCTGGCGGCGATCCACCTCCAGCTGTGGCCGTCCGCGTGGACAGTCGCGGAGGTCGCCGCCGCCGGCGCCGGCGCCCTGGCCTGGTTCCTGCATGAACGCTGGCTGCCGTTCCGAGCTGGTTCGGCGACGGTCGCAGCGGTGGCGGCGGTCGCAGCGGGGATCGCGACGACGTCCGTCGCCGCGGCCGCGACCGTCGCCCCGCTGCGCGTGACCGTGCTCGACGTCGGCAACGGGGTCGCCGTCCTGGTCCGTCCCCCGACCGGCGGAATCGTGCTCGTCGACGGCGGCGCGGATGGCGCGGCCCTGCTCGGCGCGCTCGGGCGGGCGCTGTCGCCGCTCGACCGCCACCTCGACGCGGTGGTGCTCACCGCGACCGACCGCGCCACGTCGGCGGCGATCCCCAGCCTGGTCGGGCACTATGACGTGGGCTCGCTGCTCGTCTCGCAGCCCCTGCCGGCGGCGCTGGAGACAGCCGCCGCACTGCTCGCGGGCACCGGCACCAGGGTGATCGTTGCCGGGGCGTCGGCGTGGAGCGTCGGCGGACTCAGCGCACGCTGCGTCGCCGCCGGTCCGCTGCCGGCCTCGCCGTGCGTGCTGCAGCTCACCGACGGGCGCTCGACGGCGCTGGTCACCGGCAACCTCGCCCAGGCCTCGCAGGATGAGCTCGCCGGCGTCGCCGGTTCACGCCTGCGCGCCGACCTGCTGGTCGGGCCCACCACCACCGCGCCGTCCGCCGACCTGCTGGCGGCGGTGCTCCCCGCCCATGTGGCCGTCCCCGCCAGGCGCACGCCGCCGGGCCTCGCCGGCCTCGGCGTCGATGTCACCCTGACCGGGCGGGACAGCGACATCGCCTACTCGGCGCTGCCCTCGGGCGGCTTCGCCAACGACACCGGCTGACGCGCCGGTTCCCTGCCGCCGTCGGGACGAGCGTCACCGTCAGCGCATGGCGCCCGCTCACAATGTCGTGGTGACCACACAGACCCCGGGACTGCTGCTGGTCCACGGTGACGAGCCGTACCTGGTCGACCGCACCGTGGATGCCTGGCGCGCGTCGGCGCCGGGGGATGTCGAGGTGCTCGACGCGCCCGCGAAGCTGGAACCCCTGATCGCCAGCCTGGTCGACATGCCGTTGTTCGCCGCGGAGCGGCACGTGTTGGTTCGTGACCTGCCCCAGCTGTCGGGGTCGCGGAAGGGCAACACTGGTGTCGACGAGCTGGTGCACGCCCTGTCGCTGCGCGCCCCGAGCACCCATCTCTGCCTGGCGGTGCGCGCCACGGTCGCCCCCGGCAACCCGATCCTTGCCAGCGTCCGCGACCTGGGGGGTCGCATCGTGCATCACCCGTTGCCGCGTCCCGGGGAGCGCCGCCACTGGCTGGAGACCGAGCTGCGCACGCGCCACCTCGCGCTCCCGCCGGGCGGAGCCGAGCTGCTGCTGCGCTGCAGCGGGGGCGACCTCGGCGCCATCGACGGCGAGCTCGTCAAGATCGCCGCCCACGGCGAGCGGCTGCGCATCGAGCAGCTGCACCAGCTCGTTGCCGGCACCGAACAGCTCCAGCTCTACAACGTGCTCGACCTCCTCGCCGGCCCGCAACCGGCGGCGGGCGCAGCACTCCTCGCCGACCTGATCGCCGAAGGCCGTTCCCCCCAGTACCTGCTGTCGATCCTCGCCGGTCAGCTGCGCGACCTGCTCATGGCACACGCGGTGATGCTGCGCGGCCAGCGGGGCGCGGGCGCGCTGGCGACGGCGATGCACATCCCCACGTGGCGCGCCGAGCGCGTGCTGCGCACCGCCAACGCAATCCCCGCGACACTGGCGATGCAGTGGATGCGCGAGCTGCAGCGCGTCGATGCGGGGCTGAAGGCGGGCGAGGTCGACGACGTCGCCGCCCTGCAGCATTGGGGACTCTCGGCCGCGCAGGCGCTGCTCGACAGGCGGGAGCGTCGCAGCGCCTGAGCTGTGGTGCGGTGATGCTCGGTGGCTACGAGCCGGGCATGTCGGTGAGCGGCGGCTCCAGCCCGATCGGTGCACCGACGGGAAAATCACGCACGTGCCAGAGCGGCGTGAAGAGAATGCTGAAGCTCGCGAGCGCGCCGAGCAGGGACATCAACCACAGCGTGGTGACGGCGCCGATGCTCGCCGCGAGCAACCCGCCGAGGAGGTTGCCGAGCGGCCACGCGCCCCAGAAGAAGGCGCGGAACACCGAGCTCATCCGGCCCTGCAGCCGCCGCGGAGAGAGTGACTGCCGGAGGGTCATCTGGGCGATGTTGCCGGCGGTGCCAACGGCGCCGGTGACGATGAACAGCGGGAAGAGGAGCGCGGCGGGAGGCACGAAGACGGCCAGTGGGATGGCCGCGAAGAGGCCGATGGAGACAGCGTCGGTGAATGCCATCGTCCGGCCCACGCCGAGCAGGGCAATGACCCGGGACGCGACCACGGAGCCGAGCAGCGCGCCGGCGCCGGTGGACGCGAGCACCGCGCCGAGCAGCCCCGGGCTGAGATGCAGGCGACCGTACGCGAACACGAACAACGGCGCCTCGTACGCGTGGGCGAAGACTCCCGCGAGGGTGAGGCAGAGCAGTTGCGCCCGCAGCACCGGGTTGCCGAACACGTGGGTGAGGCCCTCGCCAACCTCCCGGAGCATGTGACGCCGGCCAGGTGACGCGATGCGCGGCTCGCGATGACGGATGGCCAGCAGCGAAGCTGTCGACACCAGGAAGGAGGCAGCGTCACAGAGCACCGCGCGAGCGGCGCCGACCGCCTGCACCAGCAGCCCACCGAGGCCAGGCCCGGCCAGCGCCCCAGCCGACCAGGTCACCTCCAACCGGCTGTTGGCCTCGAGCAGCTGGTCGGGGCGGACGAGCATGGGCACGTAGGCGAGGTAGGCGAGGTCGAAGAACACGCTGAAGACGCCCATCGCCAGGGCCGCAACGAACAGGTGCCAGAGCTGCAGGGCACCGGCTGCCGCCAGCACGGGGATGGCGACCAGGATCGCAGCGCGCGCCAGGTTGCAGACGACCATCAGGCTCCGCTTGCGCACGCGGTCGACGATCGCCCCGGCGCCCAGCGCGATCACAGGAAACGGGAGGCGCTGGGCGGCGACGAGCAGCCCGACCGCAGCCGCCCCCGCGTGGAAGCTGAAGATGGCCAGCGTCGGCAGCGCCAGCACGGTCACCTGGCTGCCGATCTCGCTGACGATCTGTCCACTCCACAGCATGCCGAAGTCGCGCTGACGCCAGACCGGACCGCTCACGGCCCGCTAGGCTCGCACAGCACCACCGCCACCCGTCCTGCTTCCATTGCGGCGATGGACTGGGCGCTGATCTCCTCACTGGCCA
>DATBEL010000103.1:0-13596 GCA_036276135.1 Candidatus Dormiibacterota bacterium
GCTGCATTCCACGGTGACCCGGACCAGCCGGGCGCAGCAAGGGTGGGCGCTGCCAACGTGGGCCACCGTGGCGTGTGCACGACCACCGTCCCGGCGTACAGGTCGGGCCAGCCGCGGCGGTCGCTGCGCACCAGCCCCCAAGCCAGTCCGGCGCCGGCGAACAACACCGAGTAGAAGAGTCCGCAGAGCCGCAACACCAGCTGGCTCGACGTTGGTGCAGTGACCCTGTCGGCGGAGCGAAGTGCGCACTCCCGGGCGCGCATCCCCACCGTGGCACCACGGCGCCAGCCCACGTACAGGTACGCGATCGGTCCGAGGTACAGGGCCGACTGGGTGACCGCTCGCGCCAGCGCGGCGGCCACGCCGATGTGGCCTGCGCTGAGGTTGGCGCTGCTCACCCCGGTGGCCTGGATGAGGATCCCGCCGACGAGCACAGCGCCGATCTCTCCGCCGACGATGACCGCGAGGTCGATCAGCGCCGCGGCTGCGCGCCGGCCGACCCCGGCGGTCGGCGGCAGCGCCGTCGCCGGTGTGGATGCGGTCAGCGCCACCGCATGGTCAGAACTGACCGCAGCTCGCGGAGTGTCCCGCGGTCTCCAGCGGCGGCAGCGCCGCAAATCGCGGCCACGTCCGCGCGTCGCTGACCGGGAGGAAGTCACCGGTGTGCTCGTCCTGGGCGTAGGCGAGCCGCGGGCCGCGCTCCATCAACTCAGCCATCGCGGCGATGAACACGTCGATGTCCCGTTCGCTGGTGCCGATGCCAAAGGACGCGCGCACAGCCCCTGGAATGCCGGCGCGCTCTCCGCGGCGCAACGAGCTGCGCACAGAGTCGGCGGCGACGGCGTCGATCCCCAGGAGGTGGGTGATGTATGGGTGTGCGCAGAAGCAGCCGTGACGCACGCCAATGGCGTGCTCGGCGCTGAGTGCGGCGGCGACCAGGGTGTGGTGCAGCCCGTCGACGGTGAACGTCACCACCCCGATGCGGTCGACATCGGGCCCGTCCCACAGCCGCAGCCGCGTGATGCCGCGCAGCTTGGCGAACCCGGCATCGACGCGCGCCAGCAGGTCGCGCTCGTGCTCGGCGATGCTGTCCATGCCCACCGCGGACAGCGTGGTGGTCGCCACGCCGAGCGCGATGGCGCCGATGACGTTGGGGCTGCCCGCCTCCAAACGGTCGGGCATCCCGGTCCAGAGCACGTCGTCAACAGTGACGAAGTCGACGGCACCGCCTCCCGCAAGCAGCGGCTGCGCGTCGGCGACCAGCGCGGTGCGCACCACAAGCGCGCCGGCGCCGAAGGGTGCATACATCTTGTGCCCGCTCAGCGCCAGGCAGTCGATGCCCATCGCCGCCATGTCGATGGTGCGATGGGGTGCCAGCTGCGCGGCGTCGACGCTGATGATGGCACCGTGGGCATGCGCGATCCTGGCCATCTCGGCGACGGGCATCACCTCCCCGGTGACGTTGCTGGCTCCGCTGACGGCGACCACCGCGACGCGACCGCCCGCAGACCGCAGCGCGGTGTCCATCGACTCGAGCAGCGCGTCCGACGATGGCGGTGGCGGCAGGTGCTGGACGTCGCCGAGCCGCCGCCACGGCAGCATGTTGGCATGATGCTCGATCTCGGTGGTGAGCACCGTCGCACCGGCCGGGACGCGCAGGCACGCAGCCAGGTGGTTGACGGCGTCGGTCGTGTTCCGGACAAAAACGACTGAATCTTCGGGGCGCGCGCCGACGAAGGTGCCCACCGCCTGTCGCGCCGCCTCGTACAGCCTCGTCGACACCTGCGAGAGGTGGCCGGCGCCGCGGTGTACGCTGCTGTACCAGGGCAGGACGTCGTTGACGGCGGTCACCACAGCCTCGAGCGCCTGGGTGCTGGCGGCGCAGTCGAGGTTGACGTAGCGCCGCTGGGTGCCGTCGGCGAGCGGCACCTCCATGCCGGCGCCGCAGAGTTTGGGCCACGCCCGTGCACTGCTGATCACGTCCACACCCTACGCCGCCCAGCCGTCTGGTGGTGAGCTCAGGCGCCCACGATGGCCGCGCCGCCCTCGACGACCACCTGCCCGGTCCTGATCACCGTGGCCACCGGGTTGGCGCCGAGGTGGTAGGCAACGTCGATCCAGTGAGGGGTTGACAGGACCACGGCGTCGCAGCGCAGCCCGGCCCTGAGGATGCCGCGGTCGGCCAGCTCGAGCGCCGCGGCCCCGCCGGACGTGGCCGCGACCAGCGCCTGCGCCGGGCTCAGGCCGGAGGTGGCAACCGCCAGCGAGATCATCAGCGGCATCGATTCGGCGTAGGAGGTGCCCGGGTTGCAGTCGGTGGCGATGGCGATGGTGGCCCCGGCGTCGCGAAGGCGGCCCCCCGGTGGTGGCGGCCCGCCGAGCACCAACGCGGCGCCCGGCAGGATGACCCCGACGACCCCGGCCGTGGCCAGGGCGCGGAGATCGTCGTCGCCGGCGTGCTCGAGATGGTCCGCGCTGGTCGCGTGCAGCTCGGCGGCCAGCTGCGCAGCACCGCTGCGGCTGCGCTGCTCGGCGTGGATCTTCAGTGACATCCCGGCCTGTCGCGCCGCCAGCAGCACCCGCCGGCACTCCTCCACCGTGAACGCCTCCACATCGCAGAAGACGTCGCAGAAAGCAGCGCGCACGGCCGCGTCGTGCACCCCGCGCTCGCACACGTCGGCGATGAACTGCTCGCGGTCCCCGTCGGGGATGGCATGCAGCGCCAGGTAGGTGGCGACCGCGTGGGGCAGGTCGTCGCGCGCATCGAGGCCGAGAACCGCGTCGAGCTGACGCAACTCAGCGTCCAGGTCGAGGCCGTAGCCGCTCTTCACCTCGACGGTGGTGGTGCCATGCTCGATCATCCGTCGCGCGCGCTGCCCGGCGGCGTCGCAGATCGTCTCCACCGACCCGGCGGCGGTGCTGCGCACGGTGCTGCGGATGCCGCCGCCACCGCGGGCGATCTCCTCGTAGCTCGCCCCGGAAGATCGCAGCGCGTACTCCTCACCGCGGTCGCCGAGCCAGGCGATGTGCGTGTGCGCGTCGACGAACCCGGGGATCACCGCGGCCCCGCGCGCGTCGATGTCGACGACACCCCCCGTCAGCGGCGGGAACACCGCACCACGGCGCGGCCCGGCGTAGCTGATGCGCTCGCCCGCACACATCAGGACGGCGTCGTTGATCACCCCGGGGGGGTCGCCGCGGTCGGGGTCACAGGTCACCAGCGCACCGATATCGCGCACCACCAGCGTGACCTCGTCGTTCATCGCGCCGTCGCCCGCCGGCGCGCCACCAGCCCCGCGCACAGCGACGTGAACGATGCCGCCAGCAGCCGCATGGTGATGCCCGCCACGTCGGCCAGGGCATCGACCTCGCAGAGGTCGACGGCGGCGACGTCGGGCTCGCCGCCGACCAGCAGCGCCGCGTCGAGCAGGTCGCGTGGGGCCAGCCCACCCGGCAGGCTCGCCGGGCATGCGGGCGCGAAGGCGCGGTCGACGACGTCGATGTCGAGGTCCACGTAGATGGCATTTGCGCCGCACTCGCGCAGTTGGGCGAGCGCGGCCGCGACCACCACCTCGACGCCGCGAGCCCGGACATCGGCGACGTCGTGCACGTGAATGCCCTGGCCCAGAGCCCAGGCCGCGTGCTCGCGGGCGTTGCCGAGTGGATGGATGCCGACCTGGGCGACGCGCTCGCCGGGGAGCCCGGCCTCGATCAGCTCGCGCACCGGCGTGCCGTTGGCGGAACGGTCCACCACCGGACGGCAGTCGTGGTGGGCATCGAGAGTGAGCAGTCCCCACCGGCGGTCGGGACGGGCCCGGGTCATGCCGAGGAACGCCGGTCGGGTCAGCGAGTTGTCGCCACCGATGACAACAACCGGCGTACCCGTAGCCGCCAGAGTCGCGACTGCCTCCTCGATGCGAGCATGTGCTGCGGACGCGTCCGGGTCATGCTGGTCGCCCCCGACGTCGCCGGCGTCGCGCACCGCCAGCTCCTCGACATCCGCTGACGCGCCTGCGTGCCAGGTGGGCAGACGCGCCAGCGCGTCGCGGAACGCGGCCGGCGTCGACCACGCCTGCGACGCGCTGATCGAGGCCTTCGAGATCGGTGCGCCGAGAACCGTGATGTCCGGGGTGCCATCGCACCCGCGGGCCAGCCACTCGCGCATGTTCACGGCGGATCCTCAGGCGTCGCGCAGCATCGGGATGCGCACACCGCGCTCCCGCGCCGCGGTGACCGCCTCGTCGTAGCCCGCATCGGCGTGGCGCATCACCCCGCTGGCGGGGTCGTTGCGAAGCACCAGCTCGATCCGTCGGTCGGCGAGCTCGGTCCCGTCACACACGACCTGCGCCCCGGCGTGGATGGAGCGGCCGATGCCGACCCCGCCGCCGTGGTGCACCGCCACCCAGGTGGCGCCGCTGGCGGTGTTGAGCAGCGCGTTGAGGATCGGCCAGTCGGCGATGGCATCACTGCCGTCGCGCATCCCCTCTGTCTCCCGGTACGGGGAGGCCACGCTCCCGGCGTCGAGATGGTCGCGTCCGATGACGATCGGCGCGGAGACTGCGCCGCTGCGCACCAGCTCGTTGAATCGCAGGCCAGCGCGATGGCGCTCGCCGGCACCGAGCCAGCAGATCCTCGCCGGCAGTCCCTGGAAGGCGACGCGATCGGCCGCAAGGCGCAGCCACCGGTGCAGCGATGCATGGTCGGGGAAGAGCTCGAGCAGCGCGCTGTCGGTCACCGCGATGTCCTGTGGGTCGCCGCTCAGCGCCACCCATCGGAACGGCCCGCGTCCTTCGCAGAACTGCGGGCGGATGTAGGCAGGCACGAAGCCGGGGTACGCGAACGCGTCGTCGTAGCCTCCCTTCTGGGCCTCGGCACGCAGCGAGTTCCCGTAATCGAACACCTCGGCGCCGCGAGACTGGTAGCCGACCATCGCCCTGCAGTGTCGAGCCATCGACGCGCGCGCCGCAGCGACGTACGCATCGTGGTCACGCTCGCGCAGCCGCGCCGCCTCGTCCAGGGACATGCTCGCCGGCACGTAGCTGAGCGGGTCGTGGGCGCTGGTCTGGTCGGTGACGACGTCGATGGCCACGCCGGCGGCGAGCAGCTCGGTCAGTGCGTCCGCGGCGTTGGCGACAACGCCGACAGAGAGTGCACGACCCTCTTCGCGGGCCAGGTCGCAGCGGCGCACGGCGTCGTCGAGGTCGTCGGCCACCTCATCGAGATAGCGCGTCTCCAGCCGGCGCCGCACCCGCGTCGCGTCGACGTCGAAGCAGAGCGCCACGCCGTCATTCATGGTCACGGCCAGCGGCTGCGCTCCACCCATGCCGCCGAGGCCGCCGGTGGCGACCAGGCGTCCCCGCAGCGTGCCGCCGAACCGGCGCGCCGCCACAGCGGCGAATGTCTCGTACGTGCCCTGCAGGATTCCCTGGGTGCCGATGTAGATCCACGAGCCCGCGGTCATCTGCCCGTACATGGTCAGGCCGCGCGCCTCGAGGTCCCAGAAGTCCTCCCAGGTGGCCCACTGCGGCACCAGCAGCGAGTTGGCGATCAGCACCCGCGGCGCCATCTCGTGGGTGCGCGTGACACCGACGGGCTTGCCACTCTGCACCAGCAGCGTCTCGTCGTCGCGCAGGTCGCGCAGCGTGGCCACGATGGCGTCGAAGCATTCCCAGCTGCGCGCGGCACGACCGCTGCCGCCGTACACCACCAGGTTGTCCGGGTCCTCGGCCACCTCCGGGTCGAGGTTGTTCATCAGGCAGCGCAGCACCGCCTCGGTCTGCCAGCTTCGGCAGGTGATCTCAGCGCCGCGCGGGGCGCGGACCGGTCGTGCGCCGGCGCTCACGCGATCGTCGCGATGCCGGAGAGGGCGTCGCGCCATCGGCATTCGCTCAGCCACGTCTCCGCCGCGGCGAGGTCGCCGGCGAGCACACGGTCGTCGTCGAGGTGGGGGACGCGCTCACGCAATGACAAGAGCACGGCCCCGGTCGCCGGACCCGGACGCAGCGGTCCGCGCAGCTCGAGAGCCTGCGCGCCCGCCACCAGCTCGGCCGCCAGCACACGTCGCAGCGTGGCGACGCTGTGTCGCGTGCGCAGCGCGGCGGTGAACCCCATCGACACATGGTCCTCCTGGCCGGCGCTCGCGGACATGCTGTGCACCGCGATCGGCGCTGCCGACGCGCGCAGCTCGACCACCATCGCCGCGGCGGTGTACTGGGCGATCATCAGGCCACTGTTCAATCCCGGCTCGTCGGTGAGGAATGCGGGCAGGCCACGCGAGCGCGCCGGGTCGAGCAGCCGGTCGAGCCTGCGTTCGCTGATGGCGGCGACATCGGCGCAGACGCTGGCGAGCATGTCGGCAGCGTATGCCAGGGCCTGGCCGTGGAAGTTGCCGCCGCTGACCACGCGACCGTCGAGCACCATCGGGTTGTCGACCACCGCGTGCAGCTCACGAACCACGCATTCGCGTGCGAAGGTGAGCACGTCCCGCGCCGCGCCGTGCACCTGCGGCGTGCAGCGCAGCGAGTACGGGTCCTGAACGGCGTGGTGGGACTCGCGGTGCGACGCCACCACCATGCTGCCGTCGAGGAGAGCCCGGAGGTTGGCTGCGCTGGCTGCCTGGCCGGGCGCGGGCCGCAGCGCCACCGCGTTCTCAGCGAAGGCCTGGGTTGTGCCCAGCAGTGCCTCGACGCTGAGCGCAGCCACCACGTCGGCGGCGCTGAGAAGCGGGTCGAGGTCGTGCACGGCCAGCGCCAGCAGCGCGGCCATCCCGTCTGTGCCGTTGATCAGCGCCAGACCCTCGCGCGCGCCCAGGAACAGCGGTACCAGGCTGTGCTCAGCAAGCGCGCCGGCGGCGGGACGCCGGTCGGCGCCGTCGCACACCCACCCCTCACCGAGCAGGCAGGCGGTGGCGTGGGCGAGGGGCGCCAGGTCCCCCGATGCGCCCAGCGAACCGTGCTCGGGCACCCAGGGCACCAGGCCGGCGTTGAGCAATGCGGCGATCGCCTCGGGCAGGAGTGGCCGGACACCTGAATACCCGGCACACAGCGTTCGCGCGCGGAGGAGGAGCATGCCGCGAACCACCTCGGCGTCGAGCGCGCCGCCCATCCCGGCAGCGTGGCTGAGCACCACCCGGCGTGAGAGGGTGGCGCGGTCGGCGGGTGCGATCGCGCGGTCGGCGAGCGCACCGAAACCGGTGGTCACGCCGTAGACGACGCTGTCGCTGCCCTCCAGCTCCTCGACGATCCGGCGAGACGGCGCCATCCGGCGGCGTGCCTCATCCGACACCTCGACCGTCGCGTCCCGCCGGGCCACCTCGACAAGGTCGTCGATGCTGATCGGGTCCCCGTCAAGAACCACCATCGCGGCGGCAGGGTACCGTCCGCCGTGCCCGGCGTGTACCCGCCGCGGAAGCGGAATCGCTGCGCTCGGCTATCGTCGGGGCATCGCCATGGACGCCCCGCCCCCGCGCCAGTTCCACCTCACGGGTGAGCTGCTGCCGCCGCCCCCGCCACCCCCACCGGCGGCCTTCGCCGCGTCCGGGCGGGTGCAGCCGGAGCGCCGATCGCGTCCGCGCATCGGGATGGCGGTTGCGCTCGGACTTGTCACGGCGATCGTCGGCGTCCTGCTCGGTGGACGGGCGTCGGCCGAGGACGGCCGCTCGGCGGCGACGACGGCGCTGGCCGCCGGCAACCCTGCGGGGGCGGTCAGCCTCGATGAGGCGGTGGCGGCCCGGAGCGGCTTCCTGATGGTGTTCGATCCCGGCGCCGCGTCGAGTGCCGCGCACGACGCCCAGGTCGCCCGGCTCGCCTGGGCACGACAGCTGGCAGCGGCGGGAAGCGTCGATGCGGCGGTGGCGGTGCTCGCACAGGTGGCCCAGCCGGCCCTGCTCACGCAGGCCGCCCAGGCCCGGGCGCAGATCCTCATCGAGGCAGCCGCCGCGGATATCAAGGCCCACCACGCGCAGCTGGCGCTGCAACGGCTGAGCGAGGCCGTGCAGGGCACCCTGCCCGGCGCCACCGTCGAGGAGATCGCGCAGCTGCGTGCGGCCGACGAGGTCGCTGCCGCAGCGGAGCTGGTCGCCGCCAACCGGGCGCCCGACGCTCTTGCCCTGCTGGACGACGCCGCCGCGCACGGTGCCGCGGCTGCGGCGGCGGCCGACTACCCGGCGACGATGCTGGCCGCTGCGCGCTCGGAGGTGTCGACGTTCGACTTCGTGCAGGCCGCAGCCACGCTGCAGCGACTGGTGAAGAGCTATGCGTCGTCGGCACAGGCCGCCGCCGCACGCTCGTTGCTGAACGCCGCCCAGCCGGTGTCCGGATCGCTCGTCGACACCGCCGGCCACGGCGCCAGCGGTCGAATCCGGCTCGGCACCCACTTCACGCAGCTTCCCGGCGGCGGCTACGTGACCGCCGCCCCCTTCTATACCGGCACGGCCGACGGTAGCGGCGACTTCACCATCCGCTTGGTCCCGGTGGGAGGCCCCTACGTCCTCGAATACTTCCGCGACGGCAACTGGATGACGCTTGTGGATCCGCGCACCGACCAGCCGGCCAACCCGGTCACGGTCAAACCGCTGGTGCCCGAAGACCTGACATTCATCGTGTTGCCCGCCTAGGCAGATCCGCCCCAAAACCGCGGTCGCCGCTGCCTACCATTACGACCATGGGAGGGGGGCGGCGTCCGCGGCGTCACGCCGGCTGGGCAGGCCGGGGACAGGCGACCATCGAGTTCGCGTTCGTGGCACCGCTGTTCTTCCTCTGCTTCTTCGCAGCGATCGATGCCGGGCTGTGGGCGATCCAGACGAGTGCCTCGGTGTCCGCCGCCGACCAGGCTGCACGACTCGCCGCGGCCGCCGCGGGAACGCCGCAGAGCCAGGCCACCCCGTCACCAGCGGTGTTGCTCACGGCAGTGCGCAACCAGTTGCAGGGCGCGCTGTTCGGCACCCGCCTCGTCGCGTGGTGTGACCCTGCCACAGCCACATGCCCGTCCAGCATCGCGACGACGGCGCAGGACGATTTCGCCCACTGTCCCAGCGATCCGGAGGAGGTCGAGCGTCACTTCGGCCCGCGCACGGTCGCCGTGTGCGACGACACCAGCGCGGCGCCACCGCCCTGCCCGGCGACGCCGCTGCCACCGACGCCACGCTGCGGCGATCCGCCGATGGTGACAGTCCATGTCATCGGCTTCCTGGCGTCACTGGTGCCGCCTCTCAGCGGGTTCGGCTGGCACACGGGCGAGATACCCATCGACGTGGTGGCGACCACTCACACGCTGCGGTTCGCGTCATGATCCGCCGGCGAGGTCCGCGCCGCCTACGACGCAACATGGACGCGCAGGCAGTCATCGAAACTGCGATCGTCATCCCGGTTCTGCTCGCGCTGATCAGCGCGTTCCTCGCGGTCATGGTGCAGGTGTCCGCGCAGCAGGAGATGGACGCCGCCACCAAGCTCGCCGCGGAGTCGTTCTTCCAGGCGCCGCGGCTGGCAACCGACAGCGCCGGCACCACGTGCTGCCCGCAGAGCGCGGGGGCGGCAGACTCGCTCGACACCAGCGGTATGCCCAAGGGTTGCCGCTTTGCCGCCGAGACGTTCTACGGAACGATGACCTTTCGCCGCTACCTCGTCTTTCCTGCGCAGCGTGAGGTCGCTGCACATCCGCTCTGCCGTCGCGACGGCGCGCCGATGGGCAACGCGCAGAGGTCCTTCATCACGTGCGACGTCGACACGCTCGACACCGCGCTCAACCCCCCGCAGGGGCTGCGCGTGGTGCGCTGCGCGGCCACCGCGACGCTCGACTTCTCACACACACCGCTGGCGTGGGCGGTCGTGTGGCACCCGACCGTCTCCGCCGCCGCCGAGGCCATCCCACCTCCTTTCCGCCAATGACAGCTGGGCATCGACGAGGCCAGCGAGGCCAGATGATCATGATGATGGCGCTGGCGTTCGCGCTCTTCCTGTTCGGCCTGGTTGCCCTCGTCGCCGATGCCGCGTACCTGTTCGTCTGGTCATCGCGTGTGCAGGCGGCCGCGCAGAACGCCGCCCAGGCGGGAGCCAACTCGGTCGACCCGCAATACCTGTACGGCCAGAGTGACCACATCGTCAACCTCGGGGCCAGCGGTGGGCTGATGGCGTTCGAGCGAGGCTGCGTGCAGATCGGCGACGAGTCGGCGGAGCTCACCGGGCCGGGAGGTGCCGGGGAGACCGCCGACATGTCACAGCCGGCCGGCAACGGTGTGCGCTGCGTCAGCGATGGGTGCCAGGTGTTCGCGTCGGTGGAGAAAACGGTGCACCTGCCACTCCCGCTGTTTGGCGACAGCGTCATCGTTCGCGGTGTGTACTACGCAGCACCGGTGGTCGGTGCCACCAGCGCGGCGGCCACGACGTGCACGCACCGCGCCTGGGTCAGCGTCGCGCCGGCGTCGCTCCCCTGACCGCAGTGCTCTTGCGGCGGCTGCCGCGACGGCGCCGCGGAGGACCCAGATGCCAGCCCTGCCCGAAACCGACGCCGAGCTCGCGCAGGGCGCGGGCCTGCGCGTCGGTCTCGACCCCCTCGGCGACGCAATCCGCGCCGATATCGGCCGTGAAATGGCACAGGCCGCTGACCAGCGAGCGACGTGCCACGTCGCTGTCCACGTCACGAATCAAGGAGACATCGAGCTTGACGATGTCGGGGCGGATCAGCAGGATGTGGTTGAGGCTCGAGAAGCCGGCGCCGGCATCGTCGACAGCGAGGCGGATGCCACGACGGCGCAAGCGTTTCAGCGCGGTGTTGAGGGCGGCGTAGTCGTCGACGGGCGCGTGCTCGGTCAGCTCCAGCACCAGCCTCTCGCCGTGGATGCCGGCGAGCAGCGCTGGGAGCTGCGGCGACAGGATGGTGTGCGGCGACACGTTCACGGACAGGTATGCCGTGGTCGGGAGAGCCGGCAGCTCCTCGAGCGCGAGGGTGAGCAGCACCAGCTCAAATTCCTCACCGAGACCGAGCACCGCCGCATCGCGGAACCAGCTGTCAGCACTGCGCACGTCGCGGTCCGAGATGTCGCTGAGCGCCTCGTAGCCGGCGACCTCGGATGTGGCGAGGCGGATCACCGGCTGGAGAAGCGTTCGCGCCGGCGCGCGACCGAACGAGCGGCGGATGTCATCACCGCGCCGCAGGTGGTCGACCGCGCGCTGCAGGAGCGTCCGCAATGACGCGGGAAGCGGAACCCGCCTGCCGTTGACCTCGAGGAGCACGTCGCTGCCGGAATCGACAAGACGACAGAGCAGGTCGACGGCAGCGCGATCGCCCTCGCTGGAGCCGGCAAAGAGTGCTTCGAAGGGTGCTGGGACGGATGTCGGCATCGTCGCCAGTCACCCTACCCCAGATTCGCGGCCTTGGGTGATCGTGCGGCGAGGCGCTGGGCAGCGCCGGGCGGGCGGGCTCAGACGCTGGGAGGAAACGCCGGGGGCACGGATGATGGGGGCGATACCTGCGGCGGAGCGGATGATTGGGGCACTCCGGGCGGGAGCGCTGGTGTGCTACCCCCCGGGCCGCCGCGCAGGTAGGCGTCCCATATCTGGTTGAGCTCCATCTGTATGTACAGCAGGTGAAGGCTGACGACGAACGCGAGGAGCACCGAGATCAGTGGGCTGGCGCGGCCGCCGGGTCGATCGGCGCGCTCCTGCATCGCCGCGATGCGGCCGGTCGTGCGCCAGATTGTCACGAATGGCGGCACGATGAAGATGAAGCCGGGAATCAGCGCCAGCACCGAGAGCGCTGGTTGGATGGAAGGGTCGTCGAGGAAGCGCCTGGCCTCGTCGTTGATCTTGTACCACCACACGAAGTGGTAGATCCCCAGCGTGATGATCTCCAGCCCGATCCAGACCGCGAGGGGATCGCGGCGCTTGTAGCTGCTGTTGCCGATGACCACGGTTGTCGCCATCACCGTTTCTCCGTGCGCCGTCGGACGACTCGCAACACTGTACTCGCGTGCTGCGCTGTCTGTGCATGAGGGCGTATGCGCTGGGTGGACGTGTGGCGGCGGGTGTGGGGGCGTTGGGGCGGACGTTCGACGGCCTGCGGGCGGCGAACGTTCGACTGGTGCCGGGGGGACATTGGACGCACACGGGCGGCGGACATTGGACGGACAACCCCTTGTCGCAGCAGGGGTTTGGGCAGTGCTGCGCTTGCCCTGACGAACGTCTGTTTGGTACAATGCAGGGCATGCTGGCGTTCGCCCCCACTGCCATCGACAGCCTCGCTGCTGCGGTCAGCGGCGTGGCGGCGGACACCATCGATCACGTCTCCGACCACGCCCTCGGCGACGACCTGGTCGCGATCCGCGCGCAGATCGATCGCCTCGAGGCCGAGTTCATCCGTCGCCTCCATCGCTTCGATCGCGGGCGTGCGGCGCTCGCCGAGGGTGCGGTCAGCACCGTCTCGTGGGTGCGCGGCCGCTGTGGGCTCAGCGGCGCCGCGGCAGCGGAGAGGGTGCGCATGGCCCGCGTGCTCGACGACCTCCCCCAGACGACCGCGCGCTTCCGCGATGGCCGGGCGTCGTTCGCCAACGTCGCGCTGATCGCCCGGCTGGCCGGGGACGTCGGCGTCGAGGCGACGCGATCTGTCGAGGACACCCTGGTCGGCGCGGCGGCGACGCTCGACGTCGGCCGGATGAGCCGGCTGGTCGCCTTCACCCGCTACCGTCTCGACGCCGACGGTGCCCTGGAGCGGGACATCCGCAGCCACGAGCACCGCTGGGTCTCCTGTGACCAGACCTTCGGCGGCGTCTTCGTGCTCCGCGGCGAGCTCGACGCCGAGGGTGGCGCGCTGGTCAAGACGGCCCTCGACGCGCTCAGCGCCCCGGCGGGTCCGAGCGACGAGCGCCGGGGCTCGCAGCGCCGGGCCGATGCGCTCGTCGACCTGGCCTCCCGGCAGCTGCAGAACGGGGCTCTCCCCACCGCCCACGGCCAGCGTCCCCACCTCACCGTCACCGTCAGCCTCAACGCCCTGCAGCGCCGCGACGGTGCGGGGGGTGCCGAGCTGGGGGGCGCCGGGGCGATCCATTTCGAGACCGCCCGGCGGATTGCCTGCGATGCGGTGCGCACTGTGGCCGTCGTCGCCGGTGGGGACGGTGGATCGGGGTCGAGCGATGTCGATTGCGGGCCGGCAGGTGAGCCCACCGCCCCGGTCGACCGGGATGCGGGGTCCAGGCCGGGCACCACCCTCTCGGTCGGCCGGGCGACGCGCACCATCCCGGCGGCGATCCGCACCGCGCTGGTCCTGCGTGACAAGGGCTGTCGCTTCCCCGGCTGCGACCGACCGGCGGAGTGGACGGACAGCCATCACATCGAGCACTGGGCGGACATCGGCGAGACCGAGGTCCCCAACCTGGTGTCGCTCTGCCGCCGCCACCACCACATGGTTCACGAACGTGGTTGGAGCATTCGCCTGGAACCGGACGGGAGCGTCACTGTCGCCGAGCCGCGGGGACGGCCGCCGGTGGTGCGCCGGCTGTAGGTGTGCCTTTGCTGGTACGCGTGCCCGTTGACCTGTGGGCGTGCCAGTTGACTTGTCGGCCTCCACGCTGCTGGAGCGGCGGTTGGTCGTGTGCGGCGGCTCAGG
>DATBEL010000104.1:0-39572 GCA_036276135.1 Candidatus Dormiibacterota bacterium
GCTGTACCTCGGCCACCGATCTACTGGGTCACCGCCTCGTAGGCGAACCTCAGGTACTACTGGGCTGCTGTGGCGGGCACCACCGCGGCACGGATCAGCTCGATGGGGTGCCGCGCGACGCGCTGCGTGCCGTGCTCGATCTGCTGGCGGCACGACACACCGGTTGCGGCGATCACCGTGCCCGCTGGCTGCTCGCGGATCGCCGGAAAGAGCCGCATTCCGCCGATCTGCATTGACAGGTCGTAGTGTTCGGCCTCGAAGCCGAACGACCCGGCCATGCCGCAGCAGCCGGCATCAACCTCGACAACGGTCGCTTCCGGAATGCGCGACAGCAGCTGCACCGTTGCCGCCGTGCCGGCGAGAGCCTGCTGGTGACAGTGCCCGTGAAAGAGGATCCGACTCCCCGTCAGCGCTGACTCGGCGTCCATGCGCAGGTGGCCGGCGTCGATCGCCTCCAGCAGCAGCTCATCGACGAGCCGGGCCTGTCCCGCCACGGCGACAGCGGCGCTGCTCCCCGGCTGCAGCGCGAGGTGTTCTTCGGTGAGCGTCAGGATGCACGAGGGCTCGACGCCCACGATCGGCACCCCCTGCCGCGCCAGCCGGTCGAGCCGTGCGGTCATGGAGCGAGCCTGGCGCGCGGCGTCGTCGAGCCGTCCCTTGGAGATGGCGGCGCGCCCGCAGCACTGGTCGCCGATCAGCTCCACCCTCCATCCGGCCATCTCGAGCAGCTCCACCGCGGCGATGCCGACGGCCGGCTCGGTGAACGTGGTGAACGAGTCGGCGAGAAAGGCCACCGTGCCGCGCGCTGCCGCGGACGGATGCGAACGGCGTGCGAACCAGTGCAACAGGGTGGTGCGCGCGAATCGTGGCAGCGGCCTGCGCGCGCTGACTCCGAGCGTGCGCTCCATCACCGCCCGCGATCCGGGCAGGGCAACAAACCAGTTGGACAGCGGCGCGAACGCCGAACCCAGCCGGTTGAGCCGTCGCGCCCCCGCGAAGAATCGTGACCGCGCCGGCACGCCGTGCGTCCGCTGGTAGTGGAACAGGAACTCGCTCTTCATCGAGGCCATGTCGACGCCCAGCGGGCATTCGCTCTTGCACGCCTTGCACTCCAGGCAGAGGTCGAGGATGTCGTGCAGCCGCTCATCGCCGAGAGCCGCGCGCGGGTCGGGCTGCGACAGCGCCATGACCAGGGCGTTGGCGCGCCCCCGGGTGCTGTGCTCCTCCTCGCGCGTGGCCATGTACGAGGGGCACATCACCCCTGTCGAGCCCTTGCGGCACACGCCGATGTTCATGCAGCGGTCGGCAGCGCCGCGCATGCCATCGGTGGAGGCGAAGGAGAGCCGCGTGGCCAGGGGACGGGCCGGGTGCAGCGACGCGTCGCGCAGGCTGTCGGTCATCGCGGGAGCGTCGACGATCTTCCCCGGGTTGAGGCGGCCGTCCGGGTCGAAGAGGCGTTTGACCTCGCGCATCGCCTCGTACAGCTCGTCGCCGAAGACGCGGCGGTTGAACTCGCTGCGCGCCAGCCCGTCGCCATGCTCGCTGGAGTTGGCGCCGCCGAACTCCGTGACCAGGTCACGGATCTCCTCGGCGACGGCACGCATCGTGGCCACCTCGGCAGGCACGGTGAGGTCCATGAACGGCCGGATGTGCAGGCAGCCGACCGAACAGTGTCCATAGAAGCCGGCGGTCAAGCCATGCCTGTCGAGCACCGCGGCAAATCGAGTGGTGTACTCCGACAACCGCGCCGGCTCGACCGCGGTGTCCTCGACGAACGCCACCGGCCGCCTCGTGCCCGTGCTGGCGGCCATGAGCAGACCCAGCCCGGCAGAGCGCACCTTGAGCAGCGCCCCCTGCTGGGCAGCAGTCGTGGCCCGCAGAGTGTGGTAGCCGTGGCCGTGGCGCTGCCAGAGCTGAGCGAGGCGCTCCACGGAGGCTGCCGCGTCCGCTGCGCTGTCACCGTTGAAGGTGACGAAGAGCAGCGCGGTCGGTTCCCCCTCGAGGATGGAACCGAGCGCGGCGTACTCGATCTTCTGACGCGACAGGTCGAGGATGGTGCGGTCGATCAGCTCCACCGCGCTCGGGCCGCTGTCCAGCGCGTCCTCGGTGGCGGCGATCGCCTGCGCGACCGACGCGAAGTGGCCGACGGCGATCGCCCTTGCGGCCGGAAGCCGGACCAGGCCAACCGTGGCCTGCGTGGTGACCGCCAGGGTTCCCTCCGACCCCACCACGAAACGGGCCAGGTCCAGTGGCTGCGAGCCTGCCAACCGATCGAGCCGGTAGCCCCCGGCGCGGCGCCAGTAACGCGGAAAGCCGTCGTCGATGGCGGCGCGGTGGTCGGCGACCAGCGCCGGCAGGCGGCGGTAGATGCGGCCCTCCAGCGAGTCCCGCGCCGCGCGAGCTGCCACCTGCTCGTCGTCAACGGGTGCGAACCTGGCGACGCTGGCGTCGCTGAGCACCACGTCGAGCGCGTGCACGTGGTCGATGGTCATGCCGTACAGGACCGAGCCACTCCCGGCGGAGTTGTTGCCGATCATCCCGCCGATCGTTGCCCGGTTGCTGGTCGACGTATCCGGCCCGAAGAGCAGGCCGTGCGGCGCGGCGGCGCGGTTGAGGTCGTCCTGCACGACGCCCGGCTGCACGCGTGCGGTGCGCGCGTCGGGGTCCACCTCGATGATCGCATCCATGTGGCGCGAGGTGTCGAGCACGACGGCGCGCCCGACGGTCTGACCCGCGAGGCTGGTGCCGGCGCCGCGGGGCAGAACCGGGACGCCATGCTGTGCGCAGACGGACACGGCGGCGGCGACGTCGGCGGTGTCGCGCGGGAACACCACCGCGAGCGGCTCGATGCTGTACATGCTCGCGTCGCGAGAGAAGAGGTGGCGGGTGTACGCGTCGTCGCGTACCTCTCCCGCCACCGCGGTTCGCAGCGCCGCCGCGAGGTCGCTGGTCACCCGACCCGGCGCGCTGCCTTCACCGCCCGGGCGCGGCGGCGCTGCACGAACGCGTTGACGCCTCGCATGAAGTCGCGCGGCATGATGCGCGGACCGGCCGGCGCGTTCCTTGCCGTCGTCCGTGCGGGTGCCTCGACGACGTTGACCGCCTGCTTGGCGGCGCGCACCGCGGCGCCGGACGAGCGCAGGATCGAGGTGATCACACGGTCGACACGGTGGTCGAGCTCGTCGCCTGGGACACATGCGTTGGCCAGGCCCAGCCTCACTGCCTCCTCCGCGCTCACCATGCGGCCGGTGTAGAGGAGTTCGCGGGCGGTGGCCGCGCCGGCGCGAGCGGTGAGCCGGTTGGCGAACGACGGCGAGACGAGGATGCCGAGCAGGGCGATGGGCATGCCCATCGACGCGTCGTCCGCGAGGATGCGCAGGTCGCAGGCCAGGGCGAGCTGGCAGCCGGCGCCGGCCGCGGGGCCACGCACCTTGGCGATCACGGGGACGGGCAGGTCCTCGATCGCCGTGCATGCCGCCTCCATCCTGGCGAAGCTCACCTCCACCTCCTCGGGCGTGGCCTCGATCCACTCGCGGATGTCAGAGCCCGCGGAGAACCACTCCGCGGCGCCTTCGATGACCACGGCGCGCAGCTCCCGATCGGCCGCCAGCCCGCGCACCGCGGTGTCGATCGCCGCCCAGCCGGCGCTGGTGAGCGCGTTGCGGCGGACACCCGGTCCGATGACCAGCCGGGCGACGCGGCCGTTCAGCGTCATGGTGACCAGCGGCGCGACGGACCCGTTCATCGCACCACACCGCTCTGGCGCAGCGAGGCGATCGCGGCGGCGGTGTAGCCGAGCTCAGTGAGCACCTCGTCGGTGTGCTCGCCGAGCAGGGGCGGAGGCCGCCTCACCGTCGCGGTGTGACTGGCGAGCCTGACCGGAGACCCGGGCATGCGCAGCGTCCCCGCGGTGGGGTGCTCGGCGGTGAGCACCATGTCCCGCGCCAGCACCTGGGGATGGGAGAGCGCCCTGTCGACGGTGTTGATGGCGCCGGCCGGGATGCCGGCGCGGGACAGTTCGGCGGCCCACTCGGCCGAGGCTCGCGACGCCAGCGCCGCTTCGATCAGCGGGATCAGCTCGTCACGGTGCACGACACGGTCGGGGTTGGTGGCGAAGCGGGGATCAGCGGCCAGCTCGGGCAGGCCGATGATCGGCGCGAAGCGCCGCCAGAGGGAGTCGTTGCCCACCGCCACCATCAGGTACCCGTCGCTGGTGCGCAGCGCCTGGTAGGGCACGATTGTCGGATGCGCTGAGCCATAGCGCCGTGGCACCTCACCGGACGCGAAGTAGCCACCGGCCACGTAGGTCAACCATGCGATCTGACCGTCGAGCAGCGAGATGTCGATCCAGTCGCCGCGGCCGGAGGTGGAGCGCGCGTGCAGCGCAGCGAGGACGCCGATCGCCGCCCACATGGCGGCGCCGAGGTCGGCAACCGGCGTGCCGACGCGCACCGGCGGACCCGTCGCCTCGCCGGTGACGCTGACCACACCGCCGAGCGCCTGGGCGATGGCGTCGTAGCCAGGCAAAGCCGCGTCAGGTCCGGTCTGGCCATAGCCCGAGATGGATGCGTAGACCAGCCGCGGATTGCGGACTGACAGCTCGGGGTAGCCGAGCCCCAGCCGGGCCGCGGCCCCCGGGCGAAAGTTCTCGACGAGCACGTCGGCGCCGTCGGCGAGGCGCAACGCGACCTCCCGGCCGGCATCGCTCTTGAGGTCGACCGCGATGCCCCGCTTGTTGCGGTTGATCGAGAGGAAGTACGCCGACTGGTCGCCCTGGTACGGCGGAGCCCACTCCCTGGTGTCGTCGCCGCCGATGGGATTCTCGAGCTTGACGACCTCAGCCCCGAGGTCGGCAAGGATCATGGTGGCGAAGGGCCCGGAGAGGATGCGGCTGAGGTCGAGCACGCGCAGACCGGCGAGCGGTCCCGTCGGCGTCGGTGGCGAAGGCTGCGCAAACATGTCCTGCTACTTGGTGAGCACGCCGACGTAGAGCTTCACCACCTCGTCGTTGTGGAGAAGTTCGCGACCGGGCCCGTCGAGACGGTTCTGACCGAGGACCAGCACGTACGCCCAGGCTGCGTGGCGCAGCGTCTCGCGGGTGTTCTGCTCGACCACGACCACCGCCACGTTGGTGGCACGCACCTGCTCGATGCGCTCCCAGACGGCGCTCTGGAATTTGGGCGAAAGCCCCGCCGAGGGCTCGTCGAGGATCAGCACCGCGGGGTCGACCATCAGGCCGCGGGCCATCGCCAGCATGGTGCGCTGGCCGCCACTGAGCGTCTCGGCGTGGCGGCGGTGGGCCAGCTTGAGGTCGGGGAAGAGCTGGTAGAGCTCCTCGGCCCGTTCCTGCACCCCGTGCCTGCGGCTGTAGCCGCCCATCTCCAGGTTCTCGTGGATGGAGAGTTGGGGCCAGACGTTGGCCACCTGGGGCACGTACGCGATGCCGCGACGCACCAACTTCTCGCTGGCCAGCCCGGTGACCTCCCTGCCCTCCACCAGCACCGTTCCCGCCGTGGGACGGATCACCCCGGCGATCGCCTTGAGCAGGGTGGACTTGCCGGCCCCGTTGGGGCCGACGATGGCGGTGATCGCACCGCGGTTGGCGCGGACGCTGACGTCATCGATGATCGGCGGCCCGCCGTAGCCGGCGGTGAGGCCGGCGACCGCGAGGGCCACCCCCGCCTGCACCGCCGGCGGCGCCGGATCAGGAGTCAAGGTCGTCATAGCTGGGCATCTCGCCGAGGTAGGCGTCGACGACCGCTTGGTTGCTGCGCAGAGTGTCGAAGGGCCCCTCGGTGATCACCCTCCCCTCGGCCATGACCACGACGGCGTCGGTGACCCGCTCGATGAAGGGGAGGTTGTGCTCGACGATGATCACCGAGGTGCCATTGGGGGCGAAGCCGAGCACGGCAGCGGCCATGCGCTCGCCCAGCACCGGGTTGACGCCCCCCATGGGCTCGTCGAGGATGACCAGCCGGGGCTCCGCCATGCGAATGCGCGCGAACTCCAAGAGGCGCTTCTGCCCGCCGCTGAGGTTTCCGGCGCGCTCGTTGCGGAGCTCGAGCAGGCCGAACTCGTCGAGGATGGCGCGGGCGCGCTTGCGCTCCTCCTCATCCCCCTCCCTCTCCGCCCTGTTCGGCCCCCACATGGACCACCAGAAGCGTTCGCGGCCCGGCTGGAAGTGAGCCAGGAGGAGGTTCTCGAGGACGGTGAGAGCCGGCCACTCGCGGGGCGTCTGGAAGGTGCGGATCAGCCCGCGCCGCGAAAGGCGATGTGGCGGGCTCCACGCGGCCGGCAACCCTGGCAACCAGGAGCGTCGCAGCGTCGCTGCGCCGTCGAAGACCACGGTCCCGCTGTCTGGCACCTTGAACCCGGAGATGAGGTCGATGGCGGTGCTCTTGCCGGCGCCGTTGGGACCGATCAGGCCGGTGACCTGTCCCTCGGCGGCGGTGAAGGAGCACTCGTTGACCGCGTAGACGCCGCCGAAGTGCTTGCAGAGGTTGTCGACCTCGAGCAGAGCGGTCATGTGGCGCCCGAGCCGAAGGCCGGGGCGATGACGGCTGGTTCGGCGGACACGGTGGTGCCGCCCGTTTCGCTGGGATCGCCATCGCGGGTGCGCCGCTCCGGGATGATGCCCTGCGGGCGAAAGCGGATGAACAGCACCAGGGCGACGCCGGTGATGATCACTCGAAACGCGGGCGCATAGCTCGCGTGGCCGGCCACCTCAGGAAGGTACCTGGTGGCCTCCTGCAGGCCCATGTACATGACCAGGATGCCGACCAGGACTCCCCGCGTACTCCCCCGACCGCCGATGAGGATCGCCGCATAGAGAGTGATGGTCTCCGTCGGCGACCACGCCGAGATGTTGAACGCGCTGAGATAGCCAGCGAAGAGTCCGCCTCCGAGACCGGCGAGAGCGGCGCCGAGCACATACGCCTTGAGCTTGGTGGCGTAGATGTTGCGGCCGAAGGCGGCAGCCGCGCGCTCATCCTCGCGGAGGCTGCGCAGCGCCATCCCGAAGCGGCTGCCGCTCAGCCGCGTGACCAGGACGACGACCACGACAAGCACGACCAGGCACAGACCCAGGTAGAAGTACGGATATGTGTTGAAGTCGAGCGGAAGGACATCGCTCATCGGGTTGAACAGCCCAGAGACGCCGTTGAAGCCGTTGAAGAGGGGCACGAATTGGCCGGCGAAGATGTAGAGCACGTAGACAGCGCCGAGGGTGACGATGGAGAAGTAGATGCCGCGCAGGTGACGCAGCGCGATCGCTCCGACGATCAGCGCCAGCAGCATCGCGCTCAGCATGGCCAGGATGACCGCCACCGGGAAGGGCAGCGACAGCCCCAGGATGTACTCCGTCGGGCTCTGGGCGGGACCGACGGTGAGCACCAGGGTCATGTACACGCCCAGGGCCACATAACCGTAGTACGCGAGGTCGAAATCGCCCGACCATCCCCAGATGATGTTGAGCCCGAGCGCCATGATCGCGAAGATCGCGCCCTCGGTGAAGATGGAGACGACGTAGGCGATCATTCGAACACGCTCCGCCTGCCGCCGACGAAGAGCCCGCGGGGGCGAAACAGGATCACCAGCGCGAGGATGCCGAAGGCAAACGCCAGGTTGTAGCTGGCGCTGACGTAGCCGCCGAAGAACTCCAGCGAGATACCGACGATGACCCCGCCGACCAGCGTGCCCACAGCCTTGCCCAGGCCGCCGGCGACAGCCGCGGTCAACGTGATCAGGAAGAAGGTGAACCCTGAGTACGGGCTGAACGTGCCGACGCTCTCCGCGAGGATGAATCCCGCATAGCCGGCGATCAGCCCGGCGAGCAGCCACGTCAGCGCTGCGACGCGGTGGGCATTGATGCCGGACACACTCGCCAGCGACCGGTTCTGCGACACCGCGCGCAGCGACTTGCCAAACCGCGTGTGCTGGATGATCACGTACAGCAGCGCGGTGATGACCACCGCGGAGACCATGATCTGGATCTCCGTGTCGGTCCACAGGAATGGGCCGATGGTGCGCGGCGCTCCCTGGGGGATCTGGTAGCCGAGGTTGGAGGCGCCGAAGATGATCACCAGGATGTTCTGGATGACCAGCGAGACGCCGAGGGTGGCGATGAAGGTGGGCAGGCCGCCGATGCCCCTGCGCACGAACCTGTCGACCACGCCGTTGTGCACCGCCAGCGCCAGCGCCCCGCCGGCGGCGGCTGCGGCCAGGCCCGACACGAGCACGCCCCCGCCGTGCTGCTGCACCAGGTACGCCGCATAGGCGCCGACGGTGAGGATCTCCCCGTGAGAGAGGTTGGCGACGTTGGTCACGGAGTACTCGAGGGTGAATGCCAGAGCCGAGAGCGACAGGATGGCGGCGCCGACGAGTCCGAAACCGAGGGTCAGGAGAGCCTGATGCACTGAGGCTTGCTAGGGAGTGGCCGCGGCGAGGTCCGTTGCCGAGAGCAGTTGCACCTGAGCCTCTACCCCGGTGGTGGCATTGGCCTGGAAGGCGCCGTAGGGTCCGAAGACGTTCTGGTACTGGTTGTAGATCAGGTCGCCACTTGAGCCGTCCATCTTGATCTTGGTGCCGGCCTGGATGCCCTTGAGGCAACTGGCGTAGTCGTCGCACGGAGTCCCGGGCGGGTTGGTGACCTGCTTCATCGCCGCGATAACCGCGGGACCGTCGGTGGTGCCCGCCTTGTCCATCGCCAGCGCAAGGCTGATCACCGCGTCGTACGCGTAGTTGGCGCCGGCGATCGGCTGCGCGGTGGCGCCGTTCTGCGCGGCGAAGGCCTTGGCGAAGTTGTCGGCCGCTGCGCCCGTTGCGTTGGTGCCGAACACCGAGACGAGGTGATCGTGTGCGATCGGGTAGGTGATCGCCTTGAGGTAGTCGTCACCGCTGGTGACGTCGGTGCCCACGATGGGAATGGCCAGGTTGTCGAGCTCCTTGAAGTTCTGGAACATGACCGCCGCCGTCTGCGGGTCGAGCTGGGTGAAGATGACGTCGGGCGCGGCGCTGACGATCTGCTGCACCTGGGAGCGATACGACGTCTGGCCTGGCGCCACTGTGATGTTGGACACGATGGTGTTGCCGAACTTCTGCCACGTCGCGGTGATCGGCTTGGGGATGGTCTGCTGGGCGATGTCCGAGGAGAACAGCAACGCCGCCTTGGTGTACCCCTTCTGGTGGGCGTACAGCGCCATGGCCACACCCAGCTGCGAATCGGACGGGCTGTCACGCCACAGGTATTGGTTGGTGTTCTTGTCGAAGGCCGTGCTGCCGCCCTGGAACTCGGTCGGGATCTTGGCGGCGCTGACAATCGGCGAGACCGCAGCGATCTCCTGTGTCTCCGGACCGATGATGCCGCTGGCGCTGTCGGACGCCAGCAGCTGACGCACCGCGGGCACCGCGTCGGCCTCGTCGCACTGCGTGTCGGCGTGACTCAGGTTGAGCTGCTTGCCGAGCACGCCGCCGTTGTCGTTGATGACCTTCTGGGCGACCTGCGAACCCTGCAGCATCGCCTGGCCGAGCACGGCCAGCGGACCCGTGAAGCAGGAGAGGACGCCGTAGCTGACCTTCCCCGAACCATCCGTCTTGATGTTTCCGCCGCCGCCACCGCTCGAGCTGGTGGAGCTGCCGCAGGCGGCAACGAGCAAGGCGGCCGCAGCCGCGGTCAGGAGACGTGTGTGGCCGGTCCTGCCGGTCACCTGGGCCACTGCACTCGGCGACACTGTCCACCTCCAACAGGGGCCCTCAGGGGTCCCGCGGCTGGACCGGAGTGTTGCTCACGGTGCTCCAGTGTGTCAATGTGTCAGTGGACGGACCAATCCACGTCCTTGGGAGAATCGGCCGCTGACCGTCGACACCTCGCCTCTTCGCCCGCTCGGCCGCACCCGGCTGTACGAAGACCTCGTCGAGCGCCTCGGCGAGTTCGTCATCCGCACCAACCTCGAGGTGGGCGCGCGGTTCCCACCCGAGCGCGAGCTGGCCACGCGGCTCGGGGTCAGCCGGGCCTCGCTGCGGCAGGCGCTGGCCGTGCTCGAGGCGCAGGGCTTCATCGAGGTGCGCCACGGAGGCGGGGTCTTCCTGCGCCGCCGCCGCGGTTTCGGCGGGGTGCTGCACAGGTTGGTGGAGCGCCGCGCCCGCCTTCCCGAGGTTCTCGAGGCGCGCGAGCTGCTCGAGGTCCGGCTGGCCGAGCTGGCGGCGACGCGACGGGGCGAGGCCGACATCGCAGAGATGCGCGGGGCGCTGGCCGAGATGGAGGCCGATGTGAGCGCCGACGGTCTCGGCGTGGCCGGCGACGCGTCCTTCCACCATGCGGTGCATCGGGCGGGCAAGAACACCGTTCTCGAGCACGTCATCGACGGTCTCGCCGACGCCATCCACGAGACACGTATCGAGTCGCTGTCCGAGCCCGGCCGACCACGGGAATCGATGGCGGCGCATCAGCGCATCCTCGATGCGATCGAGTCGGCCGATCCGCCGCGCGCCGCCGCAGCGATGCGCGCGCACCTCCGCCAGGTATCGGATGTGGCCCTGCTGCGCTGGGACCCGGCGCTGGCCGCGGCCGACGACTGAGAGGCGCTAGGGTCTCTGCCGCATGGCCGACATCACCGTCTACGGCGCGCCGTGGTGCCCCGACTGCCGCCGCGCCAAGAAGTTCCTCGGCGAGCAGCGTGTCGCCTACGAGTGGGTGGACATCGACGACGATGCCAGCGGCCTGGCGACGGTCGAACGGCTGCAGAACGGCGGTCGCACCATCCCCACCATCGTGTTCGAGGGGGGCGACCACCTCGTCGACCCGGACAACCAGGCGCTGGCACGCCGCCTCGGTCTCACCCTGGACGCCAAGCGCGGTTCCTACGACCTGGCCATCGTCGGGGGCGGTCCGGCGGGGCTCGCCGCCGCCATCTACGCGGCACGCGAGGGCATCGACGCCGTGGTCATCGAGCGCAGCGCGCTCGGGGGTCAGGCAGGCGTCACCGAGCGGATCGACAACTACCCGGGGTTTCCCGAGGGCGTCGGCGGCGGCGAGCTCGCTGACCGGTTCATCGAGCAGGCGCGTCGCTACGAGGTGGAGCTGCTCAGCGCGCTCAGCGTGGAGAGCCTGGCCCCCGACGGTGACGACGTCTGCCTGCGGCTGGGCAATGGCAAGGAGATCTCGGCGCACGCCGCGCTGGTGGCCACCGGGTCCACCTACCGGCGGCTCGGCGTGCCCGGCGAGGACGACCTCATCGGAGCGGGCGTGCACTTCTGCGCGACCTGCGACGGCCCGTTCTACCGCGGCGCAGACGAGCTGCTGGTCGTCGGCGGCGGCAACTCCGCCGTGGAGGAGGGCATCTTCCTCAGCCAGTTCGCCAAGCGCGTGCGCATCGTCGAACGCGGTCCCAAGCTGACGGCGTCACAGCTGCTCCAGGACCGGGTGCTCAACGACAGACGCTTCCTGGTGCAGACGGACACCACCGTCACCGCGCTGGCCGGCAAGAACCGGTTGGAGTCCGTCCAGCTGCGTGGCCCCGGCGGCGAGGAGACCGCCACTCCGGCGGCGGCCTTCATCTTCGTCGGGCTCGACCCCAACTCGGGGTTCCTGCAGAGCAACGGGATCGACGTCGACGCGGCGGGTTTCGTCTGCGCATCGAACTGCTTCGAGACCTCCATGCCCGGCGTGTACGTGGCCGGCGACGTCCGCGCCGGATCGACCAAACAGCTGGGCGCGGCGGTGGGCGACGGCATCGCCGCGCTGATCGCGATCCGCAGCTATTTGCAGGCGCATCATCAGATTGCAGGGCACTAGCCGGCGGGCTGCGCCGTGCTCCCTGCCGGGCGTTCTCAACGGGGAGGGGCAGAATCGCCTCCCCTCGGCGCGACTACGCGCCGCGGTCCTCGTGGGCTGCGCGCGCCTTTCCTCTGGCCGGTGGGTCTTGGCGGCACTTGCGCGACCCGCGCTTCTTCGCCTGCTGGCTTCGGGCGTGGCTTTCCCGCTAACGCTAGTAGGGGAGGGCGGTTTCGGCGGCCAGCGCGGCGGTGATGGCGTCGTGGAGGCGGCGGTAGAAGGCGCGGCGCTCGGCGTGGTCGTCGTCGGGGTCGAGGTCGTTGCCTGCGTTGTGGGCGGCGATCCAGGGTGGCGTCTCGCGGGCGACGACCACGGAGCCGACCCGGAGGACCACGTCGTCGGGCTGGCCCTCGACCACCTGGAGGGTCACCTTCTGGGAGATGCCCACGTTGGAGACCACCTTCCAGTTGCGCTCCCAGCGGCGCTCGCTGGTGCGTCCTCCACCGGCCACGAGCGCCACCGGGTCGACGACCAGGCTCTCGCCGTCGCTCTCGTTGAGGAGGGTGGCAAGGATCACGGGGACGTCGGTGTCGAGGTCGCGACCGACCCAGTACACGAGCGACGGCACGCGGTTCTCGAGCTCGGGCAGGTGGCCTGCCTGGAGAGCCTCCTGGCCGACGGCGATCACGGTGCTGGCGTGGCGTGCGCAGAACTGGCGCCCGTTGATGTCGAGGGCGTGCTGCGCGCACCAGCGGGTGTGACACGCTCGCCGGCGCCGGTCCACGTACGAGCAGGGGAAGTCGGCCGTGCTGGCGCATCCCATCCGGCCGCACGCAGCGATCGCGGCTCCGATCTCGTCCACGCGAACACGCTAGCAACCGTGGGGTGAAGAGGCGTGGCGCCTCTGACTCCAGCCGGTAACGAGCCGCCATCGGCTGGCCCCGCTGGTATCCTCGGGCTCGACATGGGCGGCCTGAGGCCGTCTCCACAACGGCGGGGCGCCCCACCATACGTTCAGCACACGTCCTCCAGCGCTCGCCTCACCCCCCGACCGCCATGCATATGAGAACGCGCCGCCTCCCCGCGGCATTGATGCTCGGCGCCGCAGCGGCGTCGGTGCTCTTCGTGTGGGCCGGTCCCACCCGCGCGGCCGCTGCCTGGGCGCCGGGCGGCAGCCTTCCCGGACTGGGCAGCGGGCGGATCTGGTCACTGGCAGCCAGCCCGGCGACGGCGGGCTTCGTGGTTGCCGGCACCGACTCAGGCGTGTACGTCTCGACGGACGGCGGCGCGAACTGGTCGGCAACCTCGCTCAAGGGACTGCGCGTATGGGCGGTGGGCTTCGATGCGCGCAACGCCAAACGCCTCTTTGCGGGGACCGACGGCGCCGGCGCGGAGCTGAGCGTCGACGGAGGCGCCACCTGGACGAACGTGTCGGACGGATTGCCCGACCTCACCGTGCGATCATTTGCCTTCGGACTCGACGGCATCGCAGCCGGGACCAACAAGGGCGTCGCCCTGAGCCCCGACGGCACGGCCTGGCATGACGGCGGCCTCGAGCAATTTTCGATCTCCTCGGTCGCCGTGGCGGCGAACTCGCCGTTGCTCGTCCTCGTGGCCGCAACCGACCGCGGCGACCTCAGCAACGGGTACGTCTTCCGCTACAGCGGCAAAGACACGGTGTGGCAGCCCTTGCAGAGTGGGCTGCCGGCGGCGGCCATCGCCACGTCGGTCGCCGCCGGGCCTCTGTCGACCTCGGTCACCAAGCGGCCGTTGGTTGTCACCACGAGCAAGGGCCTGTTTCGCAGTGGTGACGGCGGGTCGACATGGACGGGGGCCACAGGCGTCGCGGAGAACCTGACGATCACGTCGGCGACGTTCAGCCCGCTCGATCCCAGCCTCGTCTACGCGGGGGCCGACGCGGGCAGCAGCACCGGCGGCGACCTGCTGCGGTCCACCGACGGCGGCAACAGCTTCAGCGCGTCCGACCAGGGCCTGCCGGCCAAGACGCGCCAGGTGGAGAGCATCGCTGTGGCACCAACGACACCCCCGACTGTGTACGCCGCGCTCGACCCCGCCAGCGGCGGCCAGGTGTATGCGGAGTCGGACACGACCGCCCCGGCGCCCCCGGCGCTGGTGCCCGAGGCGCCCGGAGCCGCCGTCCCCGCGAAACTGTCGACGCCCGCGGCGACCGCCAGCCCAACGGCGACGGCGGTGGCCACCCCGCAGACGACCAACACCGGTACCTTCACGCGTCTCGTCGGCAACGTGTTCCATTGGCCGGTGCCGCTGGTGTTCGAGGTGCTGCTGGTGCTGGCGATCGCGTATGTCTTCGTGCGCTGGCGCCAGCGGTACTACGTCGAGGGTCCTCCGTAGGCTGAGCCGCGCGCTGCGCGGCGGAGAGGCGCGGGTAGGATGACCGCGTGCTCGCGCTGATCGGTCCGTCCTACCCGCTTGCCTTCGTGGCCGGGCTGGCGTCGTTCCTCTCGCCCTGCGTCTTTCCCCTGGTGCCGGCCTACGCCGCGTACCTCAGCGGGCGGGCCGCGCGCGAACTGGAGCCAGCGTCGGCGGCGGTGGCGTTGGTGGCGGCCGGTGGCGGCGGCGCAGCCGCTGCGGAGTCCGGGCCCGGGTTCTCGCGCGACCGCGACGCGCGCGCCGGGCGCCTGCCGGTGCAGCGGGCGCCGATCCTGGGCAATGGGATCGCCTTCGTCGCCGGCTTCTGCGTGGTGTTCATCGCGCTGTTCTACGTGCTCCAGGCCCTCGAGGTGACCTTCCTGCTGCACCACCAGCTGGCGGTCAATCGCATCGCCGGCGCCGTGATCATCGTGCTGGCGTTGCAGACCATGGGGGTGATCCACATCCCCTTGCTGATGCGCGACATCCGCTTCCATTCGACACCGCTGAGCGGCACGCTGGGTGCGTTCCTGCTGGGCATCACCTTCGCGCTTGGTTGGACGCCGTGCATCGGCGCGCAACTCGGCGCCATCCTTCAACTGGCGGTCAGCGGCGACTTCGGCGGCCTGCCATTCATGCTGATCTACTGCGCCGGGCTGGCCGTGCCCTTCCTGCTGGTGGCGGTGCTCGCCGACCGTATGCAGGGGGTGATCCGCGCGGTCAACCGGCGCATGGGGATCATCAACGTTGTCGCCGGGGTCCTCCTGCTGGGCTTCGGTTTCCTGCTGATCAGCAACGAGATCACCCTGCTCAACCAGTACAGCTTCCAGTCGCCGTTCAACCTGTAGGTCCGGGCGGGGGCGGCGCGGGCGGCGGGGGCGGCGCGGGCACCGGGAACCGGACGGTGACGGTGGTGCCGGCGCCCTCGATGCTGTCGATGCTGACGTCGCCTCCCTGGGCGCGCGCCAACGCCTGGACGATGGAGAGGCCGAGGCCGCTGCCGCCCTCCTCTCGCGCACGCGTCTTCTCGCCGCGGTAGAAACGGTCGAAGACGTGGGGCAGGTCGATGGCTGAGATGCCGGGACCCTCGTCGCGCACCGCCAGGTTGGCGTGGCCGTCGCCGGTCCAGGTCCGCCACGTCTGCTCCGCCCCGGGTGCGTACTTGCACGCGTTGACGAGCAGGTTGCGCACGATGGTGGCGGCGGCGTTGCGGTCGGTGTTGGCAAGAACATGGGCGCCGAGCTCGCGGTTGAGCTGTCCGGGCATGTCGGGTGCTCCCTCATCGAGGTGGTGCGCCACCAGGGCGCTGAGGTCGACGGTCTCCGGGTGCGCGGGGCGCTCGGCGTCGACCCGCGCCAGGGTGAGCAGGTCGAGCACGAGCACGCGCATCCGCTCAGCCTCGCGGCCCATCGCCTCGAGTGCGGCGTCGAGCGCCGCCGGGTCCGGGGTGGCACCACGACGGATCACGTCGATGTACCCCTTGAGCGCGGTCAACGGGGTGCGCAACTCGTGCGACGCATCGGCGATGAACCGCCGGGTGCGCTCCTCGGACGCCTGCTGGGCAGCGAACGACGACTCGATGCGCGCCGCCATGTCGTCGAACGAGCGAGCCAGGACGCCGATCTCATCGTCTCGAATCGCCACGCCGCTGCGGGCGCGAAGGTCGCCGTCGGCGAGCCGAGCGGACGTGGCGGTGAGGCGGTGCAGCGGTCGCAGCGCGCGGCCGGTGAGGAGCAGGCCGGCGACCAACGCGAGCATCAGGGCAATGGCGCTCCCCGCGGCGAGGAGGGTGAGCTCGTCACCGAGGACGGCGTTGAGCGGTGCCATCGCCGCGGACAGCTGCGCGACGCCACACACGTCACCGCCTGAGACGCCGCGGTGCACCGGGAAGCCGACCACCAGCTGGTCCTGGCCGCCGGTGCCGGCGACCACCTCCGGGTCGCTGCGAGGGCCGGCCTGTGCCATCTGCAGCCCGGCGGGGGCGAGGTGGGGCAGGTCGTTGCCGGCGGGTGCCTGGGCGATGACCTGGAAGCTGCGGTCGTAGACGATGACGGCCACGGTGTGCCCCGACACGGTCGCGATGGTGTTGGCCACAACGCGGCCGACCAGGTCGGTGCCGGCGTCGGTGGTGCAGAGCACGCGAGCACCGCGCGCCGGCGTGGTGGAGCGAGCGATGAGGGCGCGGGCGGTGGTCATGTCGCCCTCAAGGGCCGTGACGCGCGCCGATATCAGGCTCTGGCGCAGCGAGACGTACTGGTACAGGCCGAAGCCGGCGAGCAGCAGCGCCAACAGCGCGACATAGGCGAGCGTGAGCCGCCAGCGCACGCTGCGCAGGAAGGCGAGGTGCCCCGATGAGCGGTTCGTGGCTCAGCCCTCGCGCGGGAGATGCGCTGTGATCCCGCGCAACCGGTAGCCGACGCCACGCACGGTCTGGATACGTTGGTGCGTGGCATCCTCGAGCTTCTGGCGCAGGTAGCGAACGTACACCTCGACGTTGTTCTCGTCGCCGAAGAAGTTGAAGCCCCAGACCTCATCGAGGATGCGCTGCCGGGGCAGCACCTGCTCGGCATTGACGGCCAGGTAGTGAAGCAGGTCGAACTCGCGCGCCGAGAGGCTCACCGAGCGGTCGCCGATGGTGACCTCGCGCGTGGCCGTGTTGATCACCAGGTCGCCGGCGCGCACGACGCGCGACAGCGCCGGGTTGCGCCGGCGCAGCACGGCGCGGATGCGAGCCAGCAGCTCACCGAAGTCGAAGGGCTTGACCAGGTAGTCGTCCGCGCCGAGCTCCAGTCCCTGGATGCGGTCACCGGTCTCGTCGCGCGCGCTGAGGATGATGACCCCGCGGCTGCGGTCGCCGGCGATCGCCCTGCACACCTCCCAGCCGTCCATGCGAGGCATCATCAGGTCGACGATCACGAGGTGCGGCTTGAACTCGTCGACCGCGCGCAGGCCGGCGCGCCCGTCGGCGGCGGTCTGGACCTCGAAGCCCTCGTGGCGCAGGCCGAGAGAGATGAAATCGCGAATGCTGGTCTCGTCATCGACCACCAGCACCCGAGTGGTCTCGGTCACGCGTGCGAGTATAGGAGCGCTCGGTGAGCGCACCCTGAGCTCGCAGCGCTTCTCAGCAGATTCTCAACCCGTTCGGCCGCGGCGTGGTTGGGAGCGCCGCGTAGACTTGCGTGCGACGTGTCGTCCCAGCTGCTCCGCCGTGCCCGTCGCCCCGGCCCGCTGGTGGTCATTTCCCTGGCGTACCTGGTGGCCGTCGCGGGCATCCTGATCTGGCGTGGCATCAGCGTGTCACCCGATTACCTGTTGTTCCTGCTGATCCCGGTCGCCGTGCTGAGCGGGCGCTTCCTCGGCTTTCTCCGCGACTGGGTGCCGTTCGTGGTGATCTTCCTCGGCTGGGAGTTCATGCGCGCGGTGGCGCCCAACGCCGGGTTCGCCCCACACGTCAGCGACCTCGCTCACCTCGAGTCGGGACTGTTCGGCGGTCACGTGCCCACCGCCGTGCTGCAGCAGGCGCTCGATGTGGGCAGCAGCGGTCGTGCCATCGAGTACGCGGCGACGGTCGTGTACTTCGGGCACTTCGCCTTTCCCTTCGCCGTCGGCATGGTGCTCTGGCTGGTCGACAGAGTGCAGTTCGTCCGGTTCACGACGGCGTTGATGGGGATGGCGCTGGTGGCCTTCGTGATCTTCCTGCTGGTGCCGACGGCGCCCCCGTGGTATGCCGAGCAACAGGGTGTGATCGGCGGTTTCCATCGCATCATCGGCACCACGCTGCCCAGCGCGGTGAGCCGCTACTACAACAACCTCAATCCCAATCCCGTCGCCGCGTTTCCCTCGCTGCACGCGGCCTTCCCGTTCCTCGGCTTCCTCGCCCTGCGCCGCGTGTACCCGCGTGCGGCGTGGCTGGCGTTTGTGTGGTGCATCCTGGTGTGGTTCAGCGTTGTCTTCCTCGGCGAGCACTATGTCGTGGATGTGATCGCCGGCGTGGCGCTCGCCGCCGCGGCGTGGTGGGTGATGATGAAGGTGGCCGTGCCTCGCGTTGGCGTCCTGCAGTCGCGCGCGTCGAGCGGGCTGCCCGTCGAGCCGGACCCGGAGAGGGCGGTTGCCTGACGCCGCCGGCGCGCAGCGCATCGTGCTGCCGCCAGGGCTTTCCGCCGCCGAGGTGCACGCGCACACCCTCGCCAGCGACGGCATGGTGACCGCGTCAGACCTGGTTCGGGCGGCGGCGGCGATCGGGCTCTCGGCGGTGTGCGTGACCGACCACGACACCATCCCTGACCTTGCCGAGGCCACCGACGTGGGGGCGGCGCTGGGAGTCGACGTGGTGCGCGGTGAGGAGGTGACCTGCGTGTTCCCGCCCGGGACGCACATCGTCGGGTTGTTCATCGAGAGGCAGATTCGCATGCACATGTCGGTCGCCGACACGGTCGACGCCATCCACGACCACGGGGGCCTGGCGCTGGTGGCGCACCCGTTCATGCCGACGTACTTCGCATCGATGTCGCAGGGGCGGCTGGATCACCTGCTCCGCAGCCGGCGCGTCGACGGCATCGAGCTGCGCCACACAGCGCCGGTGTTGCCGGGAACGTGGAAGCGCCTCGACGAGTACTACGCAGCGCACCGCGACCAGCTCGGGGCCGCGGTGGGGGCGGGTGACAGCCACTTCGGCGCCGCCGACGTCGGCCGGGTGGTCACCGTGTTCGACGGACGCGGCGCCAGGGGGCTGCGGGCTGCGCTCGAGGCTCGCACCACGTCGCCATTGGCCGGGATCACGCCGGTGCCGCCCGGCTGGCGGGCGCGGCTCGGCCAGCAGCAGCGGGCGATGCTCTGGCTCTCGCACCAGCGCCGGACGGGCCGCGTCGGCAGCGGCGCGGGCCCGTCCCGCGAGCGCCACGGATCGCGGGCCTGAAGGGGCCGCCAAGTAGAATCGGGCGCCGGGCCCGCGTAGCTCAGTTGGTCAGAGCAGGGGACTCTTAATCCCTTTGTCACAGGTTCGAATCCTGTCGCGGGTACCACTGGCGTGTGTATGGATACCGCCGGCGGCGGCGCAGCTGAGGCGCCGATGAGTCAGTGGACCGTGCTGACCGTGGCGTAGATCGCGGCAATGAACAGGATGTTGAGGATCAGCGCGACTCCACCGCACACGATGCCGGCGATCGACATCCCCTTGCCCGCGCCGTACAACCGGTTGGATCGGCTGAGTCCCACCGCGCCGAGGACAACGGCGATCACGCCGAGGATCAGCCCGATGTACGGAATCCAGAGCAGGACTGCCGCGATGATGCCGACAACCCCGCCGGCGGTGCCGACGCCATTGGACGCCGGCATGGGCTGCGCGAACTGACCGGGCATGAACTGCGTCCCGGGTGCCGACAACGGGGTGTACGCCGCCTGCGGATACGTCCCCGGGTACGACGGCGGGCCCGGCGGCTGCCCGAAGGCATTCTGCGGCAGCGGCGGCGGGGGTGGCTGGGCCGGAGGAGTTGGCGGAGGCTGGTCGGGCACGTCGGCGTCACTGTAGGCGCGCAGGCCGGCTACCGTCCACCGATCGTGCTCCGTGGCCGGGGCACTACAGTCGGGTGATGACCGAACAGTTGACCGGGACTGTCGCGCTGGTCACCGGCGCCTCCAGTGGCATCGGTGAGGCCACCGCTGTTGCACTTGCCGAGCACGGGGCGGGCGTGGTGCTGGTGGCTCGCCGCCGCGAGCGCCTCGACGCGCTCGCCGCACGCATCGGCGCCGCGGGCGGGACGACGTTGGTGCTCGACACCGATGTCACGGTCGAAGCCAAGGCGCGTGACGCCGTCACGCGAACTGTCGATGAGCTCGGCCGGCTCGACATCCTCGTCAACAACGCGGGCGTGATGCTGCTCGGCAGGGTGGAGGGCGCCGACGTATCGCAATGGCGCCAGATGCTCGACATCAACGTCGCAGCCTTGATGACCCTGACCCACGCCGCGCTGCCCCACCTCCTCACCGCCGCCGAGCGGCAGCCGCGGAAGCTCGCGGACATCGTCAACATCAGCAGCGTCGCCGGACGGGTGGCGCGCCAGGGCAGCGCGGCGTACAACGCCAGCAAGTGGGCGGTGAACGCGTTCAGCGAGGCGCTCCGCCAGGAGGTGACCGCGCGTCATGTGCGGGTCGGCCTGGTCGAACCCGGTGCCGTGGACACGGAGCTGGCCTCCCACAACACCGACCCGGAGGTGATCGCCCGTATGCAGCAGCGCTTTGGGTCACTCGAGCGAATGACCGCCGAGGACATTGCCGAGGTGATCCTCTTCATGGTGACCCGGCCGCGGCGAGTCGCGCTCAACGAGGTGCTGGTGCGGCCCACCGAACAGGCGGACTGATCGCGGGGTGCTGGCTGTGAGGCGCCGACCGTAGACTGGCCCGGGCGCCACGGTGGCCGGCGCCGTTTGCGGAGGGCTGGCAACGGAACTGCGGCTGACCGGGCAGCGCAGCGAGCTGGGCCAAGCAGTCGCGCGCCATTGGGCACTGGCGCGCCAGGGAGGTCGCGGACGCGCTCTGGTCAACGTCGCACTGCAGACGCCGAACACCCTGCTGCACGACGGACACGCGTGGCAACCCAACGCCGTCGACCACATCGTCGGCTCGACGCGCCGCGCCCTCGCCGAGGCGAGGCGACAGCGCTGCGGGTTCGTTGTGCACGCCAGCTACGCGTTCCTCCGGTCGGCGGAGAACGGCGGTAAGGTCGGCGACTGGTTGCAGTCGATCGTGGATGCCGCGCTCGAGGCGGAACACCTGGTGATGGAGAGTGGCCGGCGCGCCACGGTGCTGCGGCTCGGCTACCTCTATGGGCCCCACTCGCGTGACCTGCGCGCCTATCGACTCGCCTTTCGCCTCGGACGCCCCTACTGGGCGGGGCCGCGCCACAACCTCCAGTACTTCCTGCACACCGACGACGCGGCCCGTGCCCTTCTGGGCGCGGCCACCTCACGCCCAGCCGGTCCGCTGCTGTACGCCACCGACGACACACCGGCGTCGTTCGCCGACTTCATGGACTGCTTCGCCCGGGGCGCCGGACGCCGCCGTCCCCTCCACCTCCCGGACATCACGCGCCAATTGGTACGCGCGGTGGTGCGCGAACCTCACCAGCAGATGGTCGATCTCGCCGCCGACGGTCCCGCTGCGCCCCGCCTGCCCGGCTTCACCGCGCGCTACCCGGATTACCGCGCCGGCCTCGACCAGGTCTTCGAAGCCTGGCGGGACAAGCGGTGACCGACGAGCGGGCGGGCGAGCTCATCGCGCCGCCGCGCGCGCTGCCGGCGGTGGTGTTCGCAGCCGGCGCAGGATCGCTGGCCACGGAGATCTGCGCGTCGCGGTTGCTGGCCCCGTTCTTCGGCAACACCACGGTGGTGTGGGCCAACGTCATCGGGCTGATCCTGGTGTATCTCTCAGTTGGCTACTGGCTCGGCGGCCGGGTGGCCGACCGCCACCCGAGCCCGCGTGTGCTCGGCGGAATCCTGCTCGTCGCCGCCGCCGCGATCACGGTGCTGCCGTTCATCGCGCACCCCTTCCTGCAGCTGGCGCTGCAGGGGTTCAACGCGCTCAGCATCGGCGTCGTCGCCGGGTCCTTCTTCGCCACGCTGCTGCTGTTCAGCGTGCCGGTCTCGCTGCTCGGCATGGTGTCACCGTTCGCGGTGCGGTTGGCGGTGCGTGACGTGCGCACGGCGGGCAGCGTCAGCGGACGTCTGAGCTCGCTCGCAACCCTCGGGGCGATCGCAGGCACGTTCGTTCCTGCGCTCGTGCTCATCCCCGCGATCGGCACCCAGCGCACGTTGCTCGGCGCCGCGCTGCTGGTCAGCGTGGCGGCCGTGCCGCTGTTGCCACGACGCGCGCCGGTCGTCGCGCTCGTCGTCGCCGGCCTGATGCTGATCCCGCCGGGCGCGGTGAAGCCGGTTGCCGGGGCGGTGCTCGAGAAGGAGACGCAGTACCAGTACGTGCAGGTCGTGAAGACGCCCGACGGACGCACCGCGCTGCGGCTGGACGACGGGCTCGCCGACCAGTCCGTCTACCGTCCCGGCACCGTCCTCACCGGGGGCGAGTGGGACATGCCGCTGATCCTCCCGCCCCTGCTCGACCACCCGATGCGCCGCGCGCTGATCATCGGCAACGCCGGCGGAACCATGGCCCGCGCTCTTGCCCACGAGTACCCGGGGGTGCAGGTCGACGGCGTCGAGCCCGACCCGGCGGTGACCGAGATCGGGCGCCAGGTGATGGGCATGGGCACCGTCCCCGGGCTGCACGTGTTCGAGGCGGACGGCCGCGCCTTCCTGGAGACCACGTCCACCCGCTACGACCTGATCATCATCGACGCCTACCGCCAGGCGTATGTGCCCTTCTGGCTGGTGACCCGCGAGTTCTTCGAGCTCGCCCGCACCCACCTCGTCGGCGGCGGCGCCATCGCGTTCAACATGGCCAAGGTTCCCGGTGACGACCGGCTCGGCCAGGCGGTGAGCGGCACCCTGGCGACGGTCTTTCCCGATGTCCGGGTCTGGCCTGCGATGAGCTTCAACGAGCTGGTGATCGGCTTCGACCGCGCCGTGTCCCAGGAGGCGTTGAGCGCCCGGCTCGGCACCCTGCCCACCGAGCTGCGCTCTCTGATCCCGCTGGTTTCGCGCCAGCTGGTGACCGTGGCGCCGGCCGGCGACCCTCTCACCGACGACCACGCGCCGGTGGAGTGGCTCACTGACCGCGCCCTGCTCGAAGAGATCGCCGCGGGCGGTCATTTCAGCGAGACCCTGCTGCCCACCAAGCCGTGAAGCCGGCCGCCTATCGCCTCGACGGGCCGCTGTGGCGGTTCTTCGACGAGCGTCACCCCCGCGGCGGGCGCGTCAAGGCGTGGCTGTTCCTGACCCACCCCGGCCCTTCCCTCCTGGTCACGGCGGTGACGGTGGCGGCGACCGGCCTGCTGACCCGGCGGCTGCCCAGCGAGCGAACCGCGGTCGGTGTGGTGCTGCTGATGCTGCCCGCACAGCTGGCCATCGGGGTGCTCAACGACTGGGCCGACGTGGCCAGCGACCGGCTCAGCAAGCGGTTCAAGCCGATCGCGCGCGGCCTGGTGCGGCGCTCCCAGGCGGCGGCGCTCGCCGCGTCGCTGCTCGCGGTCTCGCTGGGCACCGGGGCATGGCTGGGCACCGATGTGCTCCTCGTCGCGGTGCTCGGCGCGGCGGCCGGGGTGGCCTACGACCTGGCGCTGAAGCGAACTCCGCTGGCCGTGCTGGCGTGGTGGGCCGGGTTCATCACGGTGCCCCTGCTTGCCATGGTGATGACCGGGCGGCTGCGTGGCGGTGTCGAGACGATCCCGCTGGCGGGCCTGCTCGCCACAGCGCTGCTCATCGCCAACGGACTGCCCGACATCGAGGGCGACCGACTGGCCGGGGAACGCACCCTGCCCGTCGTCCTCGGCCTGCGCGCTTCCCCGTGGGTCCTGAGCGCCGCAATGCTGGCCGCGTCCGTGGCGGTGCTCGCGCTGGCCGCGCCGCTGGGGCAGGGTGGCCCGGTCTTCATGGCCGCAGCCCTGTTCGCCGCCGGCGCGGCCGTCGGGCTGATGCCTGCGCGGGCGCGGCACCTCGCCTTCCCGATCCTGGCCCTCTGCGTCGCCGCAGGCACGGTCAGCTGGCTGGCGGCGCTGCCTGTGCCGGCGAGCTGAGCGCGCGCTCGAAGTCAGCGAGGTCGGAGTCGCTGAAGAGCGCAAAGGTGATCTCGCGCACCGTCGTGCCCGTCGCCGCCAGCGCGGTTCGCGCCTCCTCGACCGCGATCGGTGCGGCCATGGTGATGGGGAAGCCGTAGATGCCGGTGCTGATCGAGGGGCACACCACGGTGGCCGCGCCGTTCTCGGCGGCGAGTGCGAATGCGCTGCGGTACGCGGAGCGCAGCCGGTCGCGCTCACCGTGATCGCCACCGCGCCAGCGCGGCCCGACTGCATGGATGACGTGTCGCGCCGGCAGCCGGCCTGCCCCGGTGATCACTGCCGACCCGGTCGGACAGCCGTCGTAGCGCTCGCCGAGCTCGGCCATGATCTCCTTGCCGCCGGCCCGGTGGATGGCGCCGTCGACGCCCCCGCCGCCGGCAAGGTGGCTGTTGGCCGCGTTGACCATGGCGTCGGCGGGCACGGACGTGATGTCCGCCCGGATGGCGCGTACTCCCACCGGACGATGCTAGGTCACCGGTCCGCCGCGGGTCAGTAGAGTGCCGTGAATGGTCACCGACACAGGCAGTGATGATGCGATCGTGCCCGACGTCGACGCGGAGCACCCGGAGAGCGAGAGCTGGATCTGGATCGGCCGGCACCGCCCCCCGGTCCCGCGCGCGCTCATGACGCTGATGTCGTCCGGCTGGGCGTCGAGCGACACCGGCGAGGTGCCGCGGCACCCGGCGGCCGACAACTTCGCCGCGCGCCGGGCGTCCCTCTCGGAGCAATTCCGCGGCCGCAACCTGGTCGTCCCCACCGGCCCGCTCAAGGTGCGCTCCAACGACGTCGACTACCGCTTTCGCCCCGGTACCGACTTCTTCTGGCTGTCCGGAGGCATGGAGCCGGACGCGGTGCTGGTCATGGAAGCCGACGGCGACGGGCACCGAACCACCCTCTTCGTCGAGCCGCGCAGCGATCGCTCCACGCACGATTTCTTCACGGATGCGCGCTACGGCGAGTTCTGGACCGGTCCGCGCATGGGGCTCGCTGAGACCACGGCGCACCTCGGCGTCGCCACCGCACCGCTCGGCGACCTCGCGGAGCAGCTGGGCCGGCTCGCGCCCGCCGACACGATCACTGTTCGCGACATCGACCCGCGCATCGACGTCGCCGCCGGCGGGAGTGCTACGGACGATGAGCTGGGGACCGCGCTCGCGGAGATGCGCCTGGCCAAGGACCCCTTCGAGGTGGCCATGCTGGAGCAGGCGGTCGACTCCACCATCCGCGGCTTCGAGGATGTCGTCAAAGCTCTGCCCGACGTGCTCGAGAACGGTGAGCGCGTCGTCGAGGGCGTGTTCAACGCGCGCGCCCGCCTCGAGGGCAACGACGTCGGCTACGACACCATCGCCGCCTCGGGCGCGCACGCCACCTTCCTGCACTGGACGCGCAACGACGGCCAGGTCGAGTACGGCGACCTGCTCCTGCTCGACGCCGGGGTGGAGTGCCGCCAGCTGTACACCGCCGACGTCACCCGCACCATACCGGTGTCAGGCCGGTACACCACCGAGCAACGCGAGATCTACCAGATCGTGCTCGACGCCCAGAACGCGGGCATCGCCGAGGTCAAGCCGGGCGCCGACTTCATGGCGCCGCACCGCGCCGCCATGCGCGTGCTGGCCGAGGGTCTGCACCGACTCGGCATCCTCGACGTGGAGCCTGACGTCGCCGTGCGCCGTGACCAGCAGCTGCACCGCCGCTGGACCATCCACGGCACCAGCCACATGCTCGGCCTCGACGTGCACGACTGCTCCAACGCGCGCGACGACCACTACCACGGCGAGCTCAAGCCGGGCTACGTCCTCACCGTCGAGCCCGGCCTCTACTTCCAGCCCGACGACCTCACCGTGCCCGAGCGCTACCGCGGCATCGGCGTGCGTATCGAGGACGACGTCCTGGTCACCAACGACGGCCACCGAGTGCTCACCGAAGCCCTGCCACGCACCCCCGACGACGTAGAGGCGTGGATAGCGCGCCTGTCGCAAGAGTCCCCGAGAGGCACCGTCTAACGCCGACCGGCAGGGTGTTGCGCTGACACCGCCTGGGATTAGACGTGCCCCCAGGGGAGGGGCGGGGACCCTTAGGTGACGGAGGGAATGTGCCGAGCAGCGGAGAGATCCGCCCGCGCAGCGGGCGAGCTCGGAGCGCCCGCGAGGCTTTGACCGAAGGCGCCTAAGGGTCCCCGCCCCTCCCCGCACCCACGCCGTCCGCTAACTACTCCTCCACCCGCGAGAACGCCAAACAAGCGTTATGCCCGCCGAAGCCGAACGAAGTGCTGATCGCCAGGTCGATACGATGATTGCGCCCAACGTTGGGCACGTAGTCGAGGTCGCACTCGGGGTCGGGCTCCTCGAGGTTGATGGTGGGCGGTACGTACTGGTCGCGAATGGCCAGAACCGTGATGATCCCCTCGAGCGCACCGGCGGCGCCGAGCAGGTGACCGTGCATCGACTTGGTCGACGACATCGGGATGGTCGCGGCCACCTCGCCGAGCGCGGCCTTGACGGCCTTGGTCTCCGCCGCGTCGTTGAGCTGGGTGCCGGTGCCGTGGGCGTTGATGTAGTTGACGTCCTCCGGCCGGGCGTGGGCGCGCTCGAGCGCCCGCACGATGCTGCGCCGCGCGCCGTCGCCGTTCGGTTCGGGTGCGGTGATGTGGGAGGCGTCGGCGGTCGCGCCATAGCCGCTCACCTCGGCATAGATGTGGGCGCCGCGCCGACGCGCCGCCTCGAACTCTTCAAGGATGACGATCGCCGCCCCCTCACCGATCACGAAGCCGGCACGGTCACGGTCGAAGGGGCGTGAGGCCCGTTCGGGCTCGTCGTTGCGCGTGGACAGCGCCTGCATGGCGTTGAATGACCCCACCCCGAGCGCGCACACGGAAGCTTCGGTGCCGCCGGCGATCACCGCGGTGGCGTCGCCCCGCCGGATCCACTCCGCGGCCTCGCCGATGGCGTGGGCGGCCGACGCGCACGCGCTCACCACCGCAAAGTTCGGCCCCTTGGCGCCGTGCTCGATGGCGATCATTCCCGCAGGCATGTCGGCGATCATCGACGGCACCGTGAACGGGGAGACGCGGCGCACTCCCTGCTGGTGGAGGTTGAGGGTGGACCGCTCGAGCACCTCGAGGCCACCGACTCCTGAGGCCACGAGCACGCCGGTCTCCTCGCCGATGGCGGCGATGTCCAGCCCCGAGTCGGCAACCGCCTGGCGCGCCGCCACCAGCGCGAGTTGGATGCAGCGGCTGGTGCGCCGCACCTCTTTGACACCGAGGTGGCCGACAGCGTCGAAGTCCGTCACCTCGGCGGCGATGCGCGTCGGCAGCGCCGACGCGTCGAACTGGGTGATCGGCCCCACCCCGCTGGTGCCGGCACGGCACGCCGCCCATGTCGACTCGACGTCGTGACCGAGCGGGCTCACCGCTCCGACCCCGGTGATCACGATCCGCGGGCGTCCATTGCCTCCGCCGTTGCTTGCCATCAGTCCTTTCCTTCTCTCGCCACCGAATCGACCAGGGGTGCGCCCTGAGAGTGGTAGCCACCGTCGACGTGGATCACCTCGCCGCTGATCCCGCGGGCCATGTCGCTGAGCAGGAAGACGGCGGCGTCGGCGACCGGGCCGGCGTCGGCTGCATCCCATCCTAGCGGGGCCTGTCCGGACCACGCCTCCTTGAGCGTGCTGAAGCCCGGGATCGACTTCGCCGCCATCGTCTCCAGGGGACCTGCGGAGATCGTGTTGACTCGCACATGGCCACGCCCGAGGTCGCGTGCGAGGTAGCGGCCGACAGCCTCGAGCGCGGCCTTGGTGGGGCCCATCCAGTCGTACAGGGGCCACGCGAGGGTGGCGTCGAAGGTAAGCGAGACGACGGCGCCGCCGGTTGGAGGCATCAATGGCACGAACTCGGCCGCCAGCGTCTTCAACGAGAAGGCGCTCACGTGCATGGCGGTGGCGACGGACTCCCATGGCGTCTCCAGGAAATGCCCCCCCAGGCAGTCCTCGGGCGCGAAGCCGATGGCATGGACGACGCCGTCGAGCCGTTCCCAGCGCTCACGGACGGCCTCGGCGGCGGCGTGCACCTGGGCCACGTCGGTGACATCCATCTCGAGCACGTCCGGCGACGGCGTCATGCGTTTGGCACTGCGCTCGGTGAGGCTCATGGCCCGGCCGAACGACGTCAGCACCACCTCGGCGCCGTTGTCCTGGCATGCCTGCGCGATGGAGTAGGCGATGCTCTTCGGGGTCAGCACGCCGGTGACCAGGATGCGCCGGCCGGCGAGGATGCCCCCGGCGGCGGGCACGACGGCACTGTCGGCACTGCTCACCATGCTGTCAGCAGAGTCCGGTGTGCCATCGCGGGTTACGCAGCCGACCGGGTGATCGCCAGCATCCGTTCGTGCCAGGCAGGCGCGCCGGCGAGGATGTCACCGCTGACGAACACCGCGGTCGGGTCGCCGCTCCAGTCGGTGACCACCCCGCCCGCCTCACGGATGAGCAGGCTGCCGGCCGCGATGTCCCAGAGCGCCAGGTTGAGCTCGAAGAACCCGTCCCACACGCCCGACGCGGAGTACGCGAGATCGAGGCTGGCGGCGCCGGCACGCCGCAGATCCTCGAACGTCTCCAGCGCCACCGCGAAGACGGACATGTAGCGAGCGCGGGCGTCAGGTCGCCGGAACGGGAACCCCGTGGCGACGACACCATCACCAGGCCGGGCGCTGACGTCGAGGCGCCGTCCCGCGCCGTCGAAGGCGCCGTGCCCGGCCACCGCCGACCACGTCCCGCCGGTGATCGGCGCGATGACGACCCCCACCGTCGGCTGGCCGTCCTCCACAAGGGCGATGGACACACCCACCTCGGGGTAGCCACGCAGGAAGTTGGTGGTCCCGTCGAGGGGGTCGATCACCCACATGCGCGCCGACACCTCCCCGCCGCGTTCCTCGGCGAGCACGTCGATCGACGGCTCGGCCTCGCGGAGCAGGCTCACCGCGGCCGCCTCGGCGGCCCTGTCGACCGCAGTCACGTAGTCACCGGCGCCCTTGAGCTGGGTGTGCAACGGCGCAGCGTCCCGGCGCGCCGCGCGGATCACGTCGCCGGCCGCCTGCGCCGCAGCCATCGCCAGGTTGCACAGGTCGCGGCTGGAGCGCATCCCGCGAGCTTACGGGGTGCTCCGCGGGCCGGTGGCACCCGGTGGTCGCTACGCGATGTGCACGATGCGCGTCCCGATCGGGGGGAGCGCGAGCAACTCCTGGTCGACGCCTCCCGCGTCGAGCAGGCGGTCGATGGCGTCGGCGATGACGGGATGCGACAGGTGAAAGCCCTGGCCCATCTGGCAGCCGAGCTCGCGCAGCGTCACCAGCTGCTCGCTGTTCTCGATGCCCTCGGCGATCATGGTCAGGCGGAGTGCATTGCCGATGCCGACAATCGCGCGAGCGAAGTCGCCACGGTCACCGCCCTCCAGGTCATCGACAAAAGGTTTGGCGATCTTGAGGATGTCGACGGGCAGGCGGCGCAGGTAGCTGAGCGACGAGTAGCCGGTGCCGAAGTCGTCGATGGCGATCCGGATGCCGGCGAACTTGAGCGCCTCCAGCTTGGCGATGCTCGCGGCAGCATCCTCGAGCACCATGCTCTCGGTCAGCTCGAGGACCAGGGACGACGGCGGCAGGCAGCTGCGGGCCACGATGGCGAGCACGTCGTCGACGAACTCCGGCTGGGCCAGCTGACGCGCCGAGATGTTGACGCTGACCCAGATCTTCTGGTGGAGGGGGTGGCGCACCTGCCAGCGCACCGTCTCGGCGCAGGCAGTGCGAAGCACGGCGGCGCCGAGCTCGAGGATGACACCGGTCTCCTCGGCGACCCGGATGAAGTCATCCGGCGGCACCATGCCGCGGACGGGATGGCGCCAACGAACCAGCGCCTCGGTGGCCACCAGCCGGCCGCTGGAGAGGTCGAAGATGGGCTGGAAGTGCACGCCGAACTCGTCGCCACCGATGGCGCGCTCGAGGTCGGCCCGCATCGTGTGGCGGGCCACGATGTCCGCCTCCATCCCCGGTGCGAAGAGGATCTGGCGGTGCTTGCCGGCGCTCTTGGCTGCATACATGGCGACATCTGCGTGGCTCATCAGGCCTCCGGCCGTGTCGTTGTCGTTGTTGGAGATGGCGATGCCGATGGAACAGCGCACCACCACCGACTGACCGGAGATGGCGAAGGGCGCGGCCAGGGCGAGGAACACACGCTCGGCCACCACCTCGGCTTCCGCTGCGTGGTCGATGTCCTCGATGAGCACAGCGAACTCGTCGCCGCCGAGGCGTGCCGCCGTGTCGGGACGGCGCAACGAGGTGCGCAGCCGGTCAGCGACGCCGACGAGCAGCTCATCGCCTGCCGAGTGGCCGAGCGTGTCGTTGATGTTCTTGAAGTCGTCGAGGTCGATGAACAGCACGGCCACGGGCTGGTTGGTTCGGGCTCGGCGCAGGAGCGCGTGCTCGATGCGGTCGCTGAAGAGCGCGCGGTTGGCGAGGTCGGTGAGCGAGTCGTGGAAAGCCTGGTGGGACAGCTGTTGCTGCAGCTCGCTGAGCCGCGCGATCGAGTGTTCGAGGCGGCCGTTCTCCAGGGTCGAGCTGGTCTGGATCGCCAGCGTCTGGAACAGCTGAAGATCCCGCTGGTCGAAGCTGCGGGCGCTGAGATGACTCCCCACCATGAGGCTGCCGACCAGGCGCGTCCGGCCACGCAGGAGCGCCACCATGGCGTGGTCGACGTGACGGCGGTCGAGCACATCGCGCGAGCGTGGCGACGCGCTGCCGCGGTCGATGATGACGCCGTCGGAGTCGGCCTCGAGGATGTCGTCCAGCTCGGTCGGGTCGATCGGCACCATCACCTCGGTGCCCGAGGGATCGCCGGCGCGCACGGTGGTGCGGTACGCCTGCTCACCCGGTGAGGTCGGGTAGATGGTGAGCTGGGCGATCTGGCCGTCGAACATCTCGCGGGCGCGGCCGATCAGCGCGACGATCGCCGACTCGAGCTCGGGGGAGTGGTGCAGCGCCATGTCAGCGCCGCGCAGGAACTCGGCAACGCGACGCTCGCGGCGCTCCATGAGCAGGATCCGGTAGCCGCCGAGGAGCACGACGCCGAGCATGCCAAGCACCAACAGGCCCTTGGGATTCGACCAGATCAGGTCAACCGCCACCATGCCGTAGCTGGCCGACGCGCCGATGCCGACGACGGCAAGCACGATGTTCTCCGCAGCCAGGCGCCGGGTGACGCGACCGTCGTGCAGCGACACACCGAAGGAGGTGGTGAGGCTGGTGAGGATGAGCACCCCCGCCGCCGCGTACACAGCGAAATAGGCGTTCCAGTCGAGCTCGACGGCGGCTGAGGGGTCGTGCCCCACGGTGGCACGGAAGGTCACGGCGGCCAGCGCGGCGAACAACGAGAACTCGGCGATGCCGAAGGCGGTGGCCGGCTGACGGAGCTCACCGCGGCTGGCCGCGGCGAGCAGGGCGCCCACCAGGTAGCCGACGATGATCGCCCACCCCGGGGAGAAGAAGAGGCCCAGGACCAGAGGAGCCGCTGCCAGGCCGACCAGTGGAGTGTTGCGCCGCACCGCCATGGACACCGGCCATCGCTCGGTGACGAAGAAGAGCACCACCAGCCCCCACAGCGGCAGCGAGTGCTGCAGCGAGAAGACCGGGAGGGGGAAGATGGTGATCGCCCACAGGGGGATCGCCGGCACGACGAGGATCGCCGCGAACAGACGCAGTCGCAGAGCGGGCCCAACCCACGGCCGGGCCCGCTTGGCGGCGCGTTTGACCGGCAGCGGCGCAGCAGGGTTCGCGAGACTCACAGAACTCCTTGTGGTGTGCGCGCATTGTCTGGGCGGCAGACGCCACACCGGTCACAGCACCGGTGACAGCGCGGTTACTGTTCTCCGAGGAATCGCAGATGCCGACAGCCGATGGGGCTCCCCATGACCGCCGAGATCCTGGTCGGCACGTGCAACTGGGCCGACCACAAGGACTTCTACCCGCCTGAGCTCGAGCGCGGCCGGCGCCAGCGTGACAAGCTCAGCTACTACGCACGCTATTTCCCGATCGTCGAGATCGACACCAGCTTCTACGGAATCCCCAAGCCGGAGGTCGTCGACGGCTGGCTTGACCGCACCCCGGCCGGCTTCCGCTTCAACATCAAGGCTTTCCGGAGCCTGACCCGGCACGAGCGCGAGGGCGGCCGGCCGCGCCCACCCACCGCGGAGGAGGTCCGCGACTTCATGGCCGCCCTGGTCCCGCTGCGCGAGAGCGGACGCCTGGCCGCGGTGCACTACCAGTTCCCGCCGTGGTTCACCAACCGTCCCGGGGCGCGCGAGGTGCTGCTCGAGACACGCGACCGCCACGCCGACGACATCGTGGCGATCGAGTTCCGCCACCGGAGCTGGTTCGACGACGGCGCGTGGCCGGCCACCGAGGAGCTGCTCGCCGAGCTCGACTGTGTGTACGTCGGTGTCGACGCGCCCCAGCTGGGGTCGGGCACCGCGCCGCCGATCCTGGCGATCACGTCGCCGACGTTGTGCATCGCGCGCTTCCACGGCCGCAACCGCAAGACCTGGTACCGGCCCGACGGCCCCACCAGCGATTACCGCTTCAACTACCTGTACTCACCTGACGAGCTCGACGAGTGGGTGCCGGCCATCCGCGCCGCCGCGGAGCGCGGCACCCCGGTCCACGTGCTGCTCAACAACAACCGGGGCAACTACGCCGTGGTCAACGCCTTCGACTTCGGAGCCCTGCTCGGGCAGCGGCTGCCCCGGCCGCCGGCACCCATCCTCGACACCATGGCGCACAGGGACGGGGCGGTGCCGGACTGGGTGGCCTCGGCCCCGGAGGCGCCGGGCGAGCAGGTCGTGCCCCGGCCGCCCACGGGCCAGGGAACCCTCGACCTCGACGGTTGACGGCCGGTACTTCCGTCGCGCGACGATTTGCGCCACAATTGCCAGCGACCGCTGGTGTCTCCGCAGCCGGTTCGCTGCTACGGCAGGCGAGCGATCTCGCCCACCGCCCCACCGGCGCCACCACTGTCTGGAGGGTTCTCGCAATGGCAATGGCGTCCCCCCGACGCAATGACAGTTCGCGCCGCCCTGCGCCAAGCGGAATCGTCCTGCGCAACGAGGCCAACACCCACGAGGTCGAGGTCACCAAGGCGCTGAACCAGTGGGCGGTCACGGTCACCGCGCTCGCCGACAACCGGATGATCTGCCAGGACTTCTTTGCCCGTCGCTGGGAGGCCGTGGCGCGCGCCGAGGACTTCGTCCGCCTGCTCAACCGCACGGAGCCGCCGCCCGGCTGGTGACCGCGCCGGCAGCCGCTCCGAACCTGCCGCGACGGCTGCGTCACCACTACCGCTACAGCTTCCCGGATCCTCGGCGGGAGCGCCTCTTCCTCTCCTCGATCGGTTTCGACCTCGGCGCCATGTCGGCACGGGTGATCACGCACATGATCAAGCGCGGTGTCGGCCCGTTCCACAACCTCAGCCGCAACGGCCGCCACCTGCATCACCTGGTCTTCGGCATCGGCGGGCTGCTGGCCACGGGCTACCTGTGGCTGGTCATCGCCGACAACGCCGAGCAGCAGAAGGCGATCCACCGGCTCAACTCGGTCCTCTACGGGGTCGGCGCCGCGCTGACCCTCGACGAGTTCGCGCTCTGGCTCGACCTCGAGGACGTCTACTGGACAAAGCAGGGCAAGGTCAGCGTCCAGGCGCTGATGATCTTTGGCGGAATGCTCTCGATCGGCGTCTGGGGAGGGAGCTTCCTCAGCGCCGCGGCCCGCGAGATCACGCCCGGGCTGTCGGCCCCGCTCCACCCGATGCCGGCCACCTGAGCGGTTCGCTCAGCTGGGCACCGGCGGGGGCACCGCCTCACGCGGGAACTCGACCGTCAGCTCCACCGGGCCGCCGGCGCGCCAGACCGTGATGGTCATGGAGTCGCCCGGCTGGCGGGCGCCGACCGCCGTCCGGAACTGGTCGGCACCGCCGGTGAGCGTGTACGGCCCTATCGCCGTGATCACATCGCCCGGATGGATCCCGGCGCTGGCCGCCGGCGACTGCTCGCGCACCGAGCCCACCTCGACGCCGAAGACGGCCGGCAGGCCGTGCCCGCGGGCGATGTCCGAGGTGACGGTGCGCACAGCGGCCCCGAACGACACCCCGCGAGCGTCGTCTGGTGAGCGCGGCAGGTACCGGGACAGCTGCACGGGGTCGAAGCCGACGATGAGGCGCTCACCGATGAGCAGAGCGGGCACCGCCACGCGGCCCAGCCTGCCGAACAGGATCGCCGCCGCCGACGGGTCGGAGGTGACGTCCCGCGTGGCGTAGGTCAGGTTGCGCTGGTCGAGGTAGCGGAGCAGCGCCTCGCATTGCGGGTCACCCCGCCGGGTGAAGACGGTGAGAGCGTCGGCCATGGCCCGCCGAGGGTACCGCGCCGGCCCGTCTCAGCCCGAGGAGGCGGGCGGCTGAGGGGCCGCCAGCGGCGGCGGCGTGCCCTCACCGCCGGCCGCCCCGGTCGGGCCGTCTTCGGCACCGGCCGAGCCGCCACCACGACGGCGCCGGCGGCGGCGGGGCCGGAAGCTCTGGATCTCACCCGGGGCGAAGTGGAGAGAACCCTGCACGCCCGCCGACGCGCTCCCCGGCTCCGAGACGGCGCCGGGTGGGCTGGGCACGCCGGGCTGGCCGGCGGCCTGCCCAGCACCGCGACCCCGGCGACGACGACGGCGGCGGCGCCGGATGGGCTGCCCATCGGGGCCGATCACCGGCTCACCGGGTTGCGCGGCACCCGGCTGCTGCCCGTCGGCACCCGGTGCCTGGACCCCGGCCGGTTGCGCCGGGCCGCGACGGCGACGCCTGCGGCGGCGGCGCACTCCGTCGGCGCTCTCGGGGGCGGGCAGCGGTTCGCCATCCGGCCCGACCCGCTGGCCTGGCGCCGGGATGCCCCGACGGCGGCGCTGCGGCTTGCCCGGGCTGACGATGTCCAGCGCGCTGAGCCAGCCGCCGGTGGAACGAGCGGCCTCGACAAGCTCGCCGTACATCGACTCTTCGCCGGCGCGCAGCGTCGCGCTGTCGCCGATGCACGCGACAAGGTGCTTGGCCCGCGAGATGGCAACGTTGAGCCGGTTGGGCACGCGGAGGAACCCGATGCGCCCGCGTTCGTTGGAGCGCACCAGGGAGATGACCACCATGTCCTCCTCGCGGCCTTCGAAGGAGTCGACGGTGTCGATCTTCACCGGGCGCTTGAAGCGGCGCCGGCCGAGCGCCTGGCGCAGGCGCTCCACCTGCTCGGCGTACATGGCGATGACGGCCATCGACATCTCCCGCGGCGCGCGCTCGTCGAGGAGTCGCACCACCTGCGCTGCGACACGGACCTCGGCCTCGTTGCGCAGCGCTCCACCGGGCCCGCGTCGCTCGCGGCCGCCGCGCATGCCCTCGGTGTCGACGAAATGGAGCGCGACCGGGAACGGGGTGCGGGTGATGTAGTCGTAGGCCTGGACCTCGGGCGCATCCTCGAGCTGCCCGTCGTAGCTGGCCTGCGACACATACGCCGCGATGTCCGGATGCATGCGGTGCTGGATGGTCAGCAGGCAGCGCGCCGACTCGGGCAGGCCGCCTTCCCACGCCTGCTCGAAAAGGCTTCGGTTGACAAGGGTTTCCAGCGCCTCGTCGCTCTCGACGATGCCGTACAGCGCGTCGTCCTCCACCGGCGGCAGCTGCTTGTGGTCACCGACGAGCGCCAGGGCGGAACCGAGTCGCAGCGCCGGCAGCGCCTCGTCGACACGCGCCTTGTTGGCCTCGTCGAGGATGACGATGTCGAAGTTCATGTCGGTGATCGCCGAGGTCGCCGCCGTCGCGCAGGTCGCGAAGTAACAGTTGGCCTCGAGCAGGCGCGGGTCGTCCTCGTCGTCGCAGCGGAACCGTTCGACGGTGGGATGGACTCGCTCGGCTCGGGCCACGCGCACAGCGCGCATGCCGGGTGTGCCGGCGAGTCGCTCGAGCGCGTTGTCGACGGCGAGGTTGCTGTGCGACGTCACCAGGATGCGCTCGTCGGGGTTGGCTGCCAACCTGCGTTTGACGGCCTCGACGATGACCGTCGTCTTGCCGGTGCCCGGCGGACCCTGGATGAACACCGACTCACCGGCGGCCAGCCGGCTGAGCAGCGCCACCGCGCGATCCTGCGGGGGATTGGGCATCATCCCCTCGGTCAGCCAGTCGTGCGCGTGGGCTTCGGCGTCCGCGTCGTATGCGGGTGCGGTGACCCATTGCGGCGACACCATCAACTGGGCGAGGAGCCCGACGCCGAAGTCGCGGGTGGCGATCGCCGCGAGCACGCTGCGCTTGGCCTGGTACAGGGCCTTGTTGAAGGACGGTGTGATGGTTCCCTCGGTGCCGGCATGCTCGAAGGTCCTGGCGGTGACCTCGACGGTATGCCGGTGGTGGTCGATGCGCGACACCCGGCCGACGAAGTTGGGCTCGTCCTCGGGCTCGACCAGGACGGCGGCATCCGGGGTGAGGTTGATCTGCTCGGTCTCGGGGACGGTGAACTCGACCTTGCCCACCTCTGGCTGACGGCGGTCGGCCTCGGTGAACTCGTGGCCGCACGATGGGCAGCGCTCGTGGTCAGCGGGACGCCACAACGCCCGGCAACGCTTGCACCGCCAGTACTCCTTGGCGGCGATGAAGTGGGTGCGCTGGGTTGCCGCGCGCTGGCGCTCAGCCTTCTCGAGGCTGTCGACGAGCTTGAGCGCCGCATACAGCTCGGCGGACTTCGCCGCGGCCGCACTGGCGCTGCGCCAGTCGAGGAGGCGACGCGTGTCGCTGGCCACGCCGTTGGCCGCGGTGACAACCGGCTGGCGCGCGGTGACGGTCAACACCTTGCTGCCCTCAGGATGGTCCGTGGCAGGGCGCATCGAGACGACGCGCAGCGCGAGGTGGTCGGGGTCGTGATCGGGCGCATCCTGGGGCACGCACGTCAGCGCCAGGTCGGGGAGCGACAGCAGCAGTTGCGGGGGTTCCTCGTCACCGAAGGACACCGTGAGGTGGCCGACCTCGCTGATCCGCTGGGCGAACAGGTCGCGCGGATCCGCACCGTTGGAGTCCCCGTGCGCGAGCGTTCGGAGAACCACCATTGCGTCGCTGCCGTCGGGCACGATGAGGTGGAGACGGTCGAGAGCGAGGTCCGGGGCTATCAGTCGGACGGTGAAACCCTCGGACGCCGGTTGGGGTGCAATCCCTCGGCGTCATACATCCGGTCCGGGATGGATTCGGGCATCAGCGCACAGCGACAAGTCGCTGGTCTGACGGCATGGCGACCACAGTGGACGCGCAGCGGTCCCGAAGGCTCCCGCGTGCCGATGACTATAGCGCAGATAACAGCCGGTGCAACCCCTCGTTGTCGTTACGTTCAGGAAACGCGGGTCGGCGATGGTCGCGCCACCCATTGGGCGAGGTCCGCAAAGCCTCCCCGGAGCAGCAGTTGGTGACCACCGTCGACGAGCAGCGGCTGCGCCTCGGGGAGCACCTGCTGCCAGCAGCGCAGGCTGTCGGACGCGATGGTGCGGTCCTCCGCTGAATAGATCAGCAGCTCCCGAAGACCGTCAGAACTGCGCAGTCCAGCAAGCTCATCGATGACCCCGACGTCCCAGATCAGCGAATGAGATGTCCGCCTGTAGCTGGCACGGGTGTGCCGAAGGTAGTCGGCGACCACCGCACGAGGGTACGTCTGCGACCTCACCAGCGGCGACACCATCGGCAGGGTCTGCTGCACGAAGCGGTAGAAGGCCCGGCCGGCGAACCCCCCGGGGAGGCGGGATGGATTCGTCTGCAGGCGAGGAAATGGTGCTGCCGCAAGAGCCAGGGACTCAACACCGTCGAGGTGTCGCGCCGCGAACAGGGCCGCGAGGACACCGCCCATGGAATGGCCCGCCACGGCCAGCGGCGCATCCACGGCGAGCGCGACCAGCAGTGCGTCGAGGCTGTCGAGGTGAAACGCTCGCGAGTAGTCGAGCGACGGCTTGTCGGAGCGTCCGAAGCCGGCCAGGTCCGGGGCGATCAGCGTCCTGGTCGCAGCGAGGTGGGGGGCCAGCCCCCACCAGTAGCGGCCGCTGCCGCCGAGCCCATGGAGCAGCAGCAGCGGTGGTCCGTCGCCGGCGACATAGACGTTGAGCCGGCCCCAGCGCAGTCGCACCCCTTGACGGCGCCATGCCTGTGACACGCCGGCGATCGTAGCCTGAAGCCGCGCACCGGTCCTCGCGCCGTACCATCCGGGTCGCCGAGTCGTCGCCAGGAGCGCTCCCGCAGCACCATGACCGCGAGTCCACCGACTGCCAGGATTGCCTCGCCGTTGCGCGAGCTTCCCCGCCTCGACGCGGCAGTACGGGCGCTTGTGCTGCGCGCCTTTGCCCACATCCGCCACGGCGAGCTCGAGATCGTGGAGGACGGCGGCACAAGGCACCGTTTCGGCTCCCTCAAGGAGTTCCCGGTCCGCGCCATCGTCCACGTGCATCGTCCGACCTTCTACCGCGCCATCGCCATGGGCAGCCTGAGCGGCGCTTTCAGCTACATCAACGGCGAGTGGGACTGCCCTGACCTGGTGGCGCTGGTCCGCGTCGCGGCGCGCAACCTCGACACCCTCGATCGGCTGCAGGCGGCGGTGGCGCCGCTGCTTCGGCCGCTGCACGCCGGGCGCGAATGGCTGCGTCGCAACACTCGCAGCCGCAGCCGAGAGAACATCGCCCAGCACTACGACATCGGCAACGACCTGTACTCGCTGATGCTCGATGACACCATGTCGTACTCCAACGGCATCTTCGATGCCCCCGGCGCCAGCCTGCACGACGCGTCCCTGGCCAAGATCGACCGGCTCTGTCGCAAGCTCGACCTCCAGGCGTCGGACCACCTCGTCGAGATCGGCACGGGCTGGGGCGCGTTGGCTGTGCATGCGGCGCAGACATTCGGCTGCCGGGTCACCACCACCACCATCAGCGAGGAACAGCATGCGCTGGCCACCGAGCGCGTTCGGCGCGCCGGCGTCAGCGGCCGCGTGACGGTGCTGCTCGACGACTACCGCGACCTGCGCGGCCGCTTCACCAAGTTGGTGTCGGTGGAGATGATCGAGGCCATCGGCTGGCGCTACTGGAACAGGTTCTTCAAGCAGTGCAGCCGGCTTCTCGTCGACGATGGGCTCGCGGCGATCCAGGCGATCTGCCAGCCACAGAGTACGGACAGGGCGACGCGCGGGCAGCGCACCTTCATCAACACGCACGTCTTCCCGGGTGGCCATTGCCCATCCGTCGAGGCGCTGCTGGACGCCACCGCGCTCACCGGTGACCTGCGACTGCTCAACCTCGAGGACATCACGCGCCACTACCCGACCACGCTGGCGGCCTGGCGGTCCAACCTGCTGCGCAACGCGGCGCGCTTGCCCGCCAGGTTCGACGAGCGCTTCGTGCGCACCTGGACGCTGTACCTCTCGCTGTGCGAGGCGGCATTCACGGAGCGGCGCATCACCGACGTCCAGATGGTGTTCGCCAAATCCGCGTTCCGCGACGAGCGACTGCCCAGTTGGAGCGGCAGCGCGGTGGCCCGGCCGCCGCTGCAGGTCCAAACGCCGGCACCGCAACCAGCAGGCGTGAGCTGAGCGGCCGTCTCAGGCGATCCGGCGCCGAG
>DATBEL010000105.1:0-14863 GCA_036276135.1 Candidatus Dormiibacterota bacterium
GCGGCCAACCCTGGCGGCGTCCGGGCGCCGCTTGCGACGCCGAGCGCGCCGGCGCCCCGACCGGTGCTCGGACCGGTCCCCGTGCTGGTGCCGAGCATCGGCGTGACGGTGTCGCCCGCCACCTCGTCGGCGGCGTGGGAATGGCTTGTCGCACTCGCCATCGTGGGCGTCGTCCTCGGCCTCGTCATGGTCGTGCGCCGCCGCCGAGCGCGAGCCGCTTCTCGCACCCCGTAAGTGCGCCCGGTCAGCGCCTCCGCGCGACCACCAGCACGGTATCGCTGAGCGCGTTGGCGCGAAAGCGCGACCAGCCGTCGTACACGGCGTCGACGCTCAGCCCGGCCCGGGCGAACAGCGGCGCGATCGCGTCGAAGCGGGTCAGGGCGCTGCTGGTCTGCTGCACGGCGGTGGTGCCATCGTCGAACACCGCCGTCTCGCGCAGCACGTAGGTGTTGCGCGGGCGGTCGTGCACCGTCTCCACGAGCAGCAGGTGCCGGCGATCGGAGAGCAGTGAGCCACTGACCACGTCCCAGCTGCTGATCCGGCCATCGGGCTGGTCCGGCCGCAACCGCATCTCGACGATCAGCGGCGCGTCGTCGTCGAGCACCTCACGCAGCCGGCGCAGGACGGTGGCCTGCTGACGACGCGGGAAGCCCTCGAGCACGTGGTAGATGAGGATCGCGGCGCCGTATCGCTCGCCGCCCACCAGGGTGCGCAGGTCGGCGATGCGCGCGGTCATGCGATCGGCGACGTGGTGGCGGCGCGCCAGCACGCGTGCGTGCTCGACGACCGCGGGCCCGACGTCCAGCGCCGTGACGCGGTGGCCAGCCGCTGCCAGGCGGACGCCGTAGAGGCCGGGCCCGCATGCAGCATCGAGCACGTGTGCACCCGGGGGTGGCAGCAGGCGCTGCAGCCGGCGCACATGCTCGTCGACGATGCGCAGCCGGCGGCTGGCCCCGTCGTGGGTCTGGTCGAGGTGCTCGCGCAGCAGGCGCCGGCTCACCACCGGGTCACCCCAGTCCAGCTCAACGGCCGGGTCGAAGGGGCGGGGCCAGGCGTCGAGTCGCGAGGGGCGCCGGCTCATCTGGGCAGCCTAGCGAAGGGCTGAGGCCGCGCCGGGCCCGATGCGGTCAGAATGCGCGCCCGTGAGCAGCTTCATCACCCACTGGATCACCACCGGCGGCATCGTGCTGGTCTTCGTCCTCATGGCGGCCGAGAGCTGCGGCATCCCCTTCCCGAGCGAGGTGATCATGCCGTTCGCCGGGTTCTTCGCCGCCCAGGGACACATCACCCTCACCGGCTCCATCATCGCCGGGACGCTCGGCAACGTCGCCGGGTCGCTGGTTGCCTACGGGCTGGCGGCGCGGTTCGGACGCCCGCTGCTGCTCGGTCCCGGGCGTCGCATCGGCATCCGCGCCTCCCACCTCGACCTCGCCGACCGCTGGTTCGAGCGCCACGGCCTGACCGCCGTGCTGGTCGGCCGTGTGCTCCCCGTGGTGCGGACGTACATCTCCTTCCCGGCGGGGCTGGCGCGCGTCGAGCTGGTGCGTTTCACACTGCTGACGGCGGTCGGCGCGCTGCCGTGGTGCATCGCGCTCGCTGCTGCCGGATACGCCATCGGCGCCAACTACAGTCGCGTCTCGGGGCCGATCGAGGTGGCGGCGATCATCATCGCTGTGATCGTCGTTGCCATCGTGGTGGCATGGTTCGTGCGCGGTCGGCGCCGCGCGGCCCCGGGCCGGGAGCGCTGACGCCGCGAGGCCAGCTAGGACATGTCGGGCCAGGCTCCCTGAGCCTCGCCCTCGCCCTCCTCGCCCTCGTTGCGCTGCCGGTAGCGCTCGGCGACCATCTTGTTGGCGACGTTCTTGGGCAGGCCGAGCTTGACCAGGCTCTTCACCTCGTCGCTCATCACCTTGTCGCGCGCGGTCTCGATCGCCGCCACGACGTCGTCGATGCTCACCGTCGGTCGCTTGGTTGCCACGTTCCAAGTCTAGCCGCTGCCGGCGATTCTCCGGCTCATCCCAGGACGTGACCGCGGCGCTCATCTTCATACTTGGACGCGATGGCCTACCTGCCCAATCGTGACGCCGATCGCCGGGCAATGCTCGAGGTCGTCGGCGCCGCGGAGGTCACCGACCTCTTCGCGACGGTGCCGGAGTCCCTGCGCAACCCCACCTTCGACCTGCCCGCGCCGCTGGGCGAACAGGACCTCGTCGCCGAGCTGGAGCGGCTGGCGGCTCGCAACCATCCGCTCAGCCAGCTCGACAACTTCCTCGGCGCCGGCGTGTACAGACGCTTCATCCCCGCCATCGTCCGCGGCACCATCGGCCGCCCCGAGTTCTACACGGCGTACACGCCGTACCAGGCCGAGGCGTCGCAGGGAACGCTGCAGACCATCTTCGAATTCCAGTCGATGATCTGCGCGCTCTCCGGGCTCGACGTTGCCAACGCATCGCTGTACGACGGCGCCACCGCCGCCGCCGAGGCCATGATGCTGGCCGTCCAGGCAACCGGCCGCGATCGCATCGCGGTCAGCGGTGCGGTGCACCCGGAGACGCTGCGCGTGCTCCGTACCTTCGGGGCCGGACGTGCGGTCAGCGTCGATGTCATCGAGTCGCGTGACGACGTCACCGGCATCGATGACGTCAGGGCAGCGCTGACCGACCGGCACGCCGGGCTGCTGGTGCAGCAGCCGACGTTCTTCGGGACGCTCGAGTCGCTCGCCGACCTCGCCGACGCGGCCCATGCCGTCGGCGCGCTGGCCCTGTGCAGCGCTGACCCGCTGGCCTGCAGCGTGCTGCTTGCGCCGGGGGAAGCCGGGTTCGATGTCTGTGTCGGCGACGGTCAGCCGCTGGGCGTGCCGGCCTCGTTCGGAGGTCCGCACGTCGGCTACATGGCGGTGCGCCAGGCGCAGGTGCGCCGCATGCCCGGCCGGTTGGTGGGCATCACCACCGACCACGCGGGCCGGCGTGCCTACACGCTGACGCTGCAGACGCGTGAGCAGCACATCCGGCGTGAGCACGCAACCTCGAACATCTGCACCAACCATGCGCTGATCGCGCTCGCGGCCACCGTGTACATGGCGCACATGGGAGCCGGCGGCATGCGCACGGTGGCAACGGTCAGCGCGCAGCGCGCGCATTTCCTGGCGGACAGGCTGAGCGCGCTGGACGGGTTCTCACTCGCCACCACGGCACCGTTCCTCTGGGAGTTCGTGCTCCGCTGCCCCGGCGATGCCGCGGAGGTGGCCGCACGACTTCGTCGCAGGGGCATCGTCGCCGGTCTTCCGCTCGGCCGGTTCGATCCATCGCGCGCCGATCAGTTGCTGCTGTGCTGCACGGAGATGACCCCGCCCGCCGCCATCGACCGCCTCGTGGCCGCGTTCGGCAGCCTCGAGGTGAGCACGCTGACGCCGGCCCGCCACGAGGTGGCCGTGTGAGCACGAACGGCGCAACCGACGGACAGGTGATCGCCACCACGGGCGCAACCCCCGGGGTGGAGCCCGGCTGGGCGGGGGCTGAGTCGCTTGTCTTCGAGCTCAGCGACGACTACACGGGCGGCCCCCGCGTGACCGCCGCCGGCGTCCCGGCGAGGGCGCTCGCCGACCTGGTCCCCGCCGCCCACCTTCGCGGTGAACCCGCCCACGTGCCGGCCGTGCCCGAGCCTGTGCTCGCGCGCCATGTCGGGCGTCTGGCCCGCCGCAACCACCACCTGCACCACGGCACCTACCCGCTGGGCAGCTGCACCATGAAATACAACCCGGTGGTCAACGAGCAGCTGGCCGGGCTCTCCGGCTTCGCCGACCTCCACCCCTACCAGGACGAGGACGACGTGCAGGGTGCGCTGGAGTTGATGTGGCGCCTCGAGCGCATGCTCGCGTCGATCACCGGCATGGCACGCATGTCGTTGCAACCGGCGGCCGGCGCCCACGGTGAGTGGACCGGGCTGCGCATGATCCAGGCGTTCCACGGCGACCGCGGCGACACCAACCGCACCCGCGTGCTCATCCCGGACAGCGCGCACGGCACCAACCCGGCATCCGCGGCGGCATGCGGGCTCGAGGTCGTCACCATCAAGAGCAACCACGACGGCACCGTCGACGTCGAGGATTTCGCCCGTCAGCTCGATGATCGCGTCGCCGCGGTGATGATGACCAACCCCAACACACTGGGGGTCTTCGAGAAGGACATCCTCGAGATCGCGCGCCTCGCGCACGACGCCGGTGCGCTGCTCTACTACGACGGCGCCAACCTCAACGCGCTGGTCGGCGTGGCTCGCCCCGGCGACATGGGCTTCGACGTCGTGCACCTCAACCTGCACAAGACCTTCTCGACGCCGCATGGTGGCGGTGGTCCGGGGGCCGGCCCCGTCGGCGTTGCCCAGCGGTTGGTGCCGTTCCTCCCCGGTCCGATCGTCGAACGCGACGGTGAGCGGTTCCTGCTCGACGATCACCGTCCCCAGAGCATCGGCAAGGTTCGTTCCTACTACGGCAACTTCGGCATGCTGGTGCGCGCCTTCGCGTACATCGCTGCGTACGGTGACGAGATCGCCGGCGTTGCCGAGGATGCGGTGCTGAACGCACGTTACCTGCAGGCGCGGTTGCGCGACCTCTTCCCGATGGCGGTGGCGTCGCCGTCGATGCACGAGTTCGTCTGCACGACACGCGGCGGCCGCGTCGACGGGCTTCGCGCCATGGACGTGGCCAAGCGCCTGCTCGATTACGGCATCTACGCGCCGACGGTGTACTTCCCCACCACCGTGCCGGAGGCGCTGATGTTCGAACCCACCGAGACCGAGTCCAAGCAGAGTCTCGACCTGCTCGCCGACGTCTGCGCGGCGATCGTCGCCGATGCAGCGCGCGACCTGCCGTTCATCCAGGCGGCACCCCACAACACGCCGGTGGAGCGCGTCGACGAGGTGGGGGCCGCTCGGAGGCCGGTGCTGCGCTGGGGCGATTCGCTGCGCGAGCAGGCGTTCCCGCCGAGCACGGAGCCGTCCGCGGCGGTGCCCACCGCCTGACATGGACACCGATCTCCGCGCGGCCCGCTCCGAGTTGCACGATCTCCTCGCGGATCGCGCCTTCAGATTCGGCGATTTCGTCCTCAGCAGCGGCCGGCGCAGTGACGTGTACTTCAACGGCAAGCAGGTGACGCTCGAGGGTCGCGGCCTCTACCTGGTGTCCCTGCTCGTGCTGGCGCGTTGCCGCGAGCTCCACATCACGGCGATCGGTGGGCTGACGCTCGGCGCCGACCCGATCGCATCGGGTGTGGCGGCTCTGAGCGGTCGCGACCAGCCGCTGGGTGCGTTCATCGTGCGCAAGGAGGCCAAGGACCACGGCACCGGCGCGCTCATCGAGGGGCCGGAGCTGCACCGCGGCGACCGTGTGCTGGTGGTCGACGACGTCATCACCACCGGCGGCTCTCTGCTCAACGCAGTCGATGCTCTCGCTGGGTCGGGCGTGGAGATCGTCGAAGCACTGGCGGTCGTCGATCGCGAGGAGGGCGGCCGCGAAGCGATCGAGGCACGCGGCATCCCGGTGCACGCGCTCTTCACCCGCAGTGAGTTCTCCGCCCCGACCCCCGTGTAAGGAGCGCACCAATGCCCCTGTTCGGTCGTCACGCCACGGAGCCGCAGACGGAATGGTTCACCGTCGGTGAGCAGGGCCATCGCGTCATCCCCAATTGCCGCACCCCCGGTATCGAGCAGCTCGAGGACCTCGGCGATTACGTCGAGGCGATCAGCGTGCGACGACCGCCGGGCCCTGACGGTCGCGACAGCATCGCGGTGCTCAACGCCAAGATGGACCACGCCGACCAGGTCAACGACCTCGTCGCCGCGGTCGTTCTGGCCTGTGAGGAGCTGGTCGCGCGAGATCTCCTCGACCCCGCGCTGGCGCCGCCCTCACCACCGCAGGTGGGAATGCCTCGGGACCTGTCCACCTACGACTACATCCAGCAGCGGCACCAGCGCGCGGTGGAACGCCGCGAGTGGCTGGACAACGCGGACAGCGTGTTCCGGCTCCACAGCGTGGCGCTGCTGGCGCCCTTCCCCGTCGAGGAGTGACGGCGGCAGCCTGAGGCTCCGCGCTCAGCCGCCGATGTTCCTGAGCAGGCCTCCGACCACTCCCGCCGCCGCGCCGGCTTCGGCGCCCTGGACGGCCCCGAACTCACCCAGCGCAGCGGCGAGGCGCGCCAGCGGCAGCGATTGCAGCCAGACGCGCCCGGGGCCGATCAGCTGGGCGAGGAAGATGCCGTCACCACCGAAGATCTTGTTCTTGATGCCCTTCACCGTCGTGATGTTGAACTGCACCGTGTCCTGGAAGAGACCGACGTGCCCCGGGTGCACCTTCATCTCCTCACCCGGTCGCAGGTCGTAGATCACCACCTCGCCGCTCAGCTCACACCACACGCGTCCCTGACCACCGATCTTCTGCAGCCGGAAGCCGTCGCCACCGAACACGCCGGCCCCCAGCTTCTGCTGGAAGCCCATCGACACCTGCACGCCGTGCGTGCCGGCCACGAAGGCGTGGCGATGACCGAAGAACTCGAAGCCGCGTTCGGGCTTGACGTCCAGCGGGAAGATCTGGCCGGGCAGCTTGGCGGCGAACGCCACCATCCCGGGCCCGTTCTGGGCCGTGTACTCGGTCATGAAGAGCGAGCCGCCACCCATGGCGCGCTTGAACACGCCGCCGATGCCCCCGCCGCCGCCGTACTGGGTGGACGTGTTCATCTGGATGGTCGAGGTCATCCAGGAGAGCTCCCCGGACTCAGCGAAGATCGCCTCACCCGGGTCGAGCGTCAGCTCGAGGACGGGCATCACCGTCCCGATGATCTTCTCGTCCATGGTCATCACTCCTCGGGGTCGGATCGACCCGCGGATTGTGTCAGAACCTCGGCGCCAGGGCGGACGGACGTCCATCGGGATCGGCCGTATCCTTCCCGGCCTGGCCGCACGACGGCGGATCACCGTCCGGGCTGGGGCGGCGCAGGGAGCTCAATGGTGAGGACGCCGAGGTTGGCGATGCTGGCAGCGCTGGTGGCGCTCGCCGGCTGTACATCGGCAACGTCCTTGACCACGCCACCCGCGGTCACCCCGACGGCGCGCGCCTCGGCCACGCCCACACCAACTGCTGCGCCAACGCCGCAACCGCTGCCGCCCCTGGCCATCATCCAGGTGGGCACCGCGCTCGTCGCCGCCGATGCCGGCGGCGCGGTGCAGTGGAATCTCACCCAGGCGGACATGGACACACTGTTGTCCGCGGCGGCGCAGACGCAGGTCACAGCCCGTGTCGCCGGCCCGACCGTGACTCTCTCGACGGTGACGCCGGGTTCAGGTGGCGGGAGGGTGGTCGTGATCGACGGCACCGGCACGTCGATCGGCGCAGGATCGTTCACCCGCGGCTTTGAGGCGCCGTTCGCCAGTCCGACCGGCAGGGAATGGGCGTGGAGCGTCGACGACACCCCCAGCTCCGCGTCGCCAAGCGCGCGGCACCACGGTCGCATCCTCGTTGCCGGCATCGCCACCGCGGAGCACAGCATCTACGGATGGGTCGCCCCGAGCGGCTTCCGAGAGACGGTCGCCAACTGGACCGACGCCGGCATCGTCATGGAGCGAAGTGCCGTGGGGGGCTGCGGAGTGGGCTACCACAATGACAACGCCTCGTTCCTACTCGACCCCGTCACAGGCACCCTGAAGGACCTGTTCTCTGGTGGCGACCACTACGGTGACGTCCGCCATCACGTGACCGCCGGCTTCGCCAGGTCGTCATCGACCGTGCTGGTCAACGGCACCACCTACGACGAACACGGCACCGTGGCGAATGCCGTCTACGTGAGCCCCGACGGCGCCCGCGTCGGCGTGCAGCGTTACTTCCTCGGCGGATGCGTCGGCGGTCCGGCCACCCAGAGACTGGGGACTGAGCTGATCGAGGTGTCCAGCGGTGCCCACACCGACATCGCAGGTTGCGGCATCACCGGCTGGTTCGATGCTGCGCGCTTCGTCTGTACGGCGCTCGGCGACCAGACGCAACACCTCGAGACCCTGACCGGCGCGCCGGGTGCAATCCTCGGCAATGGCACGTTCCTCGGTGCGCTGACCAACGCCTGATCGCCAGCGGGATCCAGGATTCTTCTTGAGAACCCCTCTGCGCTATAGCCCGAGCGCGGTCTTGGCGATGATCTCCTTCATCACCTCGTCGGTGCCGGCACCGATGCGGATCAGTCGCGAATCCCGGAAGTAGCGTGAGATGTGCGACTCGGCCATGAAGCCGAAGCCACCGTGCAGCTGCAGGCAGGTGTCGGCGACGCGCGAGGTGACCTGGCCGACGAAGAGCTTGGCCATGGATATCTCCGCAACCGGGTACTCACCGTTGTTCCACCGCTCGGCCACGGAATAGACGAAGTTCTTGGCGATGCTGATGTCCGTGTACAGGTCGACCAGCTTGTGACGGTTGACCTGGAACTTGGCGATGGGGCGACCGAACGCCTCGCGTTCCTTGCACCAGCGCAGGGTCTCCTCGAACATCACCTCGGCGCCGGCGATGCTTCCGGCGCTGCCGATCAGGCGTTCACCCTGGAGCTCCCACATGAGATGGTAGAAGCCCTGGCCCACGTCGCCGAGCACCGCATCGTCGGGCACGTCGACGTCGTTGAATGACAGCTCGGCGGTGTCGCTGGCGTGCATGCCGAGCTTCTTGAGCTTGCGGCTCACAGCGAAGCCCGGTGTCTCCTTGTCGACCAGGAACAGCGTGATGCCGTGCGCTCCCTCCTCCGCCGTGCCGGTCCGTGCGACGAGCAGGATGTAGTCGGCGCGCACCCCGTTGGTGATGTACAGCTTGGCGCCGTTGATGCGCCAGCCACCGTTGTGCCTGACCGCTCGGGTGCGGACCGCGGCGACGTCGCTGCCCGTGTCCGGCTCGGTGATGCCGAGGCTGGCGATCTTCTCGCCGCGAATCGCCGGGACCAGGTAGCGCTGCTTCTGTTCCTCCGTACCGAACTTGAGGATTGGTGGTGTCGCCATCTCCGCCTGCACCGAGATCGCCATGCCCACGCCGCCCGAACCACACCGGGCCATCTCCTCGGCGAGAACGATGGCACTCCAGTAGTCGCCGCCCTGGCCGCCGTACTCCTCGGGGTAGCGCAGCCCGAGCAACCCGAGCTCGCCCATCCGCCTGAAGACGCTGTCGGGGAAGTGCTCCGCGGCCTCCCACTCGTCGGCGTGGGGGCGCAACTCCTTGCTGACGAACTCCCTGACGCTCTCGCGCAGGGCGTCGTGCTCGGCGGTGAACGGCATCGCGACCTCCCAGGTTGACGTGGATGTCGATTCTGCCACCGCGGGTCCGGCCCGGCCCGGCGTGCGGCCGGCCATACCATGTGCCGATGCGTCGCCTCATCGGCTGCCTGCTCGCCGCGGTGGCCGTCGTTGCCTGCGGCAGTCCCGCGGCGCCCACGCCCACGCCGACCCCGCCCCCCACCGCCACCCCGACCCCCACGCCGACCCCGACGCCGGCCCCGGACATCCAGCGGGTCGACGTGGTCAGCAAGGGGGTCGGGGTGTACCAGGCCGTGGTCGTGCCCGTGGCCGTGCTCCACAACGCGGCCACTCGGACCGGCGTCAGCGGCCTCATCGTCCACTTCGTCCCCACCCGTGGCGGTCGTGCGCTGACCCCGCTGGATTCACCGGCCGTCACCCTGTACCCGGGCGAGACACTCGCCGTCACCGCCGATTGCACCGACACCTGCAACAACACCGGCACCGCGGGCGACCCCGACGGGCTGCGGGTGACCGTCGCGGCGGGGACGTGGGCGCCCCTTCCGGGCAGCGCGCTGGCCGCGGCTGCGACCGGCTTCAGGTGCACGAGCGGCTGTGGCGGCGGCCACGGCCAGTGGGACGTGGCGATCACCGTTGGCAGCCCCGAGCTGTCCCAGGGCACCCGGGTCGACCTCTTCACCTGGTGCACCAATGCGGGCGGGGTGATCCTGGGGGGAAATCCTCCCAGCGTCGTCCTGTGGCCTCAGCCCGGTGGGACGTTGAGCTTGACCCTCCACGCGATCCTCAGCGCCCCGCCTCGAGCCTGCCACGTGGCTGCCTCCGCGCCCATCTGACGGGGGCGCGCCGATGCAGGCGGATCGTGACGCGATCCGCGCAGCCGGACCGGGAGGAGCCCTTGTGCCTTGTGGTAGGGTGCCCGCGTCGCGGTCGCCACCGCATCGTTCACGCACCCGTCCCGACGCCACCCGGATCCTCTGGTCAGGCGCCGGGAGCCGCGGCCCACCGCCCCAAACTGCGGTGGAAAGAGACCAGGCCCCTTCGGCGGCAGCCGGAGCAAACGCCTGGCGGATGGAAGGTGCGACACGGGAGAGTGTATTTGCGGTTGCCGTTGCGTATTCGAGGAGTGGTCCTGGGCATGGCCGCTCTCATCGTCGGCCCGATCCTCGCCGCCACCCTGGTGGCGGACCGCCAGCCCCAGGCTGGCCCGACCCAACCCCCGGTGAACGATGCGCAGAGCGCTGTGCGCATCGAGTTGCGCAGCGCGCCACTGGCCGTCGCCGAGTTGCTGCACGCGCAGACCCCGCCGCCGGCCCCGGCGCCCACGCCGAAGCCTGCTCCGCCACCAAGGCCGCGCCCGACCGTCAAGCCCATCGTCGCGGGCCCCCCGGCAGCCCCGGGAAGCGTTGTCGCGATCATCGAGGCCGCCGCTTACCGCTGGGGCGTGTCGGGAAGCTGGATGGTCAGCATCGCGCGGTGCGAGTCCGGGCTGCGCACCAATGCTGTGAACCCGAGCGGGCCCTACCTCGGCCTCTTCCAGTTCCTGCAGTCGACGTTCACGGCCAACGGCGGCACCAACATCTGGAGCGCGACCGACCAGTCCAACATCGCTGCCAAGATGCTCGCCCATGGCCAGGCTCACCAGTGGAGCTGCGCCTGACGATCGGCTGAGGGCAGGGAACGCCGCTGGGACCGCCGATACGGAACAATCCCCGGCAGTGAGCTCCACCGACCCCCATCGCCACCTGCGCGAGGAGTTGCACGGGCGCCGTCCGGTGTACGACGGCCGGCTGCTCCGCGTGTTCGAGGACACCGTTCGTCTCCCGTCGGGCCGGGAGGGTCGCCGCGAGGTCGTCGAGCATCCCGGCGCGGTGGCCGTGGTGGCGACGGCCGGCGACGGCAGGGTGGTGCTGGTGCGTCAGTGGCGCCATGCGCTGCGGCGCGCGCTCTGGGAGGTGCCCGCCGGGACGCGCGAGCCCGGCGAGGACCCGGCCCAGACCGCCCGCCGCGAGCTTGCCGAGGAGACCGGCTACACGGCCGCCCGCTGGCGCGAGCTCGGGCACGCCGCGGTCAGCCCTGGCTACTCGAGCGAGGAGATCTGGTTCTACCTGGCCGGAGAGCTGGTCGGGGGCACCAGCGCGCCGGATGCGGACGAGCTCCTCGACGTGGAGCTGTTCAGCGCGGAGGACATCGCTCGCATGGCCGAGGCCGGCGATGTCGACCTCAAGACCGTCTCAGGGCTCGCCCTGGCGGGCATTCGTCTGGACCACGCCGATGGCTGAGGACGCCGCTGATCGCATGGTCGCCCGCGCCATCGAGAGCGTGCTCGAGCAGGTGCCGGGGAGCATTGACAGCGCGGTTCCTGAGGGGGGCACGGCCAAGCTGCAGCCGTGGGCGGAGACGGCTGCGCCGGTGGGCCGGAACAAGCGCCCGCTCGAGGAGCTGCTCGTGGAGCTCGGCGACCGCGTCGCCGCCGATCCCGAGGCCCGCGCCGCGCTGCCGAACACCCGCCACCCGGCGCTGGCGTTCTTCGACAGGTTCGGACGAGGCGGCCGCGGCCAGCACGCTGCCGAACCCGGTGGTTCGGGAACCGAGAGCGGAGGCAGGCGGCGGCGCCGCCGGCGCGGTGGTGGCGGTGGCATCGTCGGCCAGCCTGTCGCCACCGCCGCGCAGCCCTCGAATGCCCCCGCGGAGAGACAGCCGTCGTCGGGCAAGCGCCGGCGCCGCGGTCGCGGCGGAGGAGGCGGCAGCGGCGGTGGCGGTGGGGGTGGGGGTGGCACACCCGGAGGCGCCACGGCCGGAACGGGCGGCCAGCCCACCCAGCAACGGCCGCCCGGCCAGCAGCGCGCCCCCGGGACTGCGGGCAGGCGCCGGCGCGGCCGCCGCGGACGTGGTGGGGGTGGCGCTCCACCACCACCGGCCGGGTGAGCGAACGCTCGCAGATCCTCGACCGCGGACCGGTCGCCGCGGTGCTGTTCGACTACGGGCTGACCCTGGTCGAGTTCGAGCGCCCTGACGCCGCGATCGATGCCGCACAGGTGGAGATCACGCGCTGCATCGCAGAGGCGGGCCACGCGGCGCCATCACCGGACACCCTGCGCGCCGAGGTCCACGATCGGGTCGAGGCCGAGGTGAGGGACCACGAGGGCAGCGGGGCGCTCGAGGAGATCGACATCGTCGACGTGGAGCGCCGCGCTTTCGCCGCCCTTGGACTGCACCTCGACGACGATCTCCGCGATCGCTGCAGCCGGATCATCCAGGAGGCGTGGTTCCACGGCGTTCGTGCCTACCCGGAGGTCGCCGAGGTCCTCAGCGCCCTGAGGGCCGCCGGGCTGCGGCTCGGGATCTGCTCGAACGCCGCGTACCGGCCGGCCAGCATGCGCGCCCAGGTCGAGCACCTGGGCATCGGTGACCTCATCCACGCCGCGGTCTTCTCGAGCGAGGTCGGCTGGCGCAAGCCGTCGCCGAGGATCTTCAGCGCGGCGCTCGCGGCGCTGGGCGCGACCGCCACCAGCACCGTCTTCGTCGGTGACCGCCGGCGCGAGGACGTCGGCGGCGCCCACGGCGCAGGGATGCGGGCGGTGCTCGTCGAGCGACGGCCGCAGCAAGCCCGCGAAGTTGGTTCCGCCGAGTGGCCGGATGCCGTCGTCGCCTCGCTGCGCGAGCTGCCCGCGCTGCTGCTCGACGCCCGGGTGGCGCCGTGAGGGCAGTCCGGTTCGAGGCGTACGGGAGCACGCCACAGCTGATCGAGACCGACGCGCCCCGCTGCCCGGCCGACGGCGTCGTGGTCCAGGTCAGAGCGACGGGGCTTTGCCGATCCGACTGGCACGCGTGGATGGGCCACGAGACCGTGCCGCTGCCGCACATCCCGGGCCACGAGTTCGCCGGGGTGATCGCTGCGGTCGGCGACGAGGTGAGGGGATGGTCGGTCGGTGAACGGGTCACCGCACCGTTCGTGCTCGGCTGCGGGGTGTGCGAGCACTGCCGCGCCGGCGACGCCCAGGTCTGCCCCGATCAGCGCCAGCCCGGTTTCACCGGGCCCGGCTCCTTCGCCGAGCTGGTCGCGGTCGAGCGCGCCGACACCAACCTCGTCGCTCTGCCGGCCTCCCTCGACTTCGTCGCGGCCGCATCGCTGGGATGCCGGTTCGCCACGGCGTATCGGGCCCTGACAGTGCACGGAAACGTGGCCGCCGGCCAGTGGGTGGCGGTGCACGGCTGCGGCGGTGTGGGACTGTCGACGGTGATGATCGCCGTCGCCCTTGGTGCTCTCGTCGTGGCGGTGGACGCATCCACCGACGCGCTGGCCAGGGCGGCGTCGCTGGGCGCGACCCACCTCATCGACAGCACAGCCCACGCGGACACGGCGGCCGCGGTGGTCGATGCCACAGGCAGTGGCGCGCATGTGTCCGTCGACGCCATCGGGGATGCGCAAACAGCAGCCGCCTCGGTGCGGTCACTGCGCCGTCGCGGCCGCCACGTGCAGGTTGGTCTGCTCCATGGGGAGCACGCCATGACCGCGCTTCCGATGGACCTGGTGATCGCTCACGAGTTGCAGGTCCACGGGTCGCATGGCATGGCGGCGCACGAATATCCGGCGATGCTCGAGATGGTGGCCTCCGGTGCGCTGCGCCCCGAGCGGCTGGTGGGCTCGGTGATTGGGCTCGACGGCGCCATCGACGCGCTGACGTCGATGGACCGCAACACCGGGGGCGGCATGACGGTGATCACACCGTAGCGCACGTCCTGCACCGTCACGATTCGCCGTGGTTGTAACAATCGTCGGGGCGCTGACAGGTGCCGGTCTATACTCGCGGAACGTCGCATCCACCGTCCATGCACCATCTCGAGGCACCCCTTCCGTGGACTTTCGTGACTACCTCAGGGAGAGGTGCCGCGAGCGCGGTATCTCGCTGCACCGCCTGGCGTTGCTCTGCGACCTCAACCAGATCTACTTCTACCAGGCGGTGAACAAGAACAAGGAGAACCCCCCGCCCTGGGTGCTGCGCCGCGCCGCTCCGCACCTCGGCGTCTCCTACGTCGAGCTGATGATCGCCGCCGGCTACCTCCGTGACGAGGACCTGCACGAGTGGAGCAGCAGCCTGTCTGCGGTGGCCGCACCGGCGGGCTGACCGGCGACGCCGCGGAGGCATGAACCGGCGGCGCTCGACCGATACTTGATACGTGCACTGGCCGAGGGCGATCATCCATGTGGACCTCGACGCCTTCTACGCGTCGGTCGAGCAGCTGCGCCGCCCCGAGCTGCGCGGACGGCCCGTCATCGTCGGAGGTGGGGGCGACGACTACCGCCGCGGCGTGGTCAGCGCGGCGTCATACGAGGCCCGCCGCTACGGCGTGCACTCCGCGATGCCGCTGGGCCGGGCGCGGCGCCTGTGCCCACACGCAGTCGTCCTGCCGGTCGATTTCGTTGCCTATCGCGAAGCGTCGCGCCGGGTGTTCGCCATCGCCCGCGACTTCACCCCTCAGATCGAGCCGGCGTCTCTTGACGAGGCATACCTCGACATCACCGGGTCGATCGCTCGGATGGGACCTCCGGAGCACATCGCCACCCAGCTCCGCGACCGTATCGCGCAGGAGTGCA
>DATBEL010000106.1:0-16624 GCA_036276135.1 Candidatus Dormiibacterota bacterium
CCGCGCCGGCGCGCGCGTGTCGTTGTCCCGGCCGCCGAACACCTTGCGCCCCACCCACCGAACCGGGTCCCAGTGCTTGTCGGCAACGCGCTCCTTCAGCGGGATGATCGCGTTGTCGGTGATGTGGATGTGCTCGGGGCACACCTCCGTGCAGCACTTGGTGATGTTGCAATAGCCGAGCCCGCCGTCAGAGCGCGTCTCCTCGGTGCGGTCGAGGATGTCCTTGGGGTGCATCTCCAGCCCGGCCACCCGCACGAAGAAGCGCGGCCCGTAGAACTTCTCCGCGAGTCCATGGGTGCGGTTGACGTGGCAGACGTCCTGGCACAGGAAGCACTCGATGCACTTGCGGAACTCGTACAGACGGTCGATGTCCGCCTGCTGGATCCGCCACGGCGTGCCGTCGTCGGGCGCCGCGGTGAACGGCGGAATCTCCCTGTTGATCTCGTAGTTGCGCGACACGTCCGTGACCAGGTCCTTGATCAGGGGAAACGCCTTCATCGGCCGCACGGTGATGGGCCCGGCGGGGAGGTCGTCGACGCGCGTCTTGCACATCAGCAGCGGCTTGCCGTTGATCTCGGCGCTGCACGATCCGCACTTGGCCGCCTTGCAGTTCCAGCGCGCGGCCAGGTCGGTGTCGAGGTTGTGCTGGATGTAGTGGATGGCATCGAGCACCACCATCCCGACGACACCGGGCACCTCGTAGGCCACATCCCCCTGGTCCTCGTCAGGAGTGCCGCGGAAGACATTGAGCGTGATCGTCTCGCCGGTGAGGCCGGGATCCCACGTCGTCATGACGCGCTCTCCATCGCCACGGCGGCGGGCATCGTGTCCGGCTGGAGGTACCCCTTGGGCAGCTTGGCCGGGTCGTAGAAGCGGCTCCGCGCCAGGAGCGGCACCAGCGCCTCCGGCAGGGGCGACAGTGCAACCGCCTCCACCTTCATGGTGTCGCCGTCGCGACGGGTCACGTAGTTCACCTTGCCCTGCTCGGCGTCCTGCTCGAGGTGGTCGAAGCGCCACTGCGAGCCGCGGCTCTCCTCGCGACGCAGGGCACTGCGCACGATCGACTCGCTGACCGTCAGCATGAAGGTGACGTCTCGGCACGTGTGCCACCCGGGGTTGAGCTCCCGGTGCCCGACCACGCGCATACGGGCGCTCCGTTCACGCAGCTCGAGGATGGTCGACAGCGCTCGTTGCAGCGACTCCTCGCTGCGCCCGATGCCGGCGTCGTCCTGCATCGCCGCCTGCAACGCCTCGTGCAGGTGGTAGGGGTTCTCGCGACCCGTCCAGTCGTGGCGGCTGTCGAGCGGGTCAAAGAGAGCGGTCTGCTCGGCCTCCACCTCGCGCTCGTCGATGGGCCGGTCGGCGCCGTGCCTGCGCGCGAACTCAGCCGCGGCGACGCCCGCCCGCCGGCCGAACACCAGGATGTCGCCGAGCGAGTTTCCACCGAGCCGGTTGGCGCCGTGCAAACCGCCGGCGGCCTCACCGGCCGCGTACAGGCCGGGCACGGTGGTCGCCGCCGTCTCGGCCTCGACGCGCACGCCGCCCATCGTGTAGTGGATGGTCGGGCCCACCTCCATCGGCTCCCTGGTGATGTCCACCGAGGCCAGCGCATGGAACTGCTCGTACATCGAGGGCAGCTTCTTCTTGATGTAGTCGGCGCCGCGGTGGGTGATGTCGAGGAAGGCGCCGCCATGCGGTGAACCGCGGCCGGCCTCGACCTCCTTGTAGATGGACCTGGCCACGACGTCGCGAGAGCTCAGCTCCTTCTTGACCGGGTCGTACTCCAGCATGAAGCGCTCGTGCTCGCTGTTGAACAGCAACCCACCCTCGCCGCGCACCGCCTCGGTGACCAGGATGCCGCGTGCCCCGGGCGGCCACACCATGCCGGTGGGATGGAACTGCACGAACTCCATGTCGAGGAGGTCAGCGCCGGCCTCGTAGGCCATGGCGGCGCCGTCGCCGGTTCCCTCCCAGCTGTTGCTGGTGTACTTGTACATCCGCCCCCAGCCACCGCTGGCGAGGATGGTTGCGCCCGCCCTGATGACCACGAACCTGCCGTCGTTGCGCCGGTAGCCCATGGCGCCGACCACGCGATCCCTGCTCTTGAGAAGCCGCGTCAGCGTGTACTCCATGTAGCAGTCGGCCCCCGCCGTGTGCACCAGCTTGTCCTGGCAGGTGCGGATGAGCTCGAGGCCGGTGCGGTCGCCGACGTGCGCGAGACGCTTCCAGCTGTGCGCCCCGAACGCGCGCTGCATGATGCGGCCGTCGTCGGTGCGATCGAACAGGCCGCCCCACCGCTCCAGCTCGTAGACACGGTCGATCACCTCATGGGCGTAGATCTCGACCATGCGCCAGTTGTTGAGCAGCTGTCCGCCGAGCATGGTGTCGGCGAAGTGCACCTCCCAGCCGTCCTGCCCGTCGACGTTGCCGAGCCCGGCGGCGATGCCGCCTTCGGCCATCACCGTGTGCGCCTTGCCGAGCAGCGACTTGGTGACGACGATGGTGCTGCAGCCCGCCTCGGCCGCCGCGATCGCCGCGCGCATGCCGGCGCCGCCGGCCCCGATGACGAGGACATCGCATTCGTGGGTGATGTAGCTCTCGCCGGCCATCACAGAACCACGTGTGGATCGATGAACAACCCGTGCTGCAAAAGCCGGATGTAGATGTCGGTGATGACCACGCTGAACAGGCTCAGCCAGGCCCACATCGGGTGGTTGAGATTGAGACGGGTGAGCGCACGCCAGGCGCGGTTGCGGGCCATGCCGAAGCGCGCCGTCGAGTAGCAGTCGAGGCCACCGCCGACGAGGTGGCGCAGCGAGTGGCAGCTGAAGGTGTAGGCGGTCAGCAGGGTGACGTTGACCAGCATGATGCCGGTGCCGAGGCCCAGCCAGAGATGGCCGCGGCTGGCGGCGTCCGCGGAGAAGAACGCCTGGATGGCGTCGTACCAGAGCCAGGCGAGGATGATCACCGCCGCGTACAGCGTCAGCCGGTGCAGGTTGTTGAGCACCCAGGGGAACCGGGTCTCGCCGCGGTACCTGCGGTGGCGCAGCTCGCCGAGCGCGCACGCCGGCGGGTCCCAGAAGAACGAGCGGTAGTACGCCTTGCGGTAGTAGTAGCAGCTGCCCCGGAAGATCAGCGGTGACCACAGCACCCAGATCGCCGGCGAGATCGGCCCGGTTCGCCAGATCGTCGGCGAGAAGAAGGGCGACAGGTACGGACCCCACTCGCTGACGTGGTTGGCCGATCCCGGCGGCGACTCGACGAACGCGGTCCAGAGCACGTAGAGGCTGAAGCCCCCGAGCACCCCCACGACCGTCAGTGGGAGCAGCCACCACGGCTGGTCCCGCCGCAGCCGCGCCAGCCGTCCGAGCAGGCCGGACCCGCCGGGCTCGGCGACAACGGCCTGCGCGGTGGGCGCGGCGGTGACTTGGGTCATCCGGCGAGGTCTCTCCCACTGCGCGCCGGCCAGGCGGCGCACCGATGCAGAACGAGCGCGAACTGAGTTCGATCGTAGCGAATCAGGCATCGATCACGATCAGCCCAGGCCGCGGCGGGGCGGCCAACCGCCATGATCGGGGCTTGATCGCTCGACCAATTCCTGTCACCCTGCCATGGATTGACCGAATGACCGATCCGCCGCCGACCGTCCGCGATCTTCGCGATCCGCGGTTCGAGCACGACGGATGCGGGGTCGCGTTCGTGGCCACGACCTCCGGCCAGCGCGATCACCACATCGTCGAGCTCGCCATGAGCGCGCTCGTCAACCTTGGCCACCGGGGCGCCACCGGCGCGGACCCCGACAGCGGCGACGGCGCCGGCATCCTGCTCCAGGTCCCCCATGACTTCCTCATGGCCAGCGTCGACGCCGACCTGCCCGCCGCGGGCAGCTACGGCGTCGGCATGGCGTTCCTCCCCGCCGACATCGCGGCGCGGCGCGCGGCACGCGCCCTGATCGAGAGGGCCTGCGACGACGAGGGAGTGCGCCTGCTCGGGTGGCGCGACGTCCCCATCGACGCCACCGTGCCCGGTCGCACCGCGCTCGCGGGCATGCCCGCCATCCGGCAGTTCTTCGTCGCCGCGGTGGGCCTCGAGGGCGACGCGCTGGAGCGCCGCCTGTACGTGCTGCGCCGCGTCATCGAGTGTCGCGCTGTCGAGGTCGGCATGGACCGGCGCAGCCTCCACGTCGCCAGCCTGAGCAGCCGCACAGTCGTCTACAAGGGGATGCTCACCGCCGCCCAGCTGACCGCGTTCTACCCCGACCTCGCCAGCCCATTGCTGGCGTCAGCCCTGGCCATCGTCCACGCGCGCTTCTCCACCAACGTGCTGCCCCGCTGGGACCTCGCCCAGCCGGCGCGCCTCTCCGCGCACAACGGCGAGATCAACACGCTCCGCGGCAACGTCGCCTGGATGCAGGCGCGGCAGTCGAAGTTTCGCAGCGCTCTGTTCGGCGGCGACGTCGACAAGATCCGCGACGTGCTCGACACCGCCGGCTCGGACTCGACCCAGTTCGACAACGCGCTGGAGCTGCTGACCATGTCGGGCCGCTCGATCGAGCACGCCATGATGATGATGATCCCCGAGGCGTGGCACAGCAACGAGCTGCTCGACGAGCAGCGCCGCGCCTTCTACGAGTTCCACGCATCGCTGCTCGAGCCCTGGGACGGCCCCGCGGCCATCGCCTTCACCGACGGCCGTCTGGTTGGTGCCAGTCTTGACCGCAACGGGCTGCGCCCGGCCCGCTACCTGGTCACCGACGACGGCCTGGTGGTGATGGCGTCCGAGGCCGGGGTGCTCGACATCCCCGAGGAGCGCATCGTCAAGAAGTGGCGGCTCGACCCCGGCCGGTTGCTGCTCGTCGACACCCGGGCCGGCGCCATCCTCGACGACGGTGCGTGCAAGCGGCAGCTGGCCGGCCGCCATCCCTACGCCGCCTGGATCCGCGAGGGCACCGTGCACCTCGACGAGCTGCGCGCCGTGGGCGAGTCGATCGAGCCCGACGCCGGCACCCTGCGCATCCGCCAGCAGATGTTCGGCTGGACCGACGAGGACCTCCGGCTGATCGTCGAGCCGATGGCGCGAGCCGGTGAGGAACCGGTCGGCTCGATGGGCAACGACGCCCCGCTCGCCGTCCTCAGCGATCGCCCGCAGCCGCTGTTCGCGTATTTCAAGCAGCTGTTCGCCCAGGTCACCAACCCGCCCATCGACCCCATCCGCGAGGCCTCGGTGATGTCGCTGGTCACCAGCCTCGGCGCCGGCGGCAACCTCCTCGAGCAGGGGCCCACCCAGGCCAAGCGGCTGGAGATGCCCCATCCCATCCTCACCAACGCCGACCTCGCCACCATCCGCCACGTCACCCAACGCCAGTTCCCGGCAGAGACCATCAGCGCGGTGTTCCATCGCGCCCAGGGCGCGGCCGGCCTGGAGCACGGGCTGCGGCGAATCTGCCGCCTCGCCTCCGAGGCGGTGGCGACGGGTCGCAGCATCATCATCATCAGCGATCGCGGGGCCGACGCCACGCATGCGCCGATTCCATCGTTGCTGGCAACCGCCGCGGTGCACCACCACCTGCTCCGCGAGCGCACCCGCACCGGCGTCGGGCTCGTCGTCGAGAGCGGTGAGCCGCGCGAGGTGGCCCACGTCGCTCTGCTCGTCGGCTTCGGCGCCGAGGCGGTCAACCCCTACCTCCTGCTCGACACCGTCGCCGAGATGGCGCTCACCGACGTCCTCGGCAACATCGACATCGCCACCGCCCAGCACAACCTCATCGCCGCGCTCCGCAAGGGACTGCTCAAGACGATCGCGAAGATGGGCATCTCCACCGTCCTCTCCTATTGCGGGGCCCAGCTCTTCGAGGCCATCGGGCTGTCCGAGGCGGTGGTCGAGGAGTACTTCACCGGGACACCGACGCGGGTCGGCGGCGCCGGGCTCGATCGCATCGCCGCCGACGCGCTGAGCCGTCACGCCTGCGCCTTCCCCGAGCGCGGTGCACCACCGGACCTGCTCGAGAGCGGCGGCCGCTACCAATGGCGCCGTGGCGGCGAGAAGCGCGCCTGGAACCCCGAGGTCATCGGCGCCCTGCAACACGCCGTCAAGTCCGAGTCCGCCGCCCATTTCGCGCACTACGTCGCCCTCGCCGACGGCGAGTCGGCGCAGAGGAGAACGCTGCGCGGCCTGCTGGCGCTGCACGAGGCCGACGTGCCGGTCCCGCTGGACGAGGTGGAGCCGGCGGAGGAGCTGATGCACCGCTTCGCCACCGGGGCGATGTCGCTCGGCTCCATCTCGCCGGAGATGCACAAGACGCTGGCCGTCGCCATGAACCGCATCGGCGGCCGCTCCAACACCGGCGAGGGGGGTGAGGACCAGGCACGGTTCGCAACCGACGGGGCTGACTCGTCGCGCAGCGCCATCAAGCAGGTGGCATCGGCGCGGTTCGGTGTCACCGCCAACTTCCTCGTCAACGCCGACGAGATCCAGGTCAAGGTGGCGCAGGGAGCCAAGCCGGGCGAGGGAGGCCAGCTCCCTGGTGACAAGGTCGATGTGACCATCGCACACCTCCGCCACGCCACCCCGGGAGTGGGGCTCATCTCTCCCCCACCCCACCACGACGTGTACTCGGTGGAGGACCTCGCCCAGCTGATCCACGACCTGCGATCCGTCAACCCGGCAGCCCGGATCAGCGTGAAGCTGGTTGCCGAGATGGGCGTGGGACCGATCGCGGCCGCGGTTGCCAAGGCGCGGGCTGATCACATCGTGGTGTCCGGCTACGAGGGCGGCACCGGCGCGGCCCCGCTCTCCTCCCTCACCCATGCGGGCGCGCCCTGGGAGCTTGGCCTGGCCGAAGCCCAGCAGACGCTCGTCGCCAACGGGCTTCGCGACCGCGTCGTGCTGCAGAGCGACGGGCTGATGCGCACCGGCCGCGACGTCGTCGTCGCAGCGCTGCTCGGCGCCGAGGAGTTCGCGTTCGCCACCGCCCCGCTGGTGGCGGCGGGCTGCGTGATGATGCGGGTCTGCCACCTCAACACCTGCCCGGTCGGCATCGCCACCCAGGACCCCGCGCTGCGCGAGCGCTACACCGGCCGCGCCGAGCACATCGTCACGTTCATGCGCTTCCTCGCCGAGGACGTGCGCCAGTGGATGTCCCGCCTTGGGGTGCGCCGCTTCATCGACCTGGTGGGTCGCGTCGAGCTGCTCAGCCAGGTGAGCAGCCGCGGCGACGTCGACCTCACCCGCCTGCTGGTTGCCACGGGCGAGCCCCGCCACTTCCTCCCCCGCAGCGCCCATCGCTGCGACGGCGACATCGACGAACGTGTGCTCGCCCTTGCCGGCGATGCCATCGAGCGCGGCACGCCGATGCAGCTGGGCATGCGCGTCAGCAACGGTGATCGCAGCGTCGGCGCGCGGTTGAGCGGGGTGATCGCGCAACGGCACGGCGCCGCGGGGCTGCCCCACGACACCATCCGCATCGACCTCAACGGCAGCGCCGGGCAGTCGTTCGGCGCCTTCCTCGCCGCCGGCGTCACCCTCACCGTCAACGGCGAGGTCAACGACGGCTGCGGCAAGGGGTTGAGCGGTGGGCGCATCGTCGTCGTCCCGCCCGCCATGGCCCGGCGCCGTGCCGACGACAACGTCATCGCGGGCAATGTCCTGCTGTACGGGGCCACCTCGGGCGAGCTCTTCGTCCGCGGTGTGGCCGGCGAGCGGTTCGCGGTGCGCAACAGCGGCGCCGACGCCGTCGTCGAGGGCACCGGCGACCACGCGCTCGAGTACATGACCGGCGGCACCGTGGTGATCCTCGGCCGCACCGGCCGCAACGTCGCCGCCGGCATGAGCGGCGGCATCGCCTACGTGCTCGACGTCGACGGGCGCTTTGCGCAGCGCTGCAACACCGGGATGGTCCGGTTGACGGCCGTCGGGGACGAGGAGGACGAGCGCACCCTGCGCACGCTGCTCGAGCATCACGCCAGCTACACCAACAGCCCCGTCGCCGACGAGCTGTTGGAACAGTGGACGACGGCGGCAGCGCGCTTCGTCAAGGTGCTTCCCATCGACTACGAGCGCGTGCTTGCCGCGCGTCGCACCGCGCTGGGGGTCGCCGTCTGATGGGTCGCCGCGACTTCCTCGAGATCCCCCGCCGCACCTCGCCGTACCGCGCCGTCGCCGAGCGGGTGCGCGACCACGGCGAGCTCATCCACCCGCTGCCCCTGGCCGCGGTGGAGACCCAGGCGGCGCGCTGCATGGACTGTGGCGTGCCCTTCTGCCACAACGCCTGTCCGCTCAACAACCTGATCCCGGAATGGAACAACCTGGCCCGCCGCGGCGACTGGGGCGGCGCCTTCGCCAACCTCGACAGCACCAACAACTTCCCCGAGTTCACCGGGCGGCTCTGCCCGGCCCCGTGTGAACCCGCCTGCGTCCTGGCCATCGGAGGTGACGCGGTCAGCATCAAGGAGATCGAGCGAACCGCGGTCGACCACGCCTTCGAGCGCGGCTGGATCCGCCCGCAGCCGCCCGCCTACCGCACCGGCCGCAGCGTCGCCGTGGTCGGTTCGGGGCCGGCCGGCCTCGCCGCCGCGCAGCAGCTCAACCGCGCCGGCCACCGCGTCACGGTCTACGAGCGAGCCGACCGCCCGGGAGGCCTGCTCCGCTATGGCATCCCCGACTTCAAGATGGACAAGGCGGTGCTCGACCGCCGGCTCGACCTGCTCAGCGCCGAGGGGGTCAGCTTCGAGTGCGATTACGACTGCGGCGTCGACATCGATGGCGAGGAGTTGCGCCGCCGCCATGACGCCGTGGTCCTCGCGGTCGGCGCCGAGCAGTCCCGCGATGTCGACATCCCGGGCCGTCACCTCGACGGAATCCACCTGGCCATGCCGTACCTGGTCGGCCAGAACCGCCGCATCGCGGGTGACCCGTCGCCCGCGGTCAGCGCCGCCGGCCGCAACGTGGTGATCATCGGCGGCGGCGACACCGCCTCCGACTGTCTCGGCGACTCGCACCGCGAGTCCTGCGCCTCGGTCCAGCAGCTGGTCATCTACCCGGAGCCGCCGAGCGCGCGGCCCTCGGAGAACCCCTGGCCACACTGGCCGCTGGTGCTGCGCAGCCATGCCGCCCATGAGGAGGGCGGCATGCGCGCCTTCGGGCTCGAGGTGATCGGCTTCGAAGGGGACGCCTCAGGCCACGTCCGCGGCATCACCGTTGTCGAGGTCGACCGTTCCGCGGACTCGGGCTCCACCCGCGGCCTGGTGCGTCGCCCGGGCACCGAGCGCACCATCGACACCGACCTCGTCTTCCTCGCCATCGGCTTCGCCGGCGTCCGGCCCTCCCCTCTCTTCGAGCAGCTCGGGGTGGAGCTCGATCGCGGCCCGCTGGTCCGCGTCGACGCCGACCTTCGCGCGGGCTCCGGCGTTGTGGCCGCGGGCGACGCGGTCATCGGCGCGGCGCTGGTCGTCAACGCGATCGCCGACGGGCGGCGCGCCGCGGCCACGTGTGACCGGCTGCTCCAGGGCGACCTGCAGGCCGCCGCCGTCTGACATCGTCTAGCCTCGGTCCATGGGCAAACGTGCCTTCCTTGATCATTCCCTCCCCATCGCCATCGCCCATCGGGGCGGAGCCGACGAGCTGCCGGAGAACACCCTGCTGGCCTTCGATGCCGCTGTCGAGCTCGGCTACCACCACCTGGAGACCGACGCCCACCTCAGCGGCGACGGCGTCGTCTACTCCTTCCATGACCACATCCTCGACAGGGTCACCGACCGTCGCGGCCGCCTCTCTCAGCTGAGCTCGGACGAGATCGGCCTGGCCGATGCCGCCTACCACTTCAGCCCGGACGGCGACACCCATCCGCTGCGCGGCACCGGCATTCGCGTCCCGACCATGGAGGATGTGCTCACCCGCTGGCCCGGTGTTTTTGTCAACATCGACACCAAGTCGGATGCCGTGGTGGAACCGCTGGTCGAGCTGTTGCGCCACCTCCGCGCGTTCGACCGGGTCTGCATCGGCTCGTTCTCCGACGAGCGGCTGCGCCGGGTGCGGCGGCTCTCGGGGGGACGCATCTGCACGTCGATGGGACCCGCCGGCATCACCGCCGCATGGCTGGCATCGCGCACCGGCCGCATGCCGAGGTTGCAGGCCGACTGCCTGCAGGTGCCCACCCGCGCGCGCCGCCTCGTCGTCGTCGACCGTCGCTTCATCGATTCAGCGCACCGGGCAGGTCTCCAGGTGCACGCGTGGACCATCGACGACCCCGCAGAGATGACCGAGCTTCTCGACCTTGGGGTGGACGCGATCATGACCGACCGGCCGCGCCTGCTCCGCGAGGTGCTCACCGGCCGCGGGCAGTGGCACGGTGCAGCGCTGGCGCCGGCGTAACCTAGCCGCATGCTGCCAAGCGACCCGGGCGCGCGACACATCCCGGCTCCCACTCAACAGGACTGGTACGGACCTGACGAGCACCTGCGCTGGCTGGTGCGCGACAGCGTCGGCGAGGCCACCTGGCCGGTCGCGGAGGCGGCATTGCGCGAGCTGGGTGAGCTGGTGCCGCAGCGCATCGAGGCGCTGGCGGTCACCGCAGATCGCCATCCGCCGGTGCTGCGGCAGTACGACGCGCGTGGCGTTCGCGTCGACGAGATCGAGTTCCACCCCGCATACGACGAGCTGGTCAACACCGTGCTCGGTTTTGGCACGGTGCGCTCCGCGCACGTCCGGGGATGGCGCGGCCTGCACGGTTTCGCACCTCGAGCGCTGAGCAGCGCGATGTCGTACATGTTCCTCCAGGCCGACCAGGCGATCACCGGCTGTCCCGTCGGGATGATGGATGCCATGGCGCGCTGCCTGGCACGCAACGACCCGGAGCTGGCGGCGCGGTGGGTGCCGCGGATCGGCGACGACGGTGGGCAGCACCTCACCTCGGCGATGTTCCTCACCGAGAAGGCCGGTGGTTCGGACGTCGGCGCCAACGAGACGGCGGCGCTGCGCGACGGCGACGGCAGCTGGCGCCTGCACGGCGAGAAATGGTTCGCCAGCTGTCCGCAGTCCGACCTCGTCCTGGTGATGGCGCGGCCACAGCGCGCGCCACCGGGACCGGCCGGTCTCGGCCTGTTCCTGATGCCGCACGTGCTCGAGGACGGTTCACGCAACGCCATCCTCATCCACCGGCTCAAGGACAAGTACGGCACCCGCGCGATGGCGTCGGGGGAGGTCGCACTCCGCGGTGCGTTCGCCTGGCAGGTCGGTCAGCTCGACCGTGGCATGCGCCAGATGATGGACATGGTGTCGCTCACCCGCGTCGGCATCGTCACAGCGACGGCGGGCGCGATGCGACGCAACACCCACGAGGCGCTGAGCCACACCGCGCAGCGAAACACGTTCGGGGGCGTGCTCCAGGCGCACCCGCTCATGCGCGACAGCCTTGCCGAGCTGGTCGTCGACTCCACCGCGGCGCTGACCGCTGCGGTTGCGGCCAGCGAGATGCTCGACCGCGCCGACTCGGGTGACGCAGAGGCAGCCGGGGCGCTGCGCCTGCTCACCCCGCTGTTCAAGGGTTACTTCACCGAGCGCGCCCGGGTCTGCGCCACCGACGCCATGGAGATTCGCGGCGGCAACGGTTTCATCGAGGACTGGCCGGACGCGCGGATGCTCCGCGACGTGTCCGTGCACGCCATCTGGGAGGGGTCGGGGAACGTCATCGCGCTCGACGTGCTGCGCGCGCTCAACCGCGGCGCCGGTCCCCACTTCCTCGGCGACCTCGAACGCCGCGCCGAAGCTGCAGGCGGGGACGGCCCGTCGGCCCCACTGTCGGCGCCCCTGCTGCGCGAGGTGCGTGCCCTGGCCGCCACCCTCGACGCGCTCGGCGATGCCGACGCCATGGCCCAGCAGCTGCCGATCCGCCGCCTGGCGCGGCGCATGGCGATCCTCGCGGTGGGCACGCGCCTCGCCGAGCAGGGCAACCGCTACGCCGCGGCGACCGGCAGCGGACGGCTGGCCTGGATCGCCGCCAGGTTCGTCGCCCGTTTGGGCGGCGAGCCACTCGTGGACCGAGTCGCCGCCGACGCGGGGTGGCTGGCCCACGCCGACGCGATCCTCAATGGTGGCCCGGTCCCAGTGGCGGTGGGCGAGAGCCTGAGTGGCGCGGTGGCCGCCGCGCTGTGAGGCGGTTGAGGGCGCAGGTGGGGTGGCTAGAGGGATTTGAACCCTCGACCTCCAGGGCCACAACCTGGCACTCTAACCAGCTGAGCTATAGCCACCTCGTGCGTGAGCTCGCTGATTATATGGGCCACACTCTTGCGGGCCCCCGTAGCTCAGAGGATAGAGCGCCCGCCTTCTAAGCGGTTGGTCGTAGGTTCGATTCCTACCGGGGGCGCCAAGTGCGATTTTGAATTCAGTTGCAGCAACCGCTGGGGATGGATAACGGCGCTCAGAGCGCCCACAATCTGATGTGGCAGTCTCTGCATTGCAGAGGGTGTTTTGCTCGTACCGTGATCAGCCTCCGCTTGGCTCACAACCTAGCGGATGACTTCCGTGGCATACGCTGCCATCGTCCGGCCGACGTCGGCGGGGTCGAGCAGCCCCCGCTCATCGACCGGCAGTTTGCCGAGGGCACGGAAGTAATCGACATAGAGGTCGGGAGTGAGCGTGCAGATGAACTTGGCTGCTTCGCCGAAGGGGTTGGCGAAGGTGTGCGGTGTGCCTGCGGGGACTGTGACGCAGGATCCTGCTTCGACGTCGACACTGTCGGCTCCGGAGGTGAATCTGAGTTTGCCATCGGTCACGATGAAGGTCTCGTCGTGATCACGGTGAAGGTGCTGCGGCGGGCCAGCCGGACCCGGCGGCACCATGGCCTCGATGAGGCCCAGCCGATGCTGGGTGTGGGTGGCGTCTTCGATGATGCGGCAGCGGATCGGCTCGCCGCCTGACTGCTCGCCGTCGTTGGGTCCCACGACCGAGATGGACATGGCTTTCTCCTTGGCAGATGGGGATTCGTAACTGCCGCTATGCGGTGGGTCGTTGATCAAGGGCGAACTCGTAGGAGGCGCGGACCAGTCCCAGGACCACGTCCTCCCATCGATGGCGACGTGGTGGTCGAGGCACTCCTCGATGAAGACGGCCCGAGGAAGCCCCGCGATCTGAGCCGCCTCACTCGTCGACGCGCCCCGGTGCACCGCGAGAAAGGCCTGGTCCAGGCGCTCCGCTTGCAGGCCGCGCTGCAGCGCACGCTTCATCGCGGTCGCCTCCGTCTCTCCCGTGAATGTTGTGAACTCGGCCCACTGCTCCACCTCGGCGGGAGTCAGCCGGGACCGACTTGGTGATGGCACGCTTGGCCGGCGCTTCTCTTCGCATCGATTAGAGGCATGGCAAAAGGCACCGGCGCGGGAGCACCGCGGGCCTCGCGGTCCGTAGCATTCCTGAGATGCCCGAGGAACGGTCAGGCAGCGGTTCGAAGCGTCGTGCCGATCGAGCACTCGTCGCGGTCTACCACGAGGCCAAGCTCGCCGATCTACTCGAGCATGTCCGCGCAGGTCTGGCGCGGTACGACGCCGGCCTGATCACAGCCTTCGACCTTGACGAGATCATCCATCACTACACCCGTGCGGCTCGCGAGCTGTGGAAGTTCTGCGCCGTGACCGGTGGTCACGTCGCGATGACTGCCGCCACACTCATGCAGATGGAGCAGGATGGCGAAGAGCGTGACTGGTGGGCCGTGGTGCGGCCGCGGCGCTCGTGAGCGACACGCCGGCCGGTTCTCGACGGAAGGTTGATCCCGTGGTGGCCACGCGTGACCATCGCCCTCCGGCGGAGCCAACCGACTGGTCGAGCGCATTTGCCAGGCGAGGCTGGGCCGGCCAGCGCGAATACCAGCTTCTCGTCGAGATGAAGGGCATCGAACGGCGGATCTGGCGTCGCCTGGTGATGGCCGATACAACCCCGCTCCCGCTCCTCCATCGCATCCTGCAGGCCGCCTTCAGCTGGAAGGATTACCACCTTCACGAGTTCAGGGTCGGCACCGTCTGCTTCGGCGTTCCTGACGACGAGTACCCGCCTCCTCACATTGATGAGTCGAGCGTGCGCCTGTACCAGTTGGCCCACGAACCGGGGGATCACTTCCTCTACCTGTATGACTTCGGTGACAGCTGGGAACATGACGTGGTCCTGGAGGACATGAGACCTGCCGGGACGCCCGTGACACCCGTGTGCCTGGGCGGGGAGCGCGCAGCCCCGCCGGAAGACTGCGGCGGCGTCGACGGCTACCAACAGCTGGTCGAGGCACTTCGCGATGCCCGCCATCCCGAGCATGCTGATCTGAAGCGGTGGGCCGGCAGGTACGACCCCGACGCCTTCAGCCTCGAACTGATCAACCGACGGTTGGCGAGGCTCCCGCGCGATCCGAACGGTCGCGCCCAACGAGCTCGGGCGGTACGTTGACGACTGTTGAACCAGTACCATGCGGCACATGGTACCGGCGCCTGAGCCCACCTCGGATGATGGACGCGTTGCCCTCCTGAGCCAGATGCGGCGCGGAGCGCTCGAGTACTGCGTCCTCGCTCTTCTCCGCGACGGAGAACGCTACGGATTCGAACTGGTACGACGGCTCGGCGGGGCAAACGGTCTGCTGACCAGCGAGGGGACGGTGTATCCGCTCCTGAGCAGGCTGCGGCGCGATGGCGTGGTCGAGACATCGTGGCGGGAATCCACCAGCGGGCCGCCGCGCCGCTACTACCGCTTAACCCAGGCGGGCCAGCTCGCGCTCGAAGTGTTCTCCGTGGAATGGCGGCGCTTTCGCGATGCTGTCGACGAATTGCTGGAGGGAGGGCGATGACACGGGCCGTATCGGGAATCGACTCGGTGATTGACGACTACCTCGGCCGCGTCCGTGCGGCGCTCAAACCTCTTCCGTCGGCCCAGTCAGAGGAGATCGTCCAAGAGCTGCGCGGGCACATCCGCGAGGCGCGCGAGGATGGTGCGACGGAGGCCGACGTGCGCACTATCCTCGACCGGCTTGGCGCGCCATCGACCATAGCGGCCGATGCGCTCAGCCGTTTCGGACAACCGGGCAGGCCAAAAGTTGGAATCCGGGAGGTTGGCGCGCTGCTGCTACTGACCGTTGGGGGCTTCGTCCTCCCCGTCATCGGCTGGGTGGCTGGGATCGTCATGCTCTGGACGTCCGAGGGTTGGCGCCGCCGCGACAAGATCATCGGCACAGTCCTGACACCGAGCGGGGGTCTGCTGATCATCCTGGGAGCCGCCATCGGAGGGCGTGTCCAAGGGGGTGACCCAAGTATCCGCTCGATCCTATTCTCGAACCTCATCGTACTCGTGCTTGTAATGCCGGTGGCGACCGCCATCTATTTGTTGATTCAACTCAACCGGCGCTCGCGGATCCTCTGAAGGGCCCGTGCCGATGGAACCCTCCGCGGACGTGTTGGCTTTTCGCTGCGGTAGTTTCCGATCCTGGGCTTGGTCGAGGCGCTTGCTGGCATCTACGTGCTGGGTGCCGGGCTACGGTGGTTGAGACCTCGATTCGCACGCATTCTCAAATGCGCCGGACTCCGTCCAGCGTCCTCGCACTCGTACTTGCCGCACTCCTGCTGGCAGCATGTGCCGCTGAAGGGCCAGGCGGGGTCGATGTGCCCGGGACCGCCGGTGGTGCGAGCGCGTCCACCACGAGTGCCGGCTGCGGAGGTACCAACGTAGGCATAGGTGGGGGACTGCCATCCTGGTCTGGCATTGGGGGTGTCGGCGGCATTCCCTGGGCGGTGGGGCGACCGCCGGAGGTGGTTGGCGTCATGTTCGCGACAGAGTTGGTGGCCAAGGGCGAGCGCCCCGACGGGAGCACGAACAAGGTTCTGTGGTTGACCCGAGCGCCAATCGCATCGAGTCAATTGACGCTGCACGCACAACCGGCTGATGCGGCGACGCCCGTTGTCACACTCAGACTCGCTGGATACCAACAGTTTCCGTCGATTGTTGACTTGCCGTATCCCGGTTGCTGGCGGATCAACATTTCGTGGGGTGCGGGATCCACAGAGACCTCGACGTTCGGACTAACCGTGCTACCTGCCGGCTCGCTTCCTGGGCGATCCTCAAGGTAGCCGGTCAGTGGTGAGGGTCGGTGACCCAGTCCCCGTGGCAGACCGCCGCTACTGCGATCTACCAGCTTGGAAGACTAGCGTCCGCCAGTGGCCGCGACCGCCCGGGCGGGTAGGCAGGTTGCCAACCCGTCGGCGGCGCGTCCGTCCGACAGGCGTCCGCACTCAGTCGTGAGTGACGGTTTCAAGCAAGGTGTTGGGCCCGATCGACGGCAAGGTCCCTCTCACTCACGCAGCTCACGATCATGTGGCTGTGCTCGCTCCTCATGGTGCATCGATCTGGAGCGTGGCATTAGTCGTTTGTCCAGCTCCAACGGTCACAGTGGCTCGATACGTCCCGGGCTCCGATTGCTCCGGCGCGGCCACCTCGTAGGTACCGGGGGAGACTTGGACGTCGAAAACACCTTCGGCGTTTGTTGAGGTGCGCACGACAGTGTTACCCGCGGTATCCGTCACGGTGATCATCACCGATGCGATCGGCGCTGAGTACCCGCGACAACCACCGGTTGGCGGGATCTGGCATGCGGGAACAGGACCCGCGT
>DATBEL010000107.1:0-26273 GCA_036276135.1 Candidatus Dormiibacterota bacterium
GAGCACCGACGTGGAGCTGAGCGATGTGCCCTGGAAGCCGGTGACGGCCGCGGAGGCAAGCGGGTCTCCGATCGACGGGTCCTCGCCGAAGCTCTCGTAGGTGCGCCCCCAGCGATCGTCCCGCGCCACGCACAGGCAGGGCGCGAACGACCAGCGAGGGCCGGAGCCGAGGACCTCCTGGCGGGTGACGTCCTCTTCCTGCTGCACGAGGGTGGCGTCGCGGGTCGCGCCCATGCCGATGTTGTGCGGGAAGATGACCGCGCCGGTGATGTTGTTGTTGCCGTGCACGGCGTCGAGGCCGTACAGGATGGGGATGCCCAACCTGCTCTTGAGCGCGTAGCTCTGATAGTTGTCGACCATGGTCTTCCACTGGCTCGCCGTGCCGCCGGCGCCGTTGGGGCCGCCGCCGCCGCCGCTCAGCACCGAGCCGAGCGCATATGTGCCGACGTCAGCAGGGTTGGTGATGTAGGTGTTCGCCGCCTGGGTCATCTGGCCCGCCTTTTCGGCCAGTGTCATCTTGGAGAGACAGTCGCTGCTCGAGATGCAGCCTGCCGCCGCCACAGGTGAGGGCGATACGGTGGCCACCGACGCCGTTGCCACCACTGCGAGAACCGAGAAGGCACCAACCAGGGCTCTCCGTTTGGAAAGCCTGCGCGAGCGAAATGTCGTGCTCATGAACCTCCCTTCCCAGCAAGAAGCGCCACGGAACTTACGATCCGCGCGCACCGATGTCAAGCCACGTCGTATCGCTCCTCGAGTAGCACTGGACGGTGTCAGCTGACGCCAAGCGCGAGCCTAAGCACCTCTCGCTCCCCACGGTCAGTCCGTCTCCGGTGGCGGCCGGCGCAGTGCCTCGAGCCGTTCGCGCGTGGCCGCATCGAGGCGATCCTCGAGCCGGTTGGCGAACCCGGCCTCGCGACGCCGTCGGTCGCTGTGCGCACCGGTTTCCGCATGCGCGCCGAGCACAACCTGCCGCAGCGCCTCCGCTCCGATCACGGCGGCTCCCATCCCCATGACCAGGTCCCGTTGCAGCCGGTCACCGCTGGCAACGGTGACGCGACCCGCATCGCCGCGCCGCGACGCGATCGCCACGCGTCGCTCGATGACGTGGTCGGCGCTCTGTCCCTTGCTGCCGAACAGCACAAGCACCCCGTCAATGGTCTCGCCCGCGCTGTGGTCGCGTGCACGGCCGTGCGCGTCGAAAACCACGGTCACTCGCTCGCCCGTCGCCGCCGCGTACTCGCCGAGCATGACGATCAGCCGGCGGCGAGCCTCTTCAGCGTGTCCGGCCTTGATGATCGGCGACAGCTCCGGCCATGCATGGATCACGTTGTAGCCGTCGACGATCAGCTCGCTCACGGCAGGCATCGTTCATCCACGAGGCGAAAACCCGCGCTGCCGCGCCACCTCGTAGAGCAGCACGGCCGCAGCGGCGCCGGCGTTGAGTGATGAGACGTGTCCTGACAGCGGCAGCGACACCACGGCATCGCACTTCCGCCGGGTCAGCGATCGCATCCCCTCCCCCTCCGCACCGATGACGACGGCCACCGGCACCGTGAAGTCGAATCTGTCGTAGCGGGTCTCGCCGTCTGCCGCCAGGCCGACGACCCACAGCCCGGCTGCCTGCATCAGCTCGATCGCGTGGACCAGGTTGGTGACCGTTGCCACGGGAATGTGTTCGGTGGCCCCTGCCGATGCCTTGACGGCCGCCGCGGTCACTCCGGCTGCGCGATGGCGCGGCAGGATGATCCCGTCAGCGCCCACCGCGTCCGCCGTCCTGGTGATCGCCCCCAGGTTCTGCGGGTCCTGGATGCCATCGAGGATGACGAACAGTTGCGGCGGCCGCGAGTTCGCCAGCAGGTCTTCGATCGCCAGCGGAGGCCGGCCGTGGAAATAGCCGGCGATGCCCTGGTGGTGCTCGGTGTGGGCGATGTCATCGAGGCGGTGGCGCGCGCTCTCCTCCACGGGGATGCCGCGATCGCCGGCGAGGCTGAGGATCTCATCGAGCCGATCCTCGCGCGCGATGCCGGTGGCGATGACCAGCTTGCGGGCGGCACGACCGGAGCGCAGCGCCTCGAGCACCGGGTTGCGACCGTAGAGGATGTCCACGGCCCGAGTATCGCCCACCCCATCCGCGGCGTCGGCGTCCGCCTGAAGGCGCGGCGTCGCCTGCGTCAGGTGTAGGCCGGTTGCGACCTCGGCAGCAGGGACATGACCAGGACGCCGCCGTAGGCAAGGTCGAAAGCCACGGTCACCAGGCCGAGGAACCCGACCCCACCCGACCGCGTCTCCACGCTGATCTGCGATATCGCGCTGAGCAGGGCCAGCGCGTCGAGCACCAGGAAGATCACCCGCGCCGCCGTGTACTGGGTGAGCCAGGCGAAGACGGCCATGACGGCGCCGAGGAGGATGGCGGCGACCGCGAACGCCGGGCCGATGTCGAAGGTCTGAATGGTGGTCAGGCCGGTGCCCGGGTCTGTGATCGGCACATTGATGTGCTGGACGACAAGCCCGATCACGACCAGCGTGACCACGAGGAGCACGCCGTAGCCGATGGTGCACCAGCGAGCCACCGCGATCCAGTCGGTGCCCGCGGCCGGCTGGAAGCCGCGCAGCGCGGCCCCGGGGATGCCCCGCGTTGACGGGGACGCGACTGGCGCATACCCGTACAACCCCGGAGGCGGTGGCGGCGGTGGGGGCGCCGCCATCGCCGCATCCACGGTGCGGCCGTCGGGGAGGATCAATGGCGCACCGCAGCGAGGGCACGTGGTGCCCTTCCCCAGTTCGGTCCAGGACCAGCAGTTCGGACAGCAGACATTCGCTGGCACCGGCCGATTGTCAGCGCGCCGGCCCCGCGCAATCCCATTGCAACGGGCGCGTCATCGATCAGGGGCGATCCCGTCACCGCATCGCCGATTCACACCAAACCTCCCTTTGGCCACTACCATCGCGCTCAGCGGCCGCAGCCGTGCCACTTCAAACGGCAGCAGCCGTGCCACACAGGAGGGCCTCGCCCAGATGATTAGGCGGACAAATGTCGCAGACGCATCGTTCGGTGCGGCTGGGACCGATTTATACTCGGCGCGAATTTCTCCGGCACAACCCATGAGGAGGGAACACCTTGCCTGACATTGGTGGACGACAGCTCGGCAACGGGGACACGCTGATCGGCGGTGCGCTGGTCGTGGCCTTGATCTCCGTCTTCCTCCCCTGGTACAGCGCCACCGTCAACTGCAGTGGCATCCCGGGCTGCGGCGGATCCGCGAGCGTCACCGCGTTCAACTACTGGACCGGCCTGCTCTTCTTCCTAGCCGTGCTTGTCGGGCTGGCTCTCTTCATCATTCGGACGTTCGTGCCGACGGTGACACTGCCGACGATGCCACAACCGGACGCCGTGCTCTTCATGGCTATCGGTGGCTTCATGCTGCTGATGGCCCTGCTCTGGCTGCTGATCGGCTCCCCCGCCTCCTACTCAGGTCCGGGCTTCAGCGCGGGCGTGAGCTTCGGCCTCTTCATCGGCCTGATCGCGTCCATCGGCGTCATCGCCGGTGGCTTCATGAAGAAGAGCGAGCCGGAGGCGACCCGCACGCTCCCGGTCTCCTCCGGGACCACCTACGGGGGACCGCCATCGTCGTACGGCGGACCGCCCTCCACTCCACCTGCGCCGCCGACCGCATAAGCAGATAACCGGGGTCGCCGCGCCTACGCTGCGGCGGCCCCGGGACCTCCCCGATCAGGCGGTTGGAGCCGCCGGTGGTGGCCCGCCGAGGTCGGCGCGGCGCTCGAGGTAGTCGGCACGATTGATCTCGCCGCGCGCATAGCGCAGCTCCAGCTCAGCAACCGCAGGGCTGGGCGGCGGGGTGCGGTGGTGCGACCGTGCCGCCACGGCCCGCAGGATCTCGCGCGCGAACCACACCACCGCCAGGAGCACCAGCACCCAGAGGGTGAATCGCAGCACGACCGCCAGCACGGACACGCCGCTGTCGAACCCCGGGTGACCCACCCCGCCTGGGAAGGGGCCGTTCAGGGCCTGGATCGCCCGGCCGGGCTGTGCGATGTCCATCTCCTCATCTCCAGTGCGCTGACTGCTGCGTTCTGGTGCGTTTGGCGGCCTTGGTGAGCATAGCAACCATGGCTCGCAGACCTTGCAGGCGTGTGACCGCCGGACTCAGGCGCGCCGCCAGCGCTGTCCCGCCGGCGTGTCCTCGACGGCGATGCCACGCTCGGCCAGGGCGTCCCGGAGGCGATCGGATTCGTCCCATTGCCTGGCCGCGCGGGCCGTCTCGCGGGCGCTCAGCATGGCCGCAGAGTCGGGATCGAGCGCGGCACCGGCCCGCTCCCGCTCGACCAGCGGCAGCACTCCGAGCACGTCGTCGACCTCATCGATGAGCTCGACCAGCTCCCGGTGGGTGGTCGCATCGACCCCGCGCCCGTCCAGCTCACGATTGAGCGACCGGATCAGCGAGAAGACGGCGCCCATCGCCTCGGCGAGGTTGAGGTCGTCGTCCATCGCCGACTCGAACGCCGCTCGCGTGCGCGCCACTCGCGAGTCGGCCGCCCCGGTCGCGTCGCCGTGCGGCTCGTGGCTGCGCACCCGCTCGCTGAAGTCCGCGAAGCGGTCGACGGACTCGGTGGCGGCGTGCACGGACTCCTCTGTGTAGTTCACCGTCCTGCGGTAGTGCGCGCCCGCGATGAGCAGGTAGCGCAGCGCCGACGGCCGCGCGCCGGCGGCGACCAGCTCGTCCACCGTCGCAAAGTTGCCCAGCGACTTGGCCATCTTCTCACCGCCGGTGCGCAGGTGCTCGCCGTGCACCCACACCCGCACGAACCGCCGGCCCGTCGCCGCCTCGCTCTGGGCGATCTCGTTCTCGTGGTGCGGGAAGATGTTGTCGACGCCCCCGCAGTGGATGTCGAAGGACTCGCCGAGCAGCGTCATGCTCATCGCCGAGCACTCGATGTGCCATCCCGGGCGTCCGCGTCCCAGGCGCGTGTCCCAGCCGACCTCGTCCGCCGTCGCGGCCTTCCACAGCGCGAAGTCACGCACATCCTCCTTGTCGTACTCGTCGGCGTCGACACGTCCGCCGGCGCCGGCGACAAGTCCGTCGGCGCGCACGCCGGAGAGCCGCCCGTACTCAGGGAAGGCGGCGATGCGGAAGTACACGCTGCCGTCGCTGCGGTACGTCACCCCGGCGGCCTCGAGACGCTCGATGATCCCCACCATCTCCTCGATGTACTCGGTGGCACGCGGATAGTGATGCGCGCGACGGATGTTGAGGGTCTCGAGATCCTCGAAGAACGCGGCGATCCACGGCGCGGTCTCCTCGTGCAGGTCGTGGCCGGCGGCCGCCGCGGCGGTGATGATCTTGTCATCGACGTCGGTCAGGTTCATCACGTGGGTCACCCGCGGGAAACGCCGTTCCAGCCAGCGGTGCAACACGTCCTCGAAGAGGAAGGTCCGGAAGTTGCCGATGTGGGCGCGGGCGTACACCGTCGGCCCGCAGGTGTACACGCGGACGTGTCCCTCCTCGAGGGGGACGACCTCCTGCAGGGTGCGCGTCAGCGTGTCGTGGAGACGCAGTGCCATGGCGCGACAGTCTATCGACGGCCGGCGCCCACCCCGAGACGTCTCAGACGTGAAACCCGGCGGGGACGGGTGCCGGTTGCTCTCGTCTGCTGACGATCTGGTCGATGAGCCCCCACTCCCTGGCCTGCTCGGCGGTCATGTAGTTGTCGCGATCCATGTCACGCGCCACCTGCTCGAGGCTCTTGCCGCTGTGCCGCGCGTAGATCTCGACGAGCACGTCGCGCTGGCGAAGGATCTCGCGCGCATGCACCTCGAGGTCCCCCGCCTGGCCCTGCATGCCCTGCACCCACGGCTGGTGGATGAGGATCAGGGAGTTGGGCAGAGCCGACCGGAGCCCGGCTTCGCCGCCCGCGAGGAGCAGCGAGCCACCGCTCGCCGCCATGCCGAGGCAGATCGTCGAGACCGGGGCGCTGACGTACTGCATGGTGTCGTAGATGGAAAGGGCCGCGGTGACGCTGCCACCGGGCGAGTTGATGTACAGGCTGATCGGTTTGCCGGCCTCCTCACTCTCCAGGAACAGCAGTTGCGCGGTGACAAGGTTGGCGGCGTCGTCGCTGATCTGGTCGCCGAGGAAGACGATGCGGTCGCGCAGCAGCCGGGAGTAGATGTCGTACGAGCGCTCCCCGCGGGAGGTGGACTCGACGACGGTGGGCACCACGGTCACGCGCCACCCTCCCCGCGCGGAACCGCGAAGCCGATCCGCCGGCGCACCGGCGACGCCGCGGAGCTGGCCAGGTAGCTGCTGAAGCGGGCCACGGTGCGCAGCGCGTCGTCGTTGAGCAGCGCCGCGGCCACCTGGATCTGGGCACGCGGGTCGGCAGAGGCGGCCCGGGCATCGGTCAGGCTCGCCGGCGCCAGCGCGTCGGCGATGTCGCCGTAGAGGATGTGGAGCGGAACGTCAAGCGCCGCGGCCATCGCCACAAGGCGCTCGGCGCTGACGTCCTTGCGGCCACGCTCGACCTCCGACAGGTGGGCGGGCGAGCAGTGCGCCGCGGCCGCGACATCGGCCAGCGAGCGCCGGCTGAGCTCGCGGTGATGCCGGAGCACCGCACCCTGGAGGCGCCGCAGCGAGCCGGCACGGGTGCGGGAATCAGCTTCGCTCTCAGCGTATTTCATTTCGCTCTCAGCAGGATATCAGGGTGGGCCGCACCAGCGCAATCGGAGCGGCAACCAACCCTGCCTTCAGTGAAGGTGGTCGAGCAGGGCCACGGCGGAGGCGGCGATCCCCTCGCCGGCGCCGGTGAAGCCCATGCCGTCGGTGCTCGTCGCGGTCACCTGGAGGAGCGCGCGGTCGATCCCCAGCGCAGTCGAGCACGCCATTGCCATGGATTCGAGATGACCGGCAAGCCGGGGTTCCTCGGCCACCGCGACCACCTGTGCAGACACCACCCGCAGGCCGCGCTCGCGGAGCAGGGTGGCCACCGCGTGCAGGAAATCGACACCGGGTACGTCGCGCCAGCGCTCCTCGCTCGACGGGAAGTGGTTGCCCATGTCGCCGAGCCCGGCGGCGCCGAGCAGCGCGTCGCAGAGCGCGTGCGCCACGACATCGCCGTCGGAGTGCCCGGCGAGGCCGCGGAGGTGGGGGATGCGCACCCCGCCGAGCATCAGCGGGCGCCCCTCGACGAGGCGATGGGCGTCGAAGCCCAGGCCGATGCGCGTGGTCACTCCCGGGCGGCCAGGAGAGCGCGCAGCAGGACGAGGTCGCGCGGGTAGGTCACCTTGAAATTGTCAGGGCTGCCTGGAACGATGTGCACCGGGCGACCCAGCGCCTCGATCAGCGCCGCATCGTCGTCGACCACCATCCCGCTGGCCACGGCGTGGCGGTGGCCGTCGACGAGCAGCCCGCGGCGGAAGGCCTGCGGCGTCTGGATGGCGTACAGGTCACCGCGGTCGAGCGACTGCAGCACCACGCCGTCGACGACGCGCTTGATGCTGTCGACAACGGGGATCGCGGTCGTGGCCGCGCCGTGGCGCCGCGCTGCTTGCACGCAGTCGACGAAGAGCTGCGGTGGACAGAGTGGGCGCGCTGCGTCGTGCACCGCGACCACCTCGACGTCGCCGGCCTCCTCCAGCGCGCCTCGCACGCTGTCCTGGCGGCGCTCGCCCCCGGTGGTGAGCACCAGGTCGACGACACCCTCGCGCTCAGCCAGCTCGCGGATCAGCGCATGGCGCTCGGGTGGCGCGGCGATGACCGTGCGGGCAAAGGCGCCGGACCGGGCTGCGGCCGCCAGCGTGTGGGCGAGGATGGGCCGCCCCGCCACCTCCGCGAAGAGCTTGTCCTCCCCCATCCGGCTCCCCATGCCACTGGCCGGGATGATGAGGGCGGCGGTCAGCGCTGTACCGCCCGGGGACGGACCGCTCGCCCGGTGCGCGAGCTGGTGGCGTCGGCTGCTTCAGCGGTGGCGAAGATCATCCGTCCCGAGGTGGTCTGCAGCACCGAGGTGACGGTGGCGCGCACCGTGGCGCCGAGGTGGTCGCGCGCGTTCTCGACGACCACCATGGTGCCATCGTCGAGATAGCCGACCCCCTGGTGCAACTCCTTTCCCTCGCGGACGATGGCGATGGAGATCTCCTCCCCCGCCGCGAGGATCGGCTTGAGAGCATTGGCCAGGTCGTTGAGGTTGAGCACACGAAGCCCGGCGATGCGCGCGATGCGGTTGAGGTTGTGGTCGCTGGTCAGCAGCGACGCCGAGCGCGCCACCGCCAGCTTGATGAGCCGGGCGTCCACCTCGGCGACGTCGGGGAAGTTGAGGTCGACGACCTCGCAGGCAACGTCCTGGCGCCGCTGCAGCTCCTCGAGGACGGTCAGGCCCCGCCGGCCGCGCGCCCGGCGCATCGGGTCGCCGGAGTCGGCGACGCGCTGGAGCTCCTCGAGGACGAAGCCGGCGATGAGCAGGCGGCCGGGCAGGAAACCGGCCTTGGCGACGTCCACGATGCGGCCGTCGATCAGGGCCGAGGTGTCGACCACCACCGGCGGCCCGTCGATGGGACCGCCCTCACGGGGAACATCCGTGGCCGGGGCGGCGACGCTGCCACTGCGCAGGACGCTCGCGAAGGCGGCACCACGCCGGGTGCCGACGCGGGCTCCGACCTGGACGAGGGCGAACGCCAGGGCGAGTGAGACGCCGGTGCCGACGTAGAACGGCAGCGGACCGAGCAGCACCGCAACCAGCGCCGAGATCAGCAGGCCCGACACGATGCCGGCGAGGGCCCCGATGATCTGCCCCGGCGGCGCCTCGTCGAGGAGCCGCTCGAGCCAGAGGTAGGGCTCGATGGTGAGCATCGGCGCCGCCAGGGCCAGCGCCGCGGCGCCGACGATGGCGCTGCCGGCGAGCACCACCGTCGTGACGGTCTGGTCGTTGGCGAAGAGGCCGGGCGAGTTGCTGATCACGAAAGCCGCGTAGAAGATGCCGACCACCACGCCCAGGATCGCCCCCAGGGCCCGGGAGATGGCGCGGGCGCGGCGCAGGATGATCGGTGAGTGACGAGGCATGGCTGGTCGATCTAAGCACAGCCACCGACGCGACGCCGCTTGCGTCACGCCTTCGCAACCGCGGTGCAGCGCCTGCGGTGGGCGAAAGCTCAGGCTTGGGCGAGCAATTCGAGGGCCGCGGAGACGGTGGTGACGCGGCGCAACCGCAGCCCTGCCGCGATGGGGACACGGCCACCCGCGGGGATCAGCGCCGAGCCTTGACCCAGCGCCGCCGCCTCCGCGAGGCGCATGTCGATCCGCGAGGCGCGCCGCACCTCTCCACCGAGGCCGACCTCGCCGAGAACCACGGTCTGCGGCGGCAGCAGGCTGTCCGTCGCCGCCCCGGCCACGGCGATGCTCACGGCGAGGTCGGCACAGGGGTCGGAGATGCGGACACCGCCGACCACGTTGAGGTAGACGTCGGACTCGTGGAGCCTGATCGCGGCACGCTTCTCCAGCACGGCGAGGAGCAGGTGGAGTCGGCCGATGTCGAACCCCGAGCTGGTGCGCCGGGGCAGCCCGAACGATGTCGTTGTCACCAGCGCCTGGATCTCGACAACCAGCGGGCGGGTGCCCTCGCAGGCCACCGTGAGGACATTGCCGGGAACCGACAGGCTGCTCTCGTCGAGGAACGCCCGCCCGGGGGCGTCGAGCTCGCGGAGGCCGTCGCTCTCCATGGTGAAAAGGCCGAGCTCGCCGGTGCTGCCGAACCGGTTCTTGACGCCACGAAGCAACCGGTGCTCACCGTGGCGCTCACCCTCGAGGTAGAGGACGACGTCCACCATGTGCTCGAGCGTGCGCGGCCCGGCGATGGCGCCCTCCTTGGTGACGTGGCCGACCAGCACAATCGGCACCCCCGTGTCCTTGGCCACGGTGAGGAGCCGGCCCACCGCCTCACGGACCTGCCCCGGACTGCCCGGCGTCCCGGCCGCGCCGGGCGCGCTGAGCGTCTGCACGGAGTCGACGATCGCCAGTGGCGGCCGGGTCAGCTCGATGGCGTCGACGACGGAGTCGAGGTCTGTCTCGGGGAGCACGGCCACCGACGGCAGGCGGCAGCGCAGGCGCTCGGCGCGCATCGCCACCTGCACCGACGACTCCTCGCCGGCGCAGTACAGCACCGGACGGGCCGCGGTGCCGGTGCGTGCCGCCAGCTGCAGGGCCAGCGTTGACTTGCCGATCCCCGGGTCACCGCCGAGCAGGATCAACGAGCCGGCGACGACGCCGCCGCCCAGGACCCGGTCGAGCTCGGCGATGCCGCTGCTCCGCACCTGGTCGGCGAACTCCCCGACGCGGTCCAGCGGCAGCGCGGCCCGGGGCGAGCGTCGCGGCCGCTGGACGGTGCCGGACACGACCATCCCCTCGCCGAGGGTGTTCCAGGCGCCACAGCCATCGCAACGGCCCTGCCATTTCGGAGACCCCGCGCCGCAGTCGGAGCAGACGTACTGGACGCGGGCGGCCCGGGCCGGCGCGGAGCTCATCGGGGTCGGCGCTTCGCGAACATCTGTTCGCTGATTGTGAGGGGCGCAGTGACCCGTGTCCAGCCCTGCCGGCCGCCCTCGCCGCTTTGGCCGTCGGCCGTCCGGCCTACTCGGACCCGGCCGAGCGCCGCCGCGGCAACGATGGCCGCGACACTCGCCGCCACACCACCAGGCCCACGGCCAGCACCACCAGCAGGGGCACCGCGCTCACCACTCCCTCCAGGACTGCGCCGGTCACGCGGACAGCGTTGTCCCAGCCCCCGCCGATCCCACCGCTCACCGGGTTGGGCACGGTCACGTGGGCGACGGTGGCGCCGCGCTCGGACATCCGCACGGTGGCTGTGGCCAGGTCGACGGACGCGGTGAGGAGGTTGAGCTGGCCCTGGTCGCCGTCGATCTCGGTCTGCACCGCCTCGATCCTCTGCTCGAGGTCGGTGATGTCGGCAAGCGAGGTGGCCTTGGCGAGCAGGGCGTCGAGCGCTGCCAGGTGGGCATGCGCCGACGCCAACCGGGCGTTGACGTCGATGAACTGCGCGGTGTGGTCGATCGCCGAGAAGTCGATCGATGAGGCCACGAAGGTCTGTGGCATGCCGTTGAGGAAGTCGGAGATCTTGGCGGCCGGCACCTTGAGCGTCACGGCGCCGCTCACGATCCGGCCGCTGCTGTCGGGCTGCGTCGTGGAGCTGACCACGTAGCCGCCGAGGCCGACGGCGCGGGCGGCAACGCCCTCGAAGGAGTCGAGGAAGCTCCCCGCCGGCACCGTGTAGGTCGCGGTCACGGCACGTTCGATGTCCGAGGTCGGCGTGCCCACCACGATGCTCGTCGTCTTACCTGTGGACAGGCTCGTTGACTGGCCGCCGCTCGGCGCGAACTGGGCGGGCCCGGCCGGTGCGGCAGCCCCCTGTCCCGCGGTCGAGCCATTGAGAGCGCTGCTTGCGCCCGATGCGCAGCCGGCCAGCGCTGCGGTGCCGAAGACGATGGCGACGATGGTGCGGACGGTCATGGGGCCTCCTCGGCGTGTGGTCGTTGTTGGCTGTGGAACGGTCATGGGATGCCGTGGCCCGACCGCACACCGTCGATGCGGCCGCTGACCGCGTCGACGAGCACCAGCTCGGTGTGCAGCGATGTCGAGCGCGGGCCGGCCGCCACCCCGCTGCTGACAGGCACGTCGACCACCCAGCACAGGCAGGTGATCGGCTGCGACTGGTCGATCAGCTCGACGAACGCCAGGACGGCCGGGCCCTCCGTCCCCGCCCTGTCGCCCACCGAGCCCGTGGCGGCGGCCTGCGCCTGCCCGGCGGTGAGCCGCGGGGACCCGTGGCCGGCCGGCGCGAGAAGCAGGACGCCGCTCGCCGAGAGCCTGGTGGTATCGACCCCCGGGTACGCGACGGGAACCACCGACTGTGACGGCGCAGACGCCGAGCCCGCGCTCGATCCGGAGCCGGAAGAGAGCGAGCTGCTGGCGCCTCCGTGTGGAACCACGTGTGTCGCCACGACGAACACCAGCGCCGCAGTGGCCAGCGCCCCCAGCCCGCCGCCGAGCAGGACGGCCATGGGGCGGCGTCGCGGCGCGCCAAGTGTCCGCGCACTCATCTCGGCCACGCGCCGGGGCAGCTCTGTCGACGTGGTCACCGCGAAGTAGCGACGCAGGTCGCGCTCGAGGTCGCCGGCGAGCGCGGTCGGCTCAGACATTGGCCATCTCCTTGCGCATCGACGCCAGTGCGCGCGCCAGGTGGGTGCGCACCGAGCCGGCGCGGCAGCTCATCAGGTCGGCGCACTCGTCGATCGAGTAGCCGTGGTGGTAGTGAAGGAACACCGCCGCGCGTTGCTTGGGTGACAGCGCGCGGTAGCTGCGATCGAGGTCGACGAGCCGTCCCTCGAAGCGCGGATCAGGCGAGGCCGCATCGCGCGCTGTCGCCACCCTGCTGGGTCGCAACCGCAGCCCGCTGCGACGGTTGATGCAGTGGTTGACGCAGATGCGCACCAGCCAGGTCTGCCGCGCGCTCTCGTCGCGCAGGCTGCCCCAGCTCTTCCAGGCCTTGAGCATCGCGTCCTGGAGAGCGTCCTCCGCCTCGGAGTGGTCGCGCAGGATCGAGTAGGCCACGCCGTACAGGCGGCGCCGCTCCACGCTCAGCGTCCTGTCGAAGCTGGCTTCCGCGTCCGCCACACGCGGAGTGGCCGGCATCATGAGCATCTCCTGCGCAATCTCCACGCGAGAATAGACAGGCGCCGGCGGGAATTTACTGACTCCGCGCCCCAGATGGGCTCAGTGGCGGCGCGCGTACCCCCGCTGCCGCCGCTGCGGGCGTGGCCGCTCCGCTGCAGCCGCGGCCGCCTCGGCCTCGGGGTCGTCGATGCGTCGCCGCAGGTCGGTGAGGCGGTCACGCAACTCGGCAGCGCGCTCGAACTCGAGGTCGCGCGCGGCCCGCTTCATCTCGCGCTCCACCTCCTTGGCCAGCCGGAGCAGCTCGTCAGGCGGCAGGCCCGCCGATTCCTGGAGGTCGGCGGCGTGCGCGCTGACGTCGTCGCGATGCGTCTCCATCTGGTACACGGCCTTGACGATCGACAGCGGCGTGATCCCGTTGGCCAGGTTGTGTGCGGTCTGCACGGCGCGACGCCGGTCGGTCTCGGCGATGGCGTGCTCCATCGCCTCCGAACGTGAGTCCGCGTACATCACGACGTGCCCGTTGATGTTGCGTGCCGCCCGCCCGATGGTCTGCACCAAAGAGCGGTAGCCACGCAGGTAGCCCTCCTTGTCGGCGTCGAGGATGCCGATGAACGACACCTCGGGGAGGTCGAGGCCCTCGCGCAGCAGGTTGATCCCGACGAGCACGTCGAAGACGCCCAAACGCAGGTCGCGGATGATCTCGACGCGTTCGAGAGTGTCGATGTCGCTGTGCAGGTAGCGCACCCGCACCCCGGCCTCGCGAAGGTAGTCGGTGAGGTCCTCGGCCATCTTCTTGGTGAGGGTCGTGATCAGCACCCGCTCCTTGCGCTCCACGCGGCGCGCGATCTGGGCGAGGAGGTCGTCGATCTGCCCCTCGGAGGGCTTCACCTCGACGACCGGGTCGACGAGCCCGGTGGGCCTGATGATCTGCTCGACGACCTGCGTGGAGTGCTGCTCCTCGTACGGTCCCGGCGTGGCGCTCGCGTAGACCACCTGGCCCACCATCGAGTCCCATTCGGCGAAGGTCAGCGGCCGGTTGTCCAGGGCCGACGGCAGCCGGAACCCGTACTCCACCAGCGGGATCTTGCGCGAGCGATCGCCGCCGTACATGCCGCCGATCTGGGGCACCGCAACGTGGGACTCGTCGACCACGATCAGCGTGTCGTCGGGGAGGAAATCGAGCAGGCAGAAGGGGCGCTCACCCTCCGCCCGACCGCTGAGGTGGCGCGAGTAGTTCTCGATGCCCGCGCAGGTGCCCGTCTCCTGCATCATCTCGACGTCGAAGTTGGTGCGCTGCAGCAGCCGCTGCGCCTCGAGCAGGCGGCCGCGCGTCTCGAGCTCGGCGACGCGCTCGGCCAGCTCCTCACGAATCCGCTCGATCGCCGTCTTCATCTTCGCCGCCGGGGTGACGTAGTGCGACGCTGGGAAGACGGTGAACTCCTCACGCAGCGCCAGGATCTCACCGGTGAGCGGGTCGAACTCCTTGATCGACTCGATCTCGTCGCCGAAGAACTCGATGCGGGTGGCCACCTCCTCGTAGGCGGGCTGCACATCGAGGACGTCTCCGCGCACACGGAAGCGGGAGCGACCGAAGTCCATGTCGTTGCGCGAGTACTGCAGGTCGGCCAGCTTGCGCAGGAGGATGTCGCGCCGCCATGTCTCACCGCGCGTGATGCTCAGCGACTCACCGAGGTAGTTCTCCGGCGAGCCGATGCCGTAGATGCAGGAGATGGAGGCAACCACGATGACGTCGCGACGGGTCAGCAGCGCCCGCGTGGCGCTGTTACGGAGCCGGTCGATCTCGTCGTTGCGCGACGAGTCCTTCTCGATGTACGTGTCGGTTCGCGGGATGTATGCCTCAGGCTGGTAGAAGTCGTAGAAGGAGACGAAGTACTCGACCGCGTTGTTGGGGAAGAACTCGCGGAACTCTGCCCAGAGCTGGGCGGCCAGCGTCTTGTTCGGCGACAGCACCAGCACGGGTCGCTGCAGCCGCTCCGCCAGGTGCGCCACTGTGAACGTCTTGCCCGACCCGGTGACGCCGAGAAGGGTCTGCTCGCGCCGTCCCTCCTGCACACCGCGGTACAGCGCGTCGATCGCCGCCGGCTGGTCGCCGGCCGGCGCGAACGCTGAGACGATCTCGAGATCGGGCACCGGTTCAGTCTACCGGGAGGCCTTCACTCACAATCCCCCCACGGCTGCGTACACCTGCTCGAGGCGGCGGGCGACCGCGTCCCACGAGTGCTCGGCGCGCACCCGTCGCATCGCGGTGTCGGCCATCTCGGCGCGCCGGCCCGGATCGGCCAGGAGCCCTTCGGCCAGCCGTGCCAGGGCGGCGACGTCCCCCGCCTCCACCAACAGGCTGCGGTCGACAACCGCGTCGCGCAGGCCGTCCACGTCGTACCCGACCACCAGTGTCCCGTCGGCCTGGGCCTCGAGAGCCACCAGGCCGAGGCCCTCGTATCGTGAGGGCATCAGCACGACCGCAGCGCGGGCCAGCTCAACACGCAGCCGGCTGTCCTCGACCCGCCCGAGCACCTCGATGCGCGGGCTCGCGGCAGCGCGGCGCAGGTCGGCGTCGAGCCGCCCCGCGCCGATGACCGCGGCGGTGGCATCGGGATTCCGATCGAGCACCGCACGCATGACGGCAACGGCGTCGAGCACCCCCTTCTCCGCCTCCCAACGGCCGGCGAACAGCAGGCGCGCCGGTTCGCGTGCCGGTGGCGACTCCAGCGGAGCGTCGACGCCGGGGGGAAGCACCTCGACGCGGGACGCCGGCACGCCCAGTCGCCGGACGGCATCGGCAGTCGACGGCGACACGGCCAGCACCATCGCGGCCCGGCGGTACGCCAGCGCTTCCAGTGGCGACAGCACCCGGCGGAGCGAGCCCGTCCCGTGCGCCTGGCGGTACGTGTGGTGGGCGCTGTAGACGATCGGCACTCCGACGCCGCGCACCAGCAGCACGCCGCCGGGGCCGCCGTGGACGTGGACCACGTCCCCCGCCAGCCGCGACACCAGCCCGGGATGGAGGTTGAGGTGCAGGGAGAAGTCCAGCGGCGGGCGGCCGGTGATCCGCGGGTAGCGCACGCTGCCGGCGCCGCGACCCGCCACCACGTTGACCGTGCAACCGCGCGCTGTCAGCGAGCGACGCATCCCGCGCAGCACGATTCCCTGGCCGCCGAGCGGGGGCTCCCCGTCGTAGCTGACGAAGGTCACCCGGGTCATCGCTGGCACCGCGGGCAGTACACGGTGGTCCTGCCCGCGATGGTGGTGCGGCGCAGGATCGCTCCGCAGCGACAGCAGGGCTGCCCGCCACGCCCGTACACCTGCAGTCTCTCCTGGTTGCTGCCCTTGGCGTTCCACACGTCGCGATAGTCGTCGATGCTGCTGCCGCGATTGCCGATCGCGCTGCGCAGGACGGTCGGGATGGCGGCGTGCAGCGCAGCACGCTGGACGCGGGTCAGGGTATTGCAGCGTCGCTGTGGCCGCACCCCGGCCAGGTGGCAGGCCTCGTCGACGTAGATGTTGCCGAGTCCGGCGACACCGCGCTGGTCGAGCAGCGCCGCCTTGACGGTGCGCGTCGTCGAGCGCAGCACCGCGTCCAGCCGGGCGGTGGTGAACTCGTCCGAGAGAGGTTCCACGCCGAGCGTTGGCAGCACGCGGGAATCCTCCAGGGTGGCGCGCGGGCCGAGGAGGATCCGGCCGAAGCGGCGGGCATCGTCGTAGCGCAGCTCACGTCCGTCGTCCAGCAGCGCACGCAGGTGAGTGTGCTTGGCGGCCGGCGCATCGATGCCGCACACCAGCAGGTGACCGGTCATGCCGAGGTGGAAGACGAGGTCCTCACCGCCGGCCAGCGCGCAGAAGATGAACTTGCCCCGGCGCGTGACGCTCTCGATGCGCTGGCCGGGCAGCACCGCCAGGAACACCTCGGGGACGGGGAAGCGGAGCACCTTGGGATGGCCGAGCTCGACGGTCATGACGGTGCGCCCCACCACGGCCGCGCGAAGGTCCGCGGCGACGGTCTCGACCTCAGGAAGCTCCGGCACTCACCGTCTCGCGCAGCGGCGTCATCTCCATCCAGTTGGTGCCGACCTTGACGTCAACCACCAGGGGCACGACCAGCTGTGCCGCGCCACCCATCGCGTCGCGCAGCAGCGGCACGATCGCGTCCAGCTCCTCGTCCGGGGACTCGAGCACCAGCTCGTCGTGCACCTGGAGCAGCAGTCGCGAGCGCAGGCCGGCGGTGCGCAGCGCGCCGTCGAAGCGGATCATGGCCAGCTTCATGATGTCCGCGGCGGCGCCCTGGATGGGCATGTTCACCGCCATCCGCTCGGCGGCTCCACGCAGCTGCCGGTTGGCGGCGCGGATGTCGGGCAGGTGCCGCCGCCGTCCCATCAACGTCTCCACCCATCCCCATTCGCGCGCGTGCATGCGGGTGCGCTCGAGGTACCGCGCCACCGAGGGGAAGCTCTCGAAGTACTTGTCGATGTACATCCGCGCCGCTTCCTGGTCCATGCCCGTGTCGCGGGCCAGGCCGAAGTCGGACAGGCCGTACACCACGCCGAAGTTCACCACCTTGGCGATACGGCGCTGGTCGGGCGTCACCGCCTCCGGGGCGACGTCGTACACCTCGGCCGCGGTGCGCCGGTGGATGTCCTCGCCGCGGGCGAAGGCCGCGATCAGCTCCTCCTCCTCGCTGACGTGGGCGAGGACGCGCAGCTCGATCTGTGAGTAATCGGCGCTGACCAGGCTCTGCCGCGGGTCGGCGATGAACGCATGGCGAATGCGCTGGCCGAAGCCGGTGCGCACCGGCACGTTCTGCAGGTTGGGGTCGGCCGAGCTGAGCCTGCCGGTGGTGGCCACCGCCTGGTTGAAGGAGGTGTGCACGCGACCGTCGGCCGCGCAGAGCAGCGGCAGCGCGTCGACGTAGGTGCTCTTCAGCTTGGTGAGCTGGCGCCACTCGAGGATGACGTCGACGACGGCGTGCTCACCGCGCAGCGACTCCAGGCTGTCGGCGTCGGTGCTGCGTCCCGTCTTGGTGCGCCGCCCCGCCGCCAGCCCCAGGCTGTCGTACAGGAAGGTGGCCAGCTGCTGGGTGGATCCCGGGTTGAATGTGTACCCGGCGGTCTCGGACACGATGCCCTCGAGCTCGGCGATCCGCAGGTGCATCTCGGCGGAGAGTCGCGCCAGCTCGTCGCAGTCGACGCGGATCCCCACCCGCTCCATGGCCGCGAGGATGGGCACCAGCGGCAACTCCACGTCGTCGTACAGCGAGCGCAGCGTGCCCTCGGCGAGCTGCGTCTGCAGCGCGTCGCGGACCGGTGGCAGCAGTGACACCCACGTTCCGTAGTAGCTGGCCGCCTCCTCCACCGGCACCGTGGCGGCCGGTCGCCGCGTGCGGCCACTGCCCAGCAGGACATCCTCCGGCTGCTCGGTGATCCCGCACAGGTCATGGGCCAGCACGGTCAGCGCGGGCACCCGCGTGCGCGTCGTGATGCAGAGATAGGCGGCGAGCATGGCGTCGAAGCCGGTCGACACCAGCGAGACACCCCGCGCGCTCCAGGCCAGCAGCTCCTGCTTGAGGTCGTAGCCGTGCTTGACCACCGCAGGGTCCTCGAGCAGGCGCACCAGCGCGTCGAGAACCTGGTCGCCGGCATTGCCGGTCTCGTGCCCGATCGGGATGTAGTACGCCGGGTCCGGCGAGTCCAGCGAGGTCAGCGCGACGCCGACGACGTCGCCGCGCCGCGCGGTGCCGTCGATGACGCTGCGCAGCACGATGTCGCCGCGCTCGCGCAACCGCTGCACCATCTCCTCGGCGCGGACCGCGTCGTCGACAACCTCGACATCGACGGCGGCGGGCACGGCCTCACCCTCGAGGTGGAGCGAGCCCTGGCCGGAGGACGCGGCCGCCGCGGTCCCTGCCGGGACTGTCTCCTGCGGCCCGTAGGTGGGGATGCGCCCGAGCAGCGAGCGGAACTCGAGCCGGTCGAACACCTCGCGCACCTTCTGGTCGTCGTGAGGTCCGAGCCGCGACGCGGGGAGGTCGAGCGCGATGTCCATGCCGACGTCGATGGTGGCCAGCTGCTTGCTCAACCGCGCCTGCTCCTCGTGCTCGATGAGCAGCCGCTTGACCTTGCCCTCCTTCATGGTGGGCACGGCCTCGAGGATCGACTCCAGTGTGCCGTACTCCTGCACCAGGGTCATGGCCGTCTTGTCCCCGATGCCCGGCACGCCCGGGATGTTGTCGGACGCGTCGCCGCGGAGCGCCTTGAAGTCCACCACCAGGCGTGGGGCGAAGCCGTAGCGCTCGTAGACGCGCTCGACGTCGTAGACGATGGTGTCCGAGATACCGCGGCGATTGGCAAAAACGCGCACGCGGTCGGTCACCAGCTGGAGGGCGTCGAGGTCGCCGGTCACGATGATGGTGTCGAGGCCGGCGCGCTCGCCCTGCGCGGCCAGTGTGCCGATGACGTCGTCGGCCTCGAAGGTCGGCACCTCGATGATCGGGATGCCGAGCGCCTCGACGACCTCCCGGCACCAGGCGAACTGGGGGATCAGATCCTCGGGCGTCGGTTTGCGGCCCGCCTTGTAGGTGGCGTCCTGGTCATGCCTGAAGGTGCGCCCCGGCGGGTCGAAGGCGGCCACGGCGTGGGTGGGCCGGTGATCCCCGAGCGCCTTGAGCAGCATCGAGGTGAAGCCGTACGCCGCGTTGGTCACCTCGCCGCGGCTGTTGGTCAGCGCGGGCATGGCAAAGAACGCGCGGTACACCAGCGAGTGGCCGTCGATGAGCAGCAGGGTGTCGCGTTCCATCTCAGGCTATGGTACGCACCCATGACGGAGGCCAGCCTCGAGCTCGCCCGCGCCGACATCGGCTTCAGCGCGGCCCATTTCTCGATCCACCAGGGCCGCAGCGAACGCCTTCACGGACACAACTACCTGGTCAGGCTGACCGTGCACGGCAGCATCGGCGACGAGGGCACGGTGGTGGATTTCTCGACGTTGAAGGTCGAGCTGCGCTCTCTGTGCGCCGAGCTCGACGAGCACATGCTGGTGCCGATGCACTCGCCGCAGATCGGCGTCGAGGAGACGGCCGAGGGCGTGCGCCTGACCGAGGGGTCGCGCCGGTTCCTCATCCCCAGTGATGACGTGGTGCTGCTGCCCGTGGTCAACACCACCTGTGAGTGCCTTGCCGCCCATCTGCTCGGCCGCATCCGCGCACGTGTCGGCAGCACCGACTACCGGCTCACGCTGCTGGTCGAGGAGATCCCGGGACAGGGAGCAGCCGTCGCTGAATGAGGTGGGCACCAGCCGGGGGCAGACAGCAACCCGGCGCTATCATCGAGGCATGTCCGATCTTGTCGAGATGACCGTCGACAGCATCCGCGTCCACATGCCGACAGGACAGCACGTGGTCATCCTCAAGGAGAAGACCGCGGAGCGCTACCTGCCCATCTGGATCGGCATCAACGAGGCCAATGCCATCGCCCTGAAGATCACCGGGATGACGCCGGAGCGGCCGATCACCCACGACCTCCTGGCCAACATCCTCGGGGCTGTGGACGTCAACGTCGACCGCATCGTGGTCACCTCGCTGGCCAATGAGGTGTTTTACGCGCGCATCCTCGCCCACGTGGACGGTCGGCGCATGGAGATCGACTCGCGTCCGTCGGACGCCATCGCGGTGGCGGTGCGCGTCGGCGCCGGCATCTTCGTCGCCAACGAGGTGCTCGATCGCGCCGGCGTCCTCCCCGAGGCCGAGCAGGAGGGCGAGGCCGGCGAGACGGATGAGGAGACCACCGAGCGGCTCGCCAAGATCCGCGATTGGGTCAATGAGCTGAACCTGCCCGACCTCGGCGGCGAGAACCCGCTCTCCCAGAGCTGACGGCGCCGGCTCACACCAGCTCGGCGCAGATCTCCACGTACTGGGCGAGGTGGCGCGAACCGAGGAACTCTCTCTGGACGCGAGCGTGCGCCTCGCTGCCCATGCGATCGGCCCGTTCGCTGTCGAGCAGGAGGCTGCAGACCGCCGCGGCAAAGGCATCGCGGTCATGCGGGTCGTCGAGCAGGATCCCACTGGTGCCGTCCTCGATCTGGTCCTGGATGCCGCCGATCCGGCTGGCCACCACCGGTCGTGACTTCCACATCGCCTCGGCCACCGTCAGACCGAAGCCCTCGGCGAGGCTCTTCTGGACGACCACGTTGGCCCGCCGCTGCAGCGCGTTGACCATGGCCGCGTTCTCCTCGCTGTCGGCCATCGGCAGGCAGGCGAGGTGGATCCGCGCGCTCACGTCCTCGCCCAGTGCCTTCCAGGCCCGCTCCACCTCGTCGTAGGCCTCCCTGCCCTCGGGGTCGTCGGCCACCTCTGCGAAGCTGGGGCCGGCGAGGATGAGGTGCGCGTCGCAGGCTCCGGTCACCCCCCGCGCGAAGCCGTCGAGCACGCCGAGTGGGTCTTTGAGACGGTCCCAGCGCGAGACCTGCACCACCAGGAGCGTCTCCCTGTCCACGCGCGAGGTCTCGACAATGGTGGCGCGGTGCTCGATGCGCGCGGTGCCGCCGTCGAAGCGCGTGTACGCCGCCGCCGTGTCGTCGCCGTCGTCGATGATGCCGGCGCTGACGAGCACCGCGTGCACCGACGCATGGTCCATCTCGTAGTTCTTTGCGGAGAACGGGTCGATCGATGGCGCCACCACGCGGATGCGCTCCTCGTCGAGCCCCTCCCAGGCGAATGCCCGCCGAGAGAAGACGCAGCGGTCGGCCCGACGCACGTAGGGCAGGAGGAAAGCCCAGGTGTCCCGCGCCTCCTGGTTGGGCGTGTCCAACCCGACGTGGCAGCGCCAGATGACGCTGACGCCGGCATCGGCGAGAAGCGGCGCCATCCCTGCCGTCTGCGGGTCGTGGAGGATGGCGATATCGCCGGTGCTCATCATGTCTTTGAGCTGCTCTGCCTGGCCGGCGAGAACCTGCTCGTAATGACGGCGATCATCGTCGTCGAGGCCGGCCCCGTCACCGGCTGCGCCGTGCAGCCTGTTGTGGATGCGCTTGGTGATGGTGAAGAATTCGTCGTCACCGCCGATCACCATCCAGCGCGTCTGGACCCCGGCGCCGCACGCGTACGGCAGCAGCGTGGCCAGCATCTCGGCGACGCCACCGCCCTTGGCCGTGGAGTTGACGTTCCAGACGGTGCGGCCGTCGAGCAGCACGCGCGCGGCCTCGATGGCGGCGCGCATCGCGGTCATCTGCTCCTCGCCGAGCACTGACGCGAAGCGCCGCGGATCCTCGGCTGCGATATCGACCTCGGAGATCTCGGGCATCGTGGTGTCGACTGTGGTCATGGCGCCGGCGTCCCGCTCGGCGCGCTGCTCGGCGTCGAGGTGGGATTTGGCGTGCTGCTCGGCGCCGCCGTGGTGCTCGGCGATACCGACGGCGCGGCGCTCGCCGACGGCGCAGCGGTCGGCGATGGCGTCGGCGCGATGTGAGGCGCCACATTGCCGATCCGCGGCAGGTCCTGCTGAGGCCCGGAGAATGGAGCGCGGTCACTCGGCGACGACACAACCAACGCAACCGCCGCCGCCGCCGCGGCCAGCGCGGTCAGGCTGGCCGGCAGCGCCACCGAGCGACGGCGCCGCGGTGGGCGGTCGCCGGTGTTCTGCGGCGACCGAGCGTACGCCTCGCGCTCCGGCGTGAGGATGATCCCTTCCGCCGCCATGCTCGCCCACGGAGCGCTCGAGTACACGAACGCCTCGAAGAGCAACAGCAGCCCGAGCACGACGGTGGCGAAGCTCGGTGAGCGGATCAGCATCGCCGCACCGCCGAGCACGGCCGCCACGGTGAGAACGGTCTCCCCGCGTGAGGCGCGCAGCGCGCTGAGCAGCGATCCGCCCTCCTTGCTCTTGGGCGTGCGCAGGAACTCGGCCTGCTTCTGCACCAGGCCGCGCACGCATGCCAGGGTCACCACCCACGACAACGCAAACCACACCCGTAGGGCGTAGAACGAGTCGCGGAGGGTGGCGAAGCAGGCGCGGCGCATCGCCCAGGTGGCGCGGAGGACACCGGTGGCGGCAAAGGCCAGCGGGATCACCAGCACCGCCCCGGTCAGCTGACGAATCGGGAGTCGCTCGTGCATCGAGGTCGCCAGGGCGGTGGCGAGCAGAAGCACGGTGAACATCGCGGTGAGCACCTCGGCGAACCACTGGACGCTGCCGAGCAGGTAGTGGAGGCGCTGGGCCACGGTGAGGCGCATCCTGTGGTCTGCCAGCGGCAGCAGCTCGCGCCAGTGGAACTTGAGGATCTGGATACCACCGAGCGCCCAGCGATAGCGCTGCTTCTTGAGGCCGTCGAAATCAAGCGGCATCAACCCTTCGCCGTACGCGTAGCGATCGTAGACGCCACGCCAGCCGGCGCCGAGCATGCGCAGGGATGCCTCGGCGTCCTCGGTGATGCAGTCCTCGTTCCAGCCGCCGATGTCGTTGAACGCGGCGCGGCGGATCAGCCCCATCGTGCCGCAGAAGATGATCGCGTTGCGGTGGTTGCGGCATGGCATGGTGACGTCGAAGAAGTACCGGAAGCTGTAGAACAGGCCGCGCAGGTAGGGGCTGTCCTCCCAGTCCCGGTAGTGCTGCGAGGTCTGCACAAAGGCCACCGAGGAATCGTCGAAGTGCCCGACGGTGTCCTTCAGCCAGTCGGGACGCACCCTGTAGTCGGCGTCGACGATGCCGAGGATCTCCACCTTCTCCGGCAGGTACTTGGTCGACTCGTTGAGGGCCCCGGCCTTGAACCCCGGCCAATCCTCGAGGTGCACGAAGGTGAAACGCTCGCCGAGGTCCTTGCAGAGTTGCTCCAGCGGCCTCCACAGCTCCGGGTCAGTGGTGTTGTTGTCGACGACCTGGATGATCAGGTTCGGGTAGTCCATCTGGGCCAGCGACTCGAGGGTGGGGCGAACCACGTCGACCGGCTCGTTGTACGACGGCACCTGCAGCGCCACCCACGGCAGGTTGGTCAGCGGCGGCACCACGCGCGCCGGCTCGCGCCGCGCCAGCACGTCGCAGATCTCGAAGGTGAAGGAGATCGACAGCAGCAGAGCGAAGATCTCCAGGACGAGCAGCAGCACCGACGCGATCACAGCCGCCACCGAGAGCCCGGTCAGGAAGGTCTGGATCGATGCGTAGAGCAGGTAGCCGAGCGAGGCGATCACCACCGAGACGAAGAGCTGCGCGCCGAGCCAGCTCCACCGGGGCTGCAGCGCGCGCATCATCAGCACCAGGGCGACGGCGCCGGCGATGAGGAACTCCATGCCGGGGGTGTCACCCTGGTTGATCAGGAAGACACCGCCGGTGGCGGCCAGCGCCACGGCACACAGCGGGATCGTCACCCAGAAGCGTTGGTTGATGACGCGCGGCAGCAACGCCAGCAGCATGGTCGCCACCAGCAGCAGCGCGAAGAAGATGACGATCTCGCGGATCAAGCTCTCAGCCTCCGTCGAGGTCGTAGAGAGCACCGCCGGCAAGGGCGATGCCGAACCAGACCCAGTTCTGTTCGAAGTAATTGCTGGGATCGCCGAAGTGGGCGGGCGATTGCGCATGGAATGACGCGAGCAATCTCTGCTGGATCTGTGCTGCCACCAGCTCGTCGGCGACGACGAAGTTGCCGATGTCGCCGCCGTACACGGTGGGGTCTTCGTAGCCGGCGACCACGGTGCCGTCATGGCCGTACACCGCGTCGAGTCGATGTGTGCTGCTCCAACGCTTGCGCAGGAAGTCGTGGCGCACCAGGTAGCTGCGCGCTCGCGGCTCGTTGTTCCAGACCGCGTCGACGGCCACCCGCCACATCACCCTGAAGGCGTCGTAGCCGAAGTCGTCGGCTGCCTGGATCTGCGGGAAGGACACGACCTGGCCGGTGGATCGCGAGATCGCGCACCAGTTCGGCGGCAGCCCGGCGCTCACGGTGCCGTCCAGCGCGGCCGCGCTGCAGCGGTCGAGCAGCGTGTACGAGCTGTCGACCAGCGACATCCACGGATGCGCGGGATCCTCGTGGGCGAAGCTTCGGTACGCGTATGGCGCGAAGTAGGAGGGATTGATGACCGGTCCCGGCGACTGCTGGGTGGCGGCCCAGTTGCCGGCGGTGAGCACGTTCATGCCATCAACAGCCACCACGTCGCTGCGCCACATCCCGTCAAGCACAGTTCGGGCTGCCGTGGTGTAGCCCGGCTCGCCGAACCTCCGGCCCGCGTACAACAGGGCCAGCGCGATGTCCGAGTCGGCGTCGCTCGCGCTGTTGTGGTCCTGCACGCTGCCGCCGCCCCACAGAGATGAGAAGAGGCCGTCACCTCGCACCTGGAGATGTGCCGCCGTCCACCGCCACACGGTGTCGAAGCTGGAGCGGTCACCCATCCAGACGGCGCGAAGTAGCGCATAGCTCTGCCCCTCCGAGGTGGTGATGCCGCCGCGCGTGGGGTCGATGACGCGCCCGCCCTGAACGAACGTCTGCTTGTAGCCGCCCCATGCCGCCTGCAGCACTGACGCGACCTGCCCGCTGGACGTGCTCGCAGGTGAGGACGTGGAGGGCAGCGCGGTGGCGGTCGCGGTCACCCCTTGACCGCCGCCACACCCTGCCGCGGCAAGGGCAGCCAGCCCCAGAGCGAGGCGGGCCATCCATCGGGCGTTGGCGTGTCGCCGGCCGGTCTGGGCACGATCATCGGGCATGCATCGGATCGGCGCCCCCTCTCATGAGCGTGCTGGTGATGTTCAACAGGATAGCGGAGCACCCATTTTATCTGCTCACGAGATGACAGATTCGATTGATCCGGGGAGGGGCCGCCTATCCTGTGGCCAGGCCGGGGTGGCGGAACGGTAGACGCAGCGGTCTCAAAAACCGCCGGGGGCAACCCCGTGTGGGTTCGACTCCCACTCCCGGCACGTTGACAGATAGGCGTCACGGGCCCATTCCGCTTGATACACTCCCGCGCCGTACCCGAGCGTGAGGTGCAGGACTGATCCTGTACCGGTCCTGGGTCCGAGGGGAGAGACGGGACATGCTACGAAAAGGTGCATACGCGGCCGCGGGCGGCCTCCTGGCGACCGCCCTCGCGGGGGTGACACTCCTCTCAGGCACATCGGGCGTGCACGCCACGACCCCCGTGCCCTTCCACAAGGGCGACGTGTTCTTCGGCCTCGGCAGCGGCAAGATCGGCCATTTCGCGCCCAGCGGGACGCTCCTCGACACGCTCAACACCACCAGCGGGTCATTTGAGGAGACCGGGATGTGCTTCACCGCGACGCTCAGCCTGCACACCACCAACTTCCAGGCCGCGACCAGCTCGGTGTTCAGCGCCACGGGGACGCTGACGAAGGCGAGCTTCGGCTCCGGGTACGCCAACCCGGAGAGCTGCGTCGTCGACGCGAAGGGCAACTTCTACTACGGCAACGTCGATGCCGTGAGCAATACCCTTCTGAAGATCTCGCCCTCCGGCGCGCTGCTCAAGAAGTACTCGCCGGCCTTCGAGAATCGGGGCACAGACTGGATCGATCTCGCCGCCAACCAGTGCACGTTGTATTACACATCGGAAGGCTCACACATCAA
>DATBEL010000108.1:0-2877 GCA_036276135.1 Candidatus Dormiibacterota bacterium
CAAGCAGAAGGTGCTCGCCGCGCATCGGATGGGGCTGACCGAGGTCATCCTCCCGCGTCGCAACGAGAAGGACGTCGACGACGTGCCGCAGAGCGTGCGCGACCAGATGACGTTCCACTTCGCCGGCCGGGTCGAGGAGGCCATCAGCGTGGCTCTCGAACCCGCGCATGAGGTGGCCGCCGCCGCGTAAGCGGTCGGCGGCCGCTGCGGCGTTATTCGCTCATCTCGGCGAGCGCGCCGACCGTCCTCCAGGTGCGGATCGTCGTCGGCACCTTGAGGATGCGACCGAGGTACGCCGGCAGCTTTGTGGTACCCATTCCCGCGGGCAGATGGAGGTACAACTCGGTGCCGCGGATGGCGAATTGTTCTGGCAGGAATCGCTGCGCATCGAGCGAGGCGACGGCCGCCGCCGGCGGCCTGGCGGCCATGAACCCGATGTGCAGCCGCGCTTGGTCAGCCTGTGGAAACGGGTTGGCGTGCAGCGCCTTGGCAAGTTGGGCGGGCGTACGCAGCATCACATCAGTGTCGATCCCAAACGTGGAGGCGATCATCGTCTCGAGGCTCGCCGATGTGACCCTGCCGGCGCTGCTGAAGATGACGTTGCCACTCTGGATGTGCGTGGTGACGTCCGTGTGCCCGAGCGATTCGACGGCCGTTCGCAGTCGCGCCATCGGCACCTTGTTGGTGGCGCCCAGGTTGATCCCCCGGATCAGGGCGACATATCGAGGCACGCTGGCGACTGTACCCCGCGGTCAGTGAGACGTGAACGTGACCGGGGTGCGGGGCTCGCGGATGACCTCGAGACGGAAGATGTGCGCCGTAGGTGCCTTGTCTCCGCCCACTCTGCGGCGCCGCCCCACCGGCTTCGAGCTCGGGGAGGTGCGTGCCTCGACCGTAGGCTACAGCTTCACCGGGTCGCCTGAGGGCTCAGCTGATGTCCGTGATGTAGGCGCCGACCAGCGTTGCCGTCTGCTGGTCGACGCCACCCTCGCGTCGATCGCCATGGCCGTCCTGGAAGTGCGCGAACGCCGCCGTCGAGCTGATCGGGTTGACCTCGTCCTCGCCGTGGTCGTGGAAGGAGACGTGGACGAAGGAGCCGTCCGCAAGTCGGAGGACGATGTAGCTCACATTGTCGGGCCTGGTGGCGGCGAGCTCTTTGAAGACGCCTTCGACTCGCCGCTGGTTCTCGTCGGCCGCTTCCGCGGATTTCGTCGCGTAGCGGGTGACCAAGCGCTTCTGCATGACGGAGCTCCTTCGTTTCTGTTCGGCTGATGCCCCAAGGGTGCCTGAACGCGGTGCGCCCCTTATCCGGTCACTTGTCTCGTTGCCGCCGCCTCAGTCTGCGGTGCACCGACATGTACGTGGCTCCGCGGTACCTGCTGTCCGGCCGCGGACGCGTGGGGGGCAGGCCAACACCCCACCACATGAGGCCGGCCATGGCCACCGCAAGGGCCAGCAGAATGACAAGCCCGACCATCGAGCGAGTGTATCGCCGCTTCAGACCGGTGCGGCTAGCGCAGGCTGATGGCCGCGCCCGTGACCGCGAATCCAATCTGACCCGCGGCCGCGAACAACGCGAACAACGAGAGCGCCGCGCCGAGAAGTGACGCGTTCCGGTAGAAGCTGCCCTCCTGGGTGCGCCGTTGGACGGGGTCGGAGATGGACCAGAACGGATGGAACAGGAAACCTGCAGGAAGGAGAAACGCGGCGATCATCAGGCATCCGATGTCCGGCCAGATGCCGCCGACGATGGAGACATCGGCGAGCAGGAGGAATGCACCGGTGGGCCAGCCCGCGACCCACGGGATCGGCAGTTTGCCCTGCGCGACGCCGGCGTACCGAGCGTGGTTTTGAATGTGTCCGCGCGCGGACGACGCGAACAGGGACGCGAACAGGATTCTGCCGACGAGCAGGATCACCCCCGCAAGCGTGGTCATGACCCCGTTGTACTCCAAGGACTCCGATGACCGGGTGCGGTTCCGACGATCACCGTCGCGTCGAGGTCGTCGGAATGGGCCACCCGCGGGGTCAGGCCGTTGCGCGCGAAGATCTCCATCGCCTGCGGCGCCTGCCGGTCGCTGGTCTCCACCAGCAGATGGCCAGCTGGTGCCAGCCAGCGCGGCGCCGCGGCCGCCACGCGGCGCAGGACATCAAGGCCGTCCGCCCCTCCATCGAGCGCCACTCGCGCCTCGTAGAGCCGGGCCTCGCGAGGCAAGAGCTCGATGTCCGCCGTGGGCACATACGGGACATTGGCCACAAGGAGGTCGACGCGGCCCTGCAGTGTTGTGGGCAGCGGCTGGTCGAGGTCACCTTCGTACACCCGGCCGCCGATCGCGCCGACGGTGCGTCGGGCACATCGCACCGCAGCGGGATCGATGTCGGCGGCGTACAGCTCGATCCCCAGCACAGCGGCAGCGACCGCCACCCCCACGGCGCCCGATCCGCAGCACAGGTCGACGACCACGGCTCCCGGCCGGGCAACTGCCACGGCCTGGGTGACCAGAAACTCAGTGCGGTGCCGGGGGACGAACACCCCCACCGCCACCGCGATGCGCAGACCGCAGAACTCCGCCCAACCGATGATGTATTCGAGAGGCGCGCCGGCCGCGCGCCGTTCCACCATGACGGCGAGGTCGCCCTGCGTGGCCGCTGCGGACATGAGCAGACGAGCCTCGTCCTCCGCGAAGACGCACCCGGCGTCCCGAAGCCTGGTGACGATGACGGACTCAGTCAGCCGAGAGGCACTCATTGGCGGGCAGAGCATCGCACTGACAGCGCTCCAGCCCGAGATCGACGCCGCCTCGCGGCGGAAGGTCGCGCGTCTGTCAGTGCGGACGCAGGCGCTGCAGCGCGTGGTCCAGCCGGGCCAGGCTGTCG
>DATBEL010000109.1:0-11730 GCA_036276135.1 Candidatus Dormiibacterota bacterium
ACCGACGTCGCCTGGGTGGCCCTGGGCAGCAACCTGGGCAACCGCGGCCACGCGCTGGCACGCCTCCGCGAGCTCCTCGCCACCGACGGCGTGCGCATCGAGGCGACGTCCAGCGAGATCCTCACCCGTCCCGTCGGGGTCGTCGGCCAGGGGGATTTCCACAACCAGGTGCTGAAACTGCGCGCCCCCGAGCCCTGGTCGCCACAGCGCTGGCTCGCCCACACCCGAGCCGCCGAAATCGGCGGCGGCCGACGCGACACATACCACTGGGGCCCTCGCCGAGCCGACGTGGACATCCTCCTCTTCGGCGAACAACGCGACCTCACCTACTCAGACCCGGACCTGACCGTCCCTCATCCGGAGATCGAGAACCGGCCGTTCATCACGCGGCTGCTGCGAGAGGTGTGGTAAGGACCGTCCGTCGGGAGACGGGGCGGCATCATCACTTCGGTCGCTTGTCCTCGCGGACGCTTCGGAGCCCCTCGGCTGCGCCGAGTCGGTCTCCTCGCTGCTGCGGATGCTCCCTCCATGACGATGCCACCCCGTCTCCCGGCTGGTGCAGTTACCCGACGAGCTCAGTCGTGTGAGCGGCCCGCGAGACACGCCAGTTGGGCGACGAGCAGCGACCAGAGAGGGGACGGCGGCGTCACGGAGGGAGCATCCGCAGCAGCAAGGAGACAGCCGTGCTGGCTCCGCCGCGTCGGCGAGGACAAGCGACCGGAGTGACGCCACCGTCCCCTCGGCTTGTTCAGCGTCTCCGCGGCCAGTTCAGATCGGCAGCCGGTCAGCCAGCTGCGGCACGATCCGCAGCGCTGTCTGCACCTGTCGCGCGATGAGCCCGAGGTCCGGTGGGCGCTCGAAGTCGATGAGCCAGGAGTGCTCCGCGGTGAACTTCTCCACCAGCGTGGTGCGGCCGAGGGCCGCCAGGCCGATGTGGACCGAGGGACGGTCGTCGTCGGGGAAGGCCTTGCCGATGAGTGTCTGCACCGTGTCCACCCAGGTGCCGACCTCGCCGACGTCCTGGAGCTCGTAGCCGCCGTCGCCGAGGACGAACTCGGCCTCCACCTCGACGAAGGGCTGCGGCGCCAGGTGCTGGTGGGGACAGTCCTGGGCATCCTCCTCGTCGTGGTACAGCTCGCAGTCAGCCCCGCTGCCGTAGCTGGCCACGTAGGTCATCAGCGCATCCCAGGCGAAGTTGAGGTGCACGTGGTAGCGCGACGGCGGCTCGGATGGCGACAGCCGGACGGTGCACTCGAAGCGGCGCTCGCCGATGCCGGGCTCGATGTGATGGCGGACATCCTCGATGCTCAGGCCGGACGCGTCGATCGCTTCGAGCAGATCGGTGGCGAACTCCTCGTACGATGGGAACGGTGGCCGCGCCTGCGGGGACTCGTTGGGCAGGCCGGCTCCGGCTTGCTCCGCCAACCTACAGTCCCAGCCGCAGCCGGCGCCGGTGGCGGGCCGTGAGGACCGCGAGGTCGAGGCCGACCACCGCGACGGCGATGATCGCCAACCAGAGAACCAGCGGCGCCTCGGCGCCCGGCGTCTTCCAGTCGTAGACGGCGAGAACGGCGGCGATGAGCAGTCCGAACGCGACCACGCCGAGAGCGAGCACGTTGAGCGCGACCAGCGGATCGGGCGTCGAGCTCCCCCTTCCCCGGGGCGAGCGCAGCATCGGCGGCGTGGCCATCGCGGTCAGTCTACCGGCCGTCCTCCGGGCGCGTATTGGTGAAGCGGTAGCCAATGCCCGGCACCGCAAGGATGTAGCGGGGCTGCGAGGGATCCGGCTCGATCTTGCGCCGCAGGTTGCGCACATGGACGTCGATGACGCGCGTCTCGATGGGGCGCTCATATCCCCACACAGCCGCAAGGATGCGATCCCGCGACAGCACCTCGCCCGCATTGGTCGCCAGGAACGCCAGCAGGTCGAACTCGGTGTGGGTCAAGGTGATGTCTTCGTCGTCACGCGCCACCCGGCGCTCCGCGGTGTCGATGACAAGGCCACGGAAGAGCAGCCGTCGCCCCTCGCCGTTGCGTGTTGCGTTCTCGTTCACCTTGCGCAGGTGGGCCGCGATGCGCGCCAGCAGCTCACGCGGCCGGAATGGCTTCTGGATGTAGTCGTCGGCGCCGATCTCCAGTCCGAGAACGACGTCGATCTCCTCGTTCTTGGCGGAGAGGATGAGCACGGGCATTCGGTGCCCGGCACGCCGGAGGTCGCGACAGATGTCGAACCCGGAGAGGTCGGGCATCATCAGGTCGAGAAGGACGATGTCGGGGTGCACCGACTCGACCGCCCCCAGGGCTTCGGCGCCTCTTTCGACCTCGGTGACCTCGTAGCCCTCAGCCTCACAGGTCAGCCGGACAGCCTTGCGGACAAGGCCGTCGTCATCGACGACGAGGACCGTCGCCTGCCGACCTTGCACTTGATCATCCTTCACAACCCTTGACCGCAGCACGATTCTAGGCGCGACCCGCCGGCTCTGCGGTAAGGCGAGAGGAGTCCGCCGCAAGTTGCTGCTGATACCATACGGGCCGATTTCCGGGGGCGCCGCCTGCCTCTGCGCATGTTGCGACCGCCAGTCACAGGAGCCACCTCAGTGCAGACTCAGGGTTCGCTGCAGGAATCCGACCTCGCATCGCTGCTCCAGACGATGCAGTCGGAGCGGGCCACCGGCACGCTGACCCTCGAGGACGGCTCCGAGCAGGCGGCCCTGTACTTCCTGTTCGGCCACCTCTTCCACGCGTCGGGCCCCGGCGGCGAAGGCGAGCCCGTCGTCGTCACAGCCCTCGGCTGGCACGAAGGGAACTATCGCTTCGATCCCCGGGCGAAGCTCCCCGCCGAGGAGACAATCAAGTCATCGCCCGCAGAGCTGATCGCCGCCGCCGAGGGTGCGGGGGAGCTCGCGCCGGCGCCCGTGGCAGCCGGCGGCCGAGCGGGCGCCAAACCCACACTGACCGCGCTCAACGGTGACGCCGCCCCGCCAGCGCCCGATGAGCCCTCGACCGGTGGATCCGACTGGAGCCCGGCTCCCGCCGCGCCGGAACCAGAACCGGTTGCCTCCGCCCCGAGCAACTGGACCACGCCGGCGTACACCCCGTCCGAATACGTGCCCGCCGATGCCGGCGCGGTCGCCGAGGTCGCCTCGCCGGTCAGCATGGCCGCCGAATCCCCCCGCAGCTCGCTCCCTGTGGGCACCTCCGGAAGCACATCCGCTCGCTACGTCGGGGCGCTGCCGATCCCAGCCGGCAAGGTGCAGTACGAGGGCCTCAAGAGCGCCTTCGTCGATTTCCCCAGGCTGCTTCGCACCCTGCGCACCGAGCGGCACACGGGCTACATCCGCCTCCTCAGCGGCGCTGCCACCGGCGTGCTCCTGCTCCGCGAAGGCGAGCTGATCGAAGCCGAGGCCGGGGACGATGGCACGGCCCACGGCGAGGACGCCTTCATCATCTTCCGCCGCCAGATGGACACCGGCGAGGGCGTCATCGACGTCATCGAGCTCGACAACGAGACCGTCACCTCGGTTGCCCGCCTGCTCACCGGGCCCCCGCTGTTCACCGGCCTGCTGGCCCGGTTCATCAACTTCCCGGCGCTCCTCGAATACCTGGGCGAGGAGAAGATCGACGGCTCCGTCATCGTGTCCGGTGGCTCCCAGGCCGGGGTGATCCTGCTCAGCGGCGGTGGCGTCCTTGCCGCCTACACGGCCGACGCGCGGACACCGCTGACCAGCACCGAGACGGTCGAGGGGCTGGCCGCCGAGCGACCGGCGAACATCGAGGTCCGCGGCGATGACAGCTCGCGCAGTGGCATCGACGTCGAGGCGGCCCTGTCCCGGCCCTACTGACCTGGCGGCCGACCCAGGTCGACGACTCCCCCGCGCCGCTCGGGCGCTGATCGTCGGCCTCGGCTTTGCGGGATTGTGTCTGGCGCTGTGCGGATGCTTCTCCGCGCCACCGCAGATCATCTCGCTGGAGCCCAATCGCGGCTCCACCGGTGTCCTCGCGGATGCCCCGGTGCGGGTGATCTTCGACCGGCCGGTGCTGCGATCCAGCGTGACCGGGCGGTTCACGGTTGACCACGCCATCCCCGGGTGCGACCTCAACGGGGTGTTCGCGGCCCCGAGCACGGCGCCCTGCTCGATCCGGTGGCTCGACCCGGTGCCGGGTTTCGAGCTGCTCCACGCGGGAGCGGTGTTCGCGCCGCTCACCAAGTACACCTTCACGCTGTCCGGCGGCTTCACCGATCCACAGGGCGACCGCAACGGCCTCGACCACCACTGGGACCTGACCAGCGCGCCCGCGCCACGCATCACTGCAGTCACGCCCGCGGCCCGCTCCACCGATGTCCCCGTCGACGCGCCGCTCGCTGTTGGCTTCTCGGCGCCGATGGACGCCAGGTCGACGGCGGCGGCGATCACGCTGGCGCCCGCGGTGCCGGGAACCGTGGTATCGCGCAACGCGCTGGACCACAGTCGCTTCGCCATCCTGCCAGGGCAGTTGCTCGAGCCGGGCGTCGGATACACGATCACGGTCGGCGGCTCGGCCCGAGGGGAGGATGAGCAGGCGCTGGCGGCGCCGGGCAACATCCAGTTCACCACGGGGGCTCGGCTCGGTGGAGCCCACGCGGTCGTCCTCGCCGGCGCGCCCGGGGCCAACTCCACACAGGTCTTGCTGCCGGCGCTCGCCCCCGCGGCCGCCGGGGAGCCGATCGCGACGCCGGTGCTGCTGCAGGCCCCCGTCTGTACGGCGTCGCTCGGCTGCGGGACCGTGGCTGCGCTGGCGCCCCTGACCACCTACGAAGCAGCCTCGGTGGCTCCTGACGGGTCCCATATCGCCGTGGTGGTCGACGACGTGGTGACCGGGTCGGCGCAGTTGGAGGTGGTGGACACGATCCACGACACCACCCTCACACGGATCCCCGGCGGGGTGCGGCCCTCGTGGTCGCCGGACAGTTCCGAGCTTGCGCTCGTCACCGGCTCGCAGGTCGAGGTGCTCGACATCGCGTCTGGCGTGCTGACCGTCGTCGACTCCGGCATCGGGCTGCGCGCGCCGCCGCTGTGGTCGGGGTCGTCGACCCTGATCTTGAGCACGGCTGCCACGGCGGCCGCCCCGCCGGGGGTTGAGCTGGTGAGCCTCCTCGTCGGGGCACGCTACGCGCTGCCGGGGGTGCCGTCCGGTTCGATCGCAGCGGCGGTGTCTCCCGCGGGAAGCAGGCTGGCGATCACCACGCCGGCCGGCGTCACCCTGGTCGCCCCCGCGGCGGGGGCGGCGGGGACGGCGCAGACCCTGCCGGGGCACCTCGATGCCATCGGCTTCGTCGGCGAGGGGACGCTGATGGCCATCAACCCGGACACCGAGCAGCTCGAGCGTCTCAGCGTCGGCGGCGGCGACACCACGGCCGTGAGCCTCACGCCGGAGGTGGTTGCTCTGTCCAGCGTGCGCGTGGCGACCGACGGACGCCGCATCGTGTACCTCGCGTTCGACACCGCCGGGGGGGTCCAGGCCTTCGTGGCCAACGCCGACGGCAGCGGTGCGCTGGCGATCACACGCTTTGTCACCGGCGCAGGGCTGGTGGCTCAGACGATCGATTTCGCCGACTGACCCGGGTCGGCGTCGGCGGTTTGGGTAGGCTGGCGACCGTGGCCGTGCCCCTCCTGTTCCTCATCGCCGACACCGGCGGCGGCCACCGTGCCGGCGCCACCGCTGTCGCACGCCGCATCGAGGCTGACCGACCGGGCGAGTTCGACATCCAGATCGTCGATCCCGTGGCCACCGGCTCACCGGCCGTTCTCGGTCGTACGGCCGACCTCTACGGCCCGCTCATCCAGCATGCCCGCTGGCTGTGGGCGGGGATGTACCACGCCACCAACTCGCGTGCGGCGGTCAGCATCATGCGGAGGTCCGTGCTGCGGCCGGTGCGCCACACGGTGGCCGCGCTGCTCGACTCGTCGAGCCCCGCCGCCGTGGTGTCATTCCACCCCCTGCTCAACCATCTCGCGGCCGAGGCCGTCCGCGCCGGCCCGGCTCCGCGCACCCCGGTGATCACCGTGATCACCGACCTCGTCGACGTCCACGCCGGGTGGGCATCCCGCGACGTCGATGCCGTGGTCATCCCCTCTCCGGGCGGCCTCGATCGCTGCCGCCGCGCTGGGATCCCGGCGGGTCGCTGTCACCAGCTCGGGCTCCCGGTCGACTCCGCTTTCACAGAACCGCTTCCCAGCGCGGCGGAGCGGCGGGCGCTGCGAGCACGGCTCGGCCTCGCCGAGGACCGCTTCACCGTGCTGGTCTGCGGCGGCGCTGACGGTTCGGGCAGCCTCGATCACCGCGCCCGCGCGATTGCCGACGCCGGGCTCGACGTGGGACTCGCCGTCATCTGCGGTCGCAACGCGCGCGCCCAGCGCCGCCTCGAGGGATTGCTCGACGCGGGGGGCCGTCCGATCCCAGTCCACGGGTTCGTCACCGACATGGCCGACTGGATGCGCGCTGCCGACCTCGTGGTCACCAAGGCGGGCCCGGGGACGATCGTCGAGGCCCTCTGCTCCGGGCTGCCGATGCTGCTGACCTGGTACGTGCCCGGCCAGGAGCGCGGCAACCTCGAATGGCTGGTCGACACGGGCGCCGGACGGTACGTCCCCGGCGTCCGGCAGCTGGTCGATGCCGTCGCCGAGCTCTCCGCGCCGGGGTCGCCCGGGTTGGTGGCGATGCGGTCGGCGGTGGCGGCGGCGGCGCGGCCACAGGCCACCTCCCGCATCGCCGCGCTGGTCACCGAGATGGCCACCGACGCGCGGGCCCCGGGGTGAGCGCGCTCGTCCTCGCCGAGGTCGCGGATGCGTGCAGCCTGGAGCGGCTGCGAATCCACCGTTTTCGCAATTACGGCGAGCAGTCAGTGGAGTTCGGACGCGGCATCAACGTCATCGGTGGGCGCAATGCGCAGGGCAAGACCAACCTCCTCGAGGCCGTGGCAACACTGTTGCTGACCCGCTCGCCGCGGGCGTCGACGTCGGCCGACGTGGTGGCGTGGGGAAGCGACGAGGCCCTGGTCGAGGCGCGCGTGCTGCGGCCCGCCGCCGACCGCACCCTGGCGGTGCGATTTCGGCGCGATGCCGCCTCGGGCCGGGTGACGCGCACCGCCACCGTCGACGGCAGCTCGCGTCCGGCGCGCGACCTTCTCGGCCTCTGCCCGGTGGTGCTCTTCTGGCCGGAGGACCTGCAGCTGGTCAAGGCCGGTCCCGACGGCCGGCGCCGTCTTCTCGACGTGGTGCTGTCGCAGCTCGACGCACGCTCTGCCGCCGACCTGCTTCGCTATCGCCACGTCCTCGAACAACGCAACACTCTGCTCCGCCAGGTGCGTGCCGGGACGGGTCCGGCGGCGGCGCTGGACGGCTTCACCCACGAGCTGGTCGAGAGCGGGGCACGGATCCAGGTGGCCCGCGCGGAGCTGGTCAGGGAGCTGGTGCCCCATGGCCGCGAGGCCCTGGCCAAGATCGGGGGTGGCGAGGAGCTCGGCCTCCGCTACCTGCCCGACGGTGGCATGGACCCTGATGCCGGTCGCGAGGCGGCCGCCGACGCCCTGCGCCACACGCTGGCCGCGCGGCGCGATGAGGAGATCGCCCGTGGAGCCACCCTGGCCGGGCCCCACCGCGACGACGTCGAACTGCTCATCGGCGGACGCCCAGCCCGCACCGCCGCGTCGCAGGGCCAGCAGCGAAGCATCGTGCTCGCGCTCAAACTTGCGGAGGTGCGCCACATCGCGTCCCGCGCCGGCGTCATGCCGGTCCTGCTGCTTGACGACGTGCTCAGCGAGCTCGACCCGGTGCGGCGCCGTGACCTGCTGGCGAGCCTGGCCAGCGCCGGCTTGCAGACGCTGATCACCAGCAGCGAGCCGCTGCCTGAAGCGCTGCCGGCGGGGACGCGTCGTTTCGAGGTGGCGGCCGGGCACGTCGTCGCCGGGGCCGAGAGCTGATGGATCGCCTGTCCGATCTCATCGACCCGGCGCTGCGCGGGCTGGGGGTGCGCGGCCGGGTCCGCGAGGTCCAGGTGCGGGATGTCTTCAGCGAGGTCGTCGGCCCCGCGCTGGCGCCGATGTGCCGGGCCATCAGCCTGGAGCGCGGCGTGCTCCTCGTCGGCGTCGCCAACACCGCGCTCAGTCACCAGCTCCACCTCGACTCGGTACGACTGGTCAGCTCGCTCAACGAGCGGCTCGGTGCGGCGGCCGTGCGCCGGCTGCGTTTCACTACGCTCGACGCGTGACGACCGTGCAGCAGACGGCCCCCGCGCAGGTCGCCGACCCGCGGCGCTGGAAGGCGCTCGCGGTGGTGCTGATCGCCTCGTTCATGATCCTGCTCGACATCTCCATCGTGAACGTCGCGATCCCCAGCATCCAGCGCGACCTCGGCACCACGTTTGCAGAGATCCAGTGGGTGCTGGCGGGCTACCAGCTGGGCTACGCCGTGGTGCTCATCACGGGTGGGCGGCTCGGCGACATCTTCGGCCGCAAGCGTCTGTTCATCATCGGGGTGACCGGCTTCACCGTCGCCTCTGCGATCTGCGGGCTGGCGCCCAACTCGGTGGCGCTGATCACCGCCCGCGTCGCCCAGGGGCTGATGGCCGCGCTGATGTACCCGCAGGTGCTCTCGGTGATCCAGGTGAGCTTCCCCCCGCGGGAGCGCGGCACAGCGTTCGGGATCTTTGGCGGCGTCATCGGCGTTGCCTCGATCTCGGGTCCGCTGCTCGGCGGCCTGCTCATCCAGGCCGATCTGCACATCGGCGGCACCGCGCTGCTGTGGCGGCCGATCTTCCTGGTCAACCTCCCGATCGGCATTGGAGCCGTCATCGCCGCGAGCATCTACCTGCGCGAGTCCCACGCCCCCGATGCCCCGCGTCTTGACATCCCCGGCATGTTGCTGGCCACTGTCGGCCTGTTCCTGATCGCCTACCCGCTGGTCGAGGGCCGCGACGCCGGCTGGCCACTGTGGGCGTACCTCATGCTCGCCGGCGGCTTCGCCGTTCTGGTCATTTTCGGCCGTTACATCCGGGCCCGCGCCGCGCGCGGTGGCAGCCCGCTGGTGGAACCGAAGCTGTTCGGCGACCGCGCCTTCGTGGTGGGCTCGTCGATCGCGATGGTGTTCCTCGCGGGCGTGCCCGCGTTCTTCCTCACGTTCTCGCTGTACGTGCAGATCGGGCTGGGCTTCAGCGCCCTGCACGCGGGCCTGACAACGCTTCCCTTTGCGCTGGCCTCCGCGGTGGCGTCGGGCGTCTCGATCCGCCTGGCGCCCAAGCTGGGCAAGCGCATTCTCAGTGTCGGCTGCCTGTTGCTCATCGCCGGCGTGGTGGGGCTGTGGCTCACGGTGAAAGCGGCGGGGACCGGCGTCACCAGCTACGAGATGATCCCCGCGCTGGCGGTGTGCGGCGCCGGCCTTGGCTTCGTGATCGCGCCGCTGATCAACATCATCCTCGCCGGCATCTATGCCGGCTCGGCGGGTTCCGCATCGGGTGTGCTCACCACGGTGCAGCAGATCGGTGGCGCGCTGGGCGTCGCGATCATCGGCATCATCTTCTTCGGGCAGGTGAGCGGCTACGCTCCCGTGGTCGCGCAGAGCGGCGCCTCGCAGGTGTCCGCCCAGCTCATCGCCGCCGGGGTTCCCACGCAGCAGGCCGACGCCACCGCGCAGACGTTCAGACGCTGCTTCATCGCCCAGTCGTCGAGCTCGGATCCCTCGGCCACACCGCCCGGATGCCCAACCCTGTCGAGCTCGTCCGGCGGCTCACAGCCCGCCGCCGCGCGGATCATCGCCCCGATCGCGCAGCAGGCGGTGGCGGAGAACTTCGATCACGCCTTTCGCGACGCCCTCTATTTCGAGATGGCCGCGTTCGCCCTGGTGTTCCTCATGGTGTTCGTGCTGCCCAAGCCGAAGAACCTGTACGGTCCACCCCCCACAGCCTAGGCCACCCCGGTGGGGTCGCCCGCGGCCCTGACCGCATCGGCTCGGGCGTCATGCTCAGCCTGGCCTTCGAACTGGGTCCGGTACAGCTCTGCATACAGGCCACCGGCGGCCAGGAGCGCCGGGTGCGTGCCCCGCTCGACGATTCGGCCGGCGTCGATGACCAGGATGACGTCGGCCTCGCGCACCGTCGACAGGCGGTGCGCGATCACCAGGGATGTACGCCCGTTCAACGCACGTCTCAGCGCCTCCTGCACCGCCGCCTCGGACTCCGAGTCGAGGTGCGCGGTGGCCTCGTCGAGCACGACGATGTCCGGCGCCTTGAGCAGGAGACGGGCCAGCGCGATGCGCTGCTTCTCGCCGCCGGAGAGGCGGTAGCCGCGGTCGCCGACCAGCGTGTCGAGGCCGTCCGGAAGCGTCTCGACCAGCGTCAGGATCTGGGCGTTGCGAAGCGCTTCGAACAGCTCGGCGTCGGTGGCGTCGGGCTTGGCGTAGAGCAGGTTCGAGCGGATCGTCTCGTGGAAGAGATGCGCGTCCTGGGTGACCACCCCGGTGACCGCGCGGATGGAGGCGAGAGTGGCATCGCGGACATCGACGCCGTTGATGCGCACTGCGCCGGCGCGGACGTCGTAGAGGCGCGGCACCAGGTGGCTGAGGGTGGTCTTGCCTGCGCCCGACGGTCCCACCAGCGCCACCAGCTGGCCGGGCTTGGCCGTGAAGGTGACATCGAAGAGCACCTGCTGGTTGTTGGTGCGCTCCAGCACCGCGACGGATTCCAGCGACGCCAGCGACACCTCCTCGGCCGCCGGGTAGCGGAAGTCGACGTGGTCGAACTCGATGGTGGCGGGCCCGCGCGGGATGGGCACCGCGTCGGGCTTCTCGGCGATCATCGGCGGCAGATCGAGCACCTCGAACACACGGTCGAAGCTGACCAGTGCGGTCATGATGTCGACCTGCACGTTGGAGAGCGCGGTCAGCGGTCCGTAGAGGCGGTTGAGGTACGCGGTGAGCGCCACCACGGTTCCCACCTCCAGCACCCCGCGCGCCGCCTGCGCACCGCCGAGCCCGTACACCAGCGCCGTGGCCAGTGACGCCGTGAGCAACAGCGACGTCATGAAGATCCGCGCGTACATCGCCTGCAGGATGCCGATGTCGCGCACGCGGCTTGCCTTCGACGCGAAGCCGCGCACCTCCTCAGCGGGATGGCCGAACAGCTTGACCAGCAGCGCCCCGGAGACGTTGAAGCGCTCGCTCATGGTGGTGTTCATCTGCGCGTTGAGGTTGTAGGACTCGCGTGTGATGCTGGCCAGCCGGCGACCGACCCAGCGCGCCGGCAGCAGGAACACGGGGAGCAGCACCAGCGACAGCAGGGTGATCTGCCAGGAGAGGAAGAACATCGCCACCAGCGTGATGCTCACCCCGATGATGTTGCCCACCACCGAGGAGAAGGTGTCGGTGAACGCCTGCTGGGCGCCGAGGACGTCGTTGTTGAGCCGGGAGATCAGGGCCCCGGTCTGGGTGCGGGTGAAGAACGAGATCGGCATCTCGTTGATGTGCCCGAACACCTTGGTGCGCATGTCGAAGATCAGCCCTTCGCCGACACGGGCTGAGAGCCAGCGCTGGCCGAGACCGAGGATGGCGTCGAAGATGGCCAGGGCCGCCACCGAGCCGGCGAGCACGGCGACCAGGTTGACGTTGTGGCCGAGGATGCCGTTGTCGATGATGGACCGGTAGATGAGGGGGTTGACCGCGCCGACGACGGCGTCGATGACGATCAACACCAGGAAGACGG
>DATBEL010000110.1:0-6917 GCA_036276135.1 Candidatus Dormiibacterota bacterium
TCGCGTTGTTGCTCAGCGCGATCACCTGTCCGCTGCTGGAGTCATAGGCGAGCTGTGACGCGGCGGACGGGGTGTCGGCGCTGACCGCGGCGGACGTGGAGCCGGCGACGCGGGTCCACCCCTTCGTGGTGAAGAGCCAGGTCTGCAGGGTGGGAGAGGGGGCGAGCGTGGGGCAGGCCGTGATGGGCGGGCTCGAGGTCACCGGCGGCAGCGTCGCAACCGCTCCGCCAGTCTTGGTCGGGGCCGCACTCCGCGCCGGTCCCAGCACCCCGTTCGCCGGGGGGCTGGGCGCCACGGTGCCCGTCGAGCCGGTCGCCGTTCCTGCGGCGCCGCCGGAGCCGCCCGCGGCGCACGCGATGCCCGTGCCCTGGTTGGCCGGCTGCGGCACGCCGATGAGGAGCACCCCACCGTCGGGCGGGTCGTCGCTCATGTGCGCGCCGCTCAGCTTCCCGGGCGACGGGCCCGTCGACGTCGCCCACGATGAGCCATTCCACGTCCAGGTGTCGGCGAGCGTCGATCCCGACGCCGACATGCCGCCGTACATGACGGTGCGGCCGGTCGTGGAGTCGAATGCCATCGCCGCGTTGCTCCGCGCACTGGGGTAGCCGGCGCTGCTGCCCGCTCCACCCTCCCGTGCGTTGCGCAGCGCCAGGAAGGTGCCCGCCCCGCCGAGGGCGACGACCACCGCCAGGACGGTGGCGAGTGCCTGGGGCCAGCGGCGCGGGTACACCGTCTCCACCGCCTCGACGCTGGGCACGCGCTCGGCGTAGTTGGCGGTGGAACGCGGGGCGCGAAGGTTTTCGAAGGCCGCGGAAAGGTCCCTGTCGTCCGGGTCACTCATGCCTCTGCCCTCAGCGTGGCGCGAACGTGCTCGAGCGCGCGATGGGTCGCCATCCGCGCTGCACCCTCGCGCATGTTCACCACCGCCGCCACCTCCGCATAGCTCAGCCCGGCCGCGATGCGCAGGCCCACCAGCTGACGGTCGCGTTCGTGGAGCGACTCGATCGCCGCGCAGACAGAGCGCAGGTCGCTGCGCACCTCGGCGGTCTCTTCGACGGTTGCGGGGAACTCGCGGTTGTGGCCGATGCGGCTGAGCAGCGAGCGGCGACGCCCCTCCCGACGGTACTGGTCGATCACGGCGTTGCGAGCGATCCGGAACAGCCAGGTGCGCACGCCGTCGGGCTCGGGCCGGACGCGCTCGTACGCTGCGAACGCCGCAGCGAAGACGTCGCCGGTGACATCCTCAGCGGCGGCCAGGTCACGCAGCTGGGACACGCAGAAGCGGAAGACGGCGTCGGCATGGTCGCGATACACCTCCTCAAAGGGTGTCACCCCGGCGTGTACCGCCCTGGTCATGGCGGCGATCATCGACTGCACAAACGCCGCTGCGTGCGATCCGTCACAAACCGGGGCCCGCGACTGCCGTCGCTACACTGCCCGGTGCCACGCAAGGAGCATGCGTTTGAACGAAGCGCCACAGCCCAAGAACCCCGAACGCCTCGAACTGGAGGCGCTCACCGCCCTTCAACCAGGCTTCGCCCGCCTCATGCCCGAGATCGGGGCCCGGATGTGGAAGGCGTACCACGCCGGCCGGGCGCAGAACTGGCAGCTGGCCACCTGGCAGCTCAAGGAGATGCGCAAGCTCTTCCGGCTGGGCAATGTCACGCGTCCCAAATACGAACACGACGTCGAGACGTTCGTCGAGGAGGACCTCGGCCCGCTCTTCGCGGCGTGCGCCACGGGCGACCTGGCCGCGTTCGAGCGTGCCTGCCATGACGCGGTCGAGGCGGCCAACGAATACCACCGGCGCTGGAACAAGGGGTTCCTCGTGTGGAAGGTGCCTCAACAGCCACCGGACGACCTGGTGCTCGAACCGCAGGAGCAGGGCACGGACTGAGCCGGGCGACACGTTTGCCCCCATCTGCTACACCACGACGATGCGAGCGGGGGTCGGCGAGATGCTGGAGACGCTGCGCCGCGGCGGCATTCGCGACGAGCGTGTCCTCGAGGCGATGGCGGCGGTGCCACGGGAGCTGTTCGTCCCCAGCGCGATGATCGGCGAGGCCTACGCGGACAAGGCCCTGGGCATCGAGTGCGGCCAGAGCATCTCCCAACCGCTGATGGTCGCCGCCATGGTCGAGGCGCTGCAGATCCGCGAGGGCGACATGGTGCTCGACGTCGGCACCGGCTCGGGCTACCAGGCGGCGGTGCTCGCCGCCTGCGGAGCCCGGGTCGTCGGCATCGAGCGCATCGCCGAGCTGGCCGAAGCGGCGCGGCGGCGCCTCGCCGCCGCCGGTGCCGACGTCGTCGTCCACGTCGGTGACGGCAGCCGCGGTCTGTCCGGCGAGGGTCCCTTCGACGCCATCGCTGTCGCCGCGGCCGCCCCGCGGATGCCCGTCGCCCTGCCCCGCCAGCTCCGCGACGGCGGCCGCCTGGTGATCCCGCTGCACCGCGACGGCGAGGAGATGGACGACCTGGTCCGTCTGCGCGTGGTCGATGGTCGCTGGGTCACCGAGTCCCTGGGCCCGTGCCGTTTCGTGCCCCTGATCGGTGACGACGCGTACCGTCGCGGCTGAGTCAGGCGGCAGGGACGCGGAACATCCGCACCAGCGGCCCGCCACCGGTGCGCTCGACCGCTTCACCGGCGGCGTCGCCGAAGGCCGTCTCGAGCACCATGCGCACCTCGGCGTCGGCGGCGGGCTGGTCGAGCCGAGTGCGGGTGATGGTCACCGCGTACTGGTCGACGCCCGCGTCGGTGTTGGGGTAGCGCGACCGCGTGATGGCCACGCGCAGCCCGATCTCGGCGATGTCGAGCTGATGGCGCCCTGAAACCTTGATGCCGGGCGGGCTGCTGAAGTCCTCGTCGGCCCGTTCGCGCAGGCCCTCGAGCTGCGCCGCCATGCCGCCACCGGTGGGCTCTGCCATCGCCTCAGCCTAGCGCCATCGAGGCCGTCGACACGTTTAGCATGGGCGTGCTCCGCGGTACCACAGCCTCGACGGCGTTGCTCAGAAACGCCCACTATCCAATCTCCCCTTGTTCGCATCCCCGGAGGGACTCATTCAATGGCCAAGACAGTCGGCATCGACCTCGGCACCACCAACAGCGTCATCGCCGCCATGGAAGGCGGCGAGCCCGTGGTCATCGCCAACGCAGAGGGCGGCCGCACCACCCCATCGGTCGTCGCCTTCACCAAGACCGGCGAGCGCCTCGTCGGCACCCTCGCCCGCCGCCAGGCGGCGGTCAACCCCGAGAACACGATCTCGTCGATCAAGCGCTTCATGGGGCGCAAGCTCGACGAGGTCAGCACCGAGGCCAAGCAGGTCCCCTACAAGGTTGTCGCCGGCAAGGACGGCCGTGTCGAGATCGAGGTGGTCGGGCAGAGGTACACCCCCGAGCAGATCTCCGCGATGATCCTGCAGAAGCTCAAGACGGACGCCGAGGCATACCTCGGCGAGAAGGTGACCGAGGCGGTCATCACCGTCCCCGCGTACTTCAATGACGCGCAACGGCAGGCCACCAAGGACGCCGGTCAGATCGCCGGCCTCAACGTGCTGCGCATCATCAACGAGCCCACCGCCGCTGCCCTCGCCTACGGGCTCGACAAGAAGGTCAACGAGAAGATCCTCGTGTTCGACCTCGGTGGCGGCACCTTCGACGTCTCCATCCTCGAGGTCGGCGAAGGCGTGTTCGAGGTCAAGGCAACCAACGGTGACACCCACCTCGGCGGAGACGACTACGACCGCCGTGCCGTCGACTGGCTCGCCGACGAGTTCAAGAAGGACCAGGGCATCGACCTGCGCAACGACCGCCAGGCTCTGCAGCGCCTCACCGAGGCCGCGGAGAAGGCCAAGATCGAGCTGTCGCAGCGGCTGGAGACCGAGATCAACCTCCCCTTCATCACCGCCGACGCGTCGGGGCCCAAGCACCTCGCCATCACGCTGTCGCGGAGCAAGTTCGAGCAGCTCACCACCGACCTCACCGAGCGCTGCCGCAAGCCGTTCCAGGAGGCCCTCAAGGACGCCGGCCTCACCGCCAAGGACCTCGACGAGGTGATCCTGGTCGGTGGATCGACGCGCATGCCGGTGATCCAGGAGCTGGTCAAGTCGCTGACCGGCAAGGAGCCGCACCGCGGCGTCAACCCGGACGAGGTGGTGGCGATCGGCGCCGGCATCCAGGGTGGCGTGCTCAAGGGCGAGGTCAAGGATGTCCTCCTCCTCGACGTCACGCCGCTGTCGCTCGGGATCATGACCGAGGGCGAGGTCAACACCAAGCTCATCGAGCGCAACACCACCATCCCGACGTCGAAGTCCCAGGTGTTCTCGACCGCGTCGGACAACCAGAACTCCGTCGAGGTGGTCGTCCTTCAGGGCGAGCGCCCGCTGGCGCGCGACAACCGCATCCTCGGCACGTTCAACCTCGACGGCATCGCGCCGGCGCCGCGCGGCATGCCCCAGATCGAGGTCGCCTTCGACATCGACGCCAACGGCATCCTCAACGTGAGCGCCAAGGATCGCGGCACGGGCAAGGAGAACCGGGTCACCATCACCGGCTCGACGACGCTCGACAAGACCGAGGTCGACCGCATGGTCAAGGAGGCGGAGGCCAACGCCGACGAGGACCGCAAGCGCGCCGAGGGGATCGAGATCAAGAACCGCGGCGAGAACCTCGCCTACCAGGCGGAGAAGGCGCTCACCGACGCCGGCGACAAGGTCCCGGCCGACGTGCGCAGCGACATCGAGGCCAAGGTCAAGGCGGTGCGCGACGCCATCGGCACCGGCGACAACGACGCCATCAAGCGTGCCACCGACGACCTGCAGGGTTCGATCCAGAAGATCGGCGAGGCGGTGTACGCGCAGGCGGGCGCTCCCACCGATGGCGGCTCCAACGGTGCACCGGGTGGTGGCCAGGACGAGGCGCCGCCGGCCGGCGAGGACGTCGTCGACGCCGAGTTCAAGGAGGTCTGATCCCGACCGGGATCAAAGACCCGGCGCTGATCGCGACGGCGCCGGGTTTTCCGTGCTCGCGCGGCGGGCGGCTGCCAAAGCGGGTGTGCACCGACAGACAACCCGTTTGCCCAAACCCTCGTAGTAAGAGCAGAATCGGGCTGCCTGACGCCCCTGGTGGCGTCACATGGAGAGGAGGCACAGCCTTATGGCGCGAGCATTCGAGGATACGGCGATGAGGACGCCGGAGCAGCCGGTGCCCTTGGTCGGGGACCCGGCGCCGCTGGGACTGGCCGGTTTCGCCTTCACCACCCTGCTGCTGTCGCTGATCAACACCCAGATCCTGCCCAAGAGCGTGGAGGTCCTGGTCCTGTCCGTGGCGCTGACGTTCGGCGGCTTGGCACAGTTCGTGGCCGGTATGTGGGCCTTCAAGCGCGGCAACACGTTTGCCGGGACGGCCTTCACCTCCTACGGCGCCTTCTGGCTGAGCTTCTACCTGCTGGTGGTTGTTTTCATCCCGCTGGTGCCCAAGACCGCAGGCGCCAACGACATCAGCAACTTCGTGGGCTGGTACCTGCTGGCGTGGGGCATCTTCACCGCCTACATGTTCATCGCCTCGCTGGCGGGCGCCCGCGCCGTGCAGCTTGTGTTCCTGCTGCTGACGATCACCTTCGTGGTGCTCGCCATCGGCAACTTCGGCACCAGCGCCTCAATCATCCAGGTAGGCGGATACGTCGGCCTGGCCACGGCAGCGGCAGCGATCTACGCGTCCTTCGCGGACGTCGTCAACGCCAACTTCAAGAGGCGCGTGCTGCCCACCTGACAGAGCACCGCACAACCGCGGACCAGCGTCGCGCAAGGGTTTGGAGGAGACCATCCGATGGCTCAAGCCACTTCCGACTCCACGATCGATGCCCTCCTCAAGGAGGGACGTACGTTCCCGCCCAGCGAGGAGTTCAAGGCACGGGCAAATGTTCGTGACGACTCGCTCTACCGCGAGGCTGAGGCGGATCTGGAAGGCTTCTGGGCCAAGCAGGCGGAGAAGTACCTGACCTTCTCCCGCAAGTGGGACACCGTCCTCGACTGGAAGCTGCCCTTCGCGCGCTGGTTCGTCGGCGGCACCATCAACGCGAGCTATCAATGCCTCGACCGCCATGTGGAGAATGGTCGGGGCGACCGCACCGCCTACCTGTGGGAGGGCGAGCCCGGCGACACGCGCACCATCACCTACACGGAGCTGCTCGAGCAGGTCTGCCGGTTCGCCAACGCGCTCCGCGACCTCGGGGTCGAGAAGGGTGACCGGGTGGGCATCTACATGGGCATGGTTCCCGAGCTGCCGGTGGCGATGCTGGCGTGCGCGCGGATCGGAGCCGCCCACTCAGTGGTATTCGGTGGCTTCTCCGCCGAGGCCGTCGCCGACCGGATGAACGACTCCGGATCGGTGCTGCTGATCACCCAGGACGAGGCCTGGCGCCGCGGCAGCACCGTCCCGCTCAAGCGCAACGTCGACGACGCGCTCGCCAAGACGGAGACGATCCGCAGTGTCGTCGTGGTGAGGCGCACCGGCAACGAGGTGCCGATGACCGAGGGACGTGATCACTGGTACCACGACCTCGTCGCCGACAAGCCGGCCACCTGCGAGCCCGAGCCGATGGACTCCGAGGACCTGCTTTTCACCCTGTACACGTCGGGCACCACGGCCAAGCCGAAGGGCATCAAGCACACCACGGCCGGGTACCTGCTGCAGACGATGTACACGCACGACCTGGTCTTCGACATCCAGCCCGACTCCGTGTACTGGTGCGCCGCCGACATCGGCTGGGTCACCGGGCACAGCTACATCGTCTACGGCCCGCTCGGCAACGGCGTGACGTCGGTGATATACGAGGGCACGCCCGACTTCCCCGACAAGGACCGCTGGTGGGCGACGATCGAGAAGTACGGCGTCACCGTGCTGTACTGCGCGCCGACTG
>DATBEL010000111.1:0-13006 GCA_036276135.1 Candidatus Dormiibacterota bacterium
GGCTGACGCCGCTCAGCCTCGGGGACCGTCGTCCGTGGTGACCACCTCTCCGCACGTCGGGCAGTACTCGACGGAGTCGTCGTCGATCCAGTCGCCGCACACCGGGCACTGCTGTGTCGTCATCGAGGTCGCCTCCGTCACCCGCTGATCCTGGCGCCGTCGATGGTGGTCGCCGCAGGCGGACGCGCTGCGGTCAAATCGAGGCGGGAGCGCCGCTAGCCTTCGCGACCCGAAGCCAGGCAGCGGAGCACCTCGTCGTGGATGAGCCCGTTGGTGGTGACCACATTGGCGCCGCGCGCGTGGTCGACCCCGGCGAAGTCGGACAGCCGTCCCCCCGCCTCCTCCACGATCAGCCGCGCCGCGCTGATGTCCCACTCGTTGATCACCGGCTCGATGCCACAGTCGACGGCGCCCTCGGCGACCAGCATGTGCGACCAGAAGTCGCCGAACCCGCGCGTGATGCGGCACCGCGCGGCCAGCGCGTCGAAGCCCGGCTGCCAGCCGTACCTGGCGAAATCACGAACGTCGGTGAACGAGACGGTGGCCTCGGCCAGCCGTGACACCGACGAGACCCGCAACCGTCCGCCGTCACTCACCGCACCCTCATCGCGAGCCGCCCACCAGCGGCGGCGCAGGGCGGGGGCGGACACCACCGCGCACGTCTCCTCACCGTTGTGCTGCAGCGATATCAGCGTGGCCCACACCGGCACGCCGCGGGCGAAGTTCCTGGTGCCGTCGATGGGGTCGACGATCCAGCGCCACTCGGCGTCGCCACTCGAGCCGCCCTCCTCGCCGAGCACAGCGTGCGACGGCCGGTGCGACGCGACGTGCGCGCGGATCATCTCCTCGATCCGGTGGTCGGCGTCGGTGACCGGGCTGTTGTCGGGCTTGGTGTCCACGCGCAGGTCCCTGGCTCCAAAGCGCGCGCTGCTGATCGCGTCGGCGCGGTCGGCGAGCTCGAGCGCAAGCGCCAGGTCGTCCGCTGCCGCGCTGGTCAACTGTCCGCCTCGACCACGGTGAAGAAGCACGACGTCTCGCCGGTGTGACACGCCGGCCCGGTGGGATCGACGCGCAGCAGCACGCTGTCGTCGTCACAGTCCAGCCGCACCTCGACGACGTTCATGCGGTTGCCGCTGGTCGCGCCCTTCTCCCACAGCTCTCCGCGCGAACGGCTCCAGAACCACGCCTGCCGGGTCTCCAGCGTGCGCTGCCAGGCGGCGTCGTTCATGTACGCGACCATGAGCACCGCGCCCGTGCCCGCGTCCTGCACGACCGCGGGCACCAACCCGTCGGCGTCAAAACGCGGAACCCCGCTCACAGCCGAACCTCGACACCCGCGGCAACCAGGTAGCGCTTGGTCTCGGTGATCGGGTGGGCGTCGAAATGGAAGATCGACGCTGCCAGGGCCGCGTCGGCGCCGCCCTCGTCGAGCACGGCGCGGAGGTGCTCCGGCTCGCCCGCGCCACCGCTGGCGATGACCGGTACGGGCACGGCGTCGGCGACCGCCCTGGTCAACGCGAGGTCGTAGCCGCTGCGGGTGCCGTCTCTGTCCATGCTGGTGAGCAGCACCTCACCGGCTCCGCGATCTGCCGCCTCACGCGCCCAGCCGATCGCGTCGCGACCGGTGTTCTGGCGGCCTCCGTGCGAATGCACCGTCCACCCCGCGCCCACCCGCCGCGCATCGATGGCGACGACGACACACTGCTCGCCGAACCGGCGCGCCGCTTCCTCGATGAGCTCCGGCCGCTGCAGCGCGGCCGAGTTGATCGACACCTTGTCAGCGCCGGCCCGGAGCAGGCGATCGATGTCATCGACGTTGCGCACCCCGCCGCCGACGGTCAGCGGGATGAACACGGTGTCGGCGGTTCGCCGCACCGCGTCGATGAGGATGTCCCTGCCGTCGCTCGACGCGGTGATGTCGAGAAACACGATCTCGTCGGCGTGTTCGGCGTCGTAGCGCGCCGCCAGCTCGGCCGGGTCGCCGGCATCGCGAAGGTCGATGAAGTTGACGCCCTTGACGACGCGGCCCCCGTCCACGTCGAGGCACGGGATGACCCGCTTGGCGACGGTCATGCCGGCGCTCCCTGCCCGAACCGCGACAGCGCGCCGCCGAGGTCGAACAGCCCGTCGTGGAGCGCCCGGCCGACGATCACGCCGGCCGCGCCCGCCTGCGCGCATGCCGCCACGTCGTCGACGGTGGTGACGCCGCCGCTGGCGAAAACGGCTCCTCTGAACCGCGTGCACATCGCCCGCAGCGCGGGCAGCGCGGGCCCGGCGAGGGTGCCGTCGCGATCGATCTCGGTGTGCACGATGCCGGCGATCGGCCACGCCGCCCAGCGATCGACGGATGCCCCGGCGTCGCCCGCCGGCTGCGTCCACCCCTGGGCGCGGGCCTGCCCGCCCTGCACGTCGAGCGCGACCAGGACGCGGCCGGGGAACTCCTCGCAGAGCGCGTGGGCGACATCCGGCTCTCGCAGCGCCAGGCTGCCGATCACCACCCACGAGGCGCCGGCATCGAACCAGCGCAGCGCCGCGTCGCGGTCACGCACCCCGCCGCCCACCTGCACCGTCGCCCCGGCCCGGGCCAGCTCGGCAACTGCCGCCGTGGCCGCGGCTGACGATGCGGGGTCCGCCAGGCCTCGCGCCGCGTCGAGGTCGACCACGTGGACCCGCCGCGCCCCTGCGTGGACGAACCCTTTCACCACCCCCACCGGGTCGGCCGAGTACACGGTCTCGCGCGCATAGTCGCCGCGCAGCAGACGCACCACGCGACCGGCGCGCAGGTCGACCGACGGGATCACCAGCATGGGCCTGCCCTCAGGCGCGGACCGGGGCGGTGCACCGGGACACGAAGTTGGCGTACACCCGCAGTCCCGCGGCGCCGCTCTTCTCGGGGTGGAACTGGGTGCCCGCGATGTTGCCGGCCTCGACCGCGGCGACGACCTCGCCGCCGTGGTCGGTGAGCGCGACGACGCACGCCGCGTCGTCCGGCGTCGCCGCGTACGAATGCACGAAGTAGGCGTGGGCGCCGTCGTCGACGCCGGCGAGCAGCGACGATGGCCGCGCCAGCCTCAGCCGGTTCCAGCCCATGTGCGGCACCTTGCCCAGGGGCGGGTGCAGCCGGCGAACCCGGCCACTGAGCAGGTCCAGCCCGGCCTCGCCGTCACCCTCGTCGCTGTCGCTGAAGAGCAGTTGAAACCCGAGGCAGACGCCGAGCAGCGGCCGCCCCGAGCCGGCCACGGCCCGGATCGCGGCGTCGAGGCCGCGGCTGTGCAACGCCTGCGCGGCGACGGCGAATGCGCCCACCCCGGGCAGCACCAGGCCGTCGCACTCGACCAGCTCCCCGGCGTCCGCGCTGATGACGGCGTGCCCGCCACCGTGTTCGATGGCACGCTCGACGCTGCGCAGGTTGCCCACGCCGTAGTCGCACACGCCGATCCGCGGCGGCGAGCTCGCGCTCACAGCGTCCCCTTGGTGGACGGGATGCCACCGCCGACGACCGCGAAAGCCTGGCGGGTGGCGAGGCCGACCGCCTTGAACGCGGCCTCGGCGAGGTGGTGGATGTTCTCGCCACGCACCTGGTCGAGGTGCAGGCTGACGCCGGCATTCTGCGTGTAGCCGCGGACGAACTCCTGCAGGACTGTGACGTCGAAATCGTTGATGCGGCCACGCAGCCCATCCATCGCGTACACCAGGTGCGGGCGCTTCCCGTAGTCGAGAGCGCAGCGCACCAGCGACTCGTCGAGAGGCGCATAGGCGTGCCCGAACCTGGCGATGCCGGCGCGGTCGCCGAGGGCTTCGGACACGCAGCTGCCCAGCACCAGGCCGGTGTCCTCGACGAGATGGTGCGCGTCGACGTCCACGTCGCCCCGGCCCACCAGCCGCACGTCCATGCCGCTGTACTTCACCAGGGACTCGAGCATGTGGCGGAAGAACGGCAGGGGAACCTCGATGTCGGCGTGGCCGGTGCCGTCGACCTCGACGGTGCACTCGATGCGTGTCTCCCTGGTCTCGCGCTTGGTGTCGGCGTGCCTCGCATTCATCGCCCGCGCCCATCCATGCGCAGGCGGATGGCCTGCTCGTGTCCCAGCAGCCCCTCGGCTTCGGCCAGCACGCAGGCCACCGGCGCGAGGGCGTCGAACTCGGCGGGATCGAGGTCGGCAACCGACGGCCAGCGCACGAAGTCCATCGCCGACAGCGGCCCGCGGTAGCGCGCCGCGCCCTGGGTCGGCAGCGTGTGGTTCGGCCCGGCGACGTAGTCGCCCATCGACACCGGCGACAGGGCGCCGCTGAACACCGCGCCGGCGCCGCGCACGCGGTCGCGCAAGCTCTCCGCCTCCGCTCCCTGCAGCGACAGGTGCTCGGGGGCGAATGACGCGGCGACCTCGATCGCCTCATCGAGGTTGGTGACGAGCACCACCGCCCCGTGGCGCCCCGCCGACTCGGCGATGATGCCGGCTCGCGTCGCCTCCGGCGCCCGCTGTGCGAACTGAGTCGCGACGGCCCCGGCGAGCTGCGGTGAGTCGGTGACGCAGACCGCCCACGCCAGCGGGTCGTGCTCGAGCTGCGAGATCAGGTCGGCAGCGACGTACGCCGGGTCGGCGCCCTCGGACGCGATCACCATGATCTCGCTGGGCCCGGCGAGCTGGTCGATGTCGACCGCCCCGAACACCTCGCGCTTGGCCAGGGTGACGAAGATGTTGCCGGGGCCCACCACCTTGTCGACGGGGGCGACGCCCGCGGTGCCGTAGGCGAGCGCGGCGATCGCCTGCGCCCCGCCGATCGCATGCACCTCGCTGACGCCGATGAGGTGCGCCGCTGCCGCGACCAGTGGATGGACACCCCCGTCCTGGTTCGGTGGGCTGCACAGCGCGATCGAGTCCACCCCGGCGACCTGGGCGGGGATGACGGTCATCAGCACCGTGCTCGGGTACGCGGCGCGCCCCCCGGGCACATAGCACCCGACCCGCCGCAGCGGCTCCGGGCGCAGGCAGAGCGTCGGCTCGCCCCGCGGTCGCGTGTCCACCTGCAGCTCGTGGAAACCGCGGATGCGCTGAGCGGCGGTGGTGAGAGCGTTGCGCAGCGCCTGATCGAGAGCGTCCCAGCATTGCGCCATCACCGCGCTGCTGACGCGCGTGTCGGTGACCTCGACGCCGTCGATGTTCCTGGTCCAGTCGGTCACCGCGGCGGCCCCACGGTCGCGGACGTCGGTGACGATGGCGCGCACCGCTTCGACCGCCGAGATCTCGCGACCGAAGAGCAGGCGCAGGCGCGCCAGCGTGGCGGGATCGGGCTGCGGGATGGTGAAGCGCCGGCTGGCGCGCCAGTCGTCTCGCCACTCTTCGACGGTCAGGGTGGGTATGGCCATCAGCTGCCGCCCGCCTCCACGGTGCGGCGCAGCGCCAGGGCCAGCTCGGTGACGGCGGCGCTGCGCGTCTTCATCGATGCCACGTTGACCACCAGCCGCGCCGACGAGGCGCCGATGGTGGCGATCTCGGCCAGACGGTTGGCCCGCAGCGTCGACCCGGTGGCCACGACATCGACGATGCCGTCCGCGAGGCCGGCTGATGGTGCCAGCTCCACGGAGCCGTGCAGACGGATCAGCTCGGCGCCGTCGCCCCTGGTGGCGAACCAGCGGCGCGCCGCATTGGGATATTTGGTGGCCACCCGCAGCGATGCCGGCCAGGCGCCAGTCGCAAGTGGCGACTCCTCAGGGGCGGCGAACACCAGCCGGCAGCCGCCAAAGCGCAGGTCCGCGATCTCGTAGAGGTCGCGGACCGACTCCCAGAGCACGTCCTTGCCGACGATGCCGCAGTCACAGGCGCCCATCTCGACGTACACGGGGACGTCGGTGGGACGCACCGTGATCACGTCGTGGTCGCCGGCGCGGAGTTGGAGGCGCCGCTCGAAGGATTCCGGTCGCAGCCCCGGCGCGACGCCGGAGTCGCGGAGCAGCTCGCAGGCGCCGCCGAGGAGGACGCCGGTGGGGATGGCGATGCGCAGGCCTCGGGCACGGGGCGCGGCGGCCACCTGGGCTGTGTCGGCGCGGCGGGCGGTGGCGTCCACGCAGCGGTCGACGTGGATCACGAACCCCGTCGATGGCTGGGCCAGCCCGAAGCGCCCGAGCAGGCTGTCATACCGGCCGCCCGCCCCGAGCGGGAAGCCGAGGTCGCCGCTGAACAGCTCGAAGGTCGGACCGGTGTAGTAGGTCCAGTCGCGCACCGCGCCGAGGTCGAGCTGGACACGGTCCTGCAGCCCGCGGGCGCGGAGCAGGTCCCAGAGCTCGGCGAGCTCGTCGAGCGCGCGCAGCGGACGTGCGTCGTGGAGGCCGGCGCGCGCCTCGTCGAGCAGCTCACGACCACCGCGCAGCGCGGGGAACCGCAGCAGCAGCTCGTGCTCGGCCGCGCCCGCAGGGGTGCCGGCCAGCACCGCCTCGACGGCCACGAGGTCGCGAGCGACGAGCGCGTTGCGCACCGCATCATGCCCGGCGGGGTCCAGCCCGGCCCCGGCGAGCAGCGCGGGCAGGAATCCGGCGTGACCCACGTCAACCTGGATGCCGGGCACGCCGGCGCTGTCCAGCGCAGCGATGGCAACCGCGATGCACGCCGCATCGGCACTGAGGTCGGGGTCGCCGACCAGCTCACAACCGGCCTGCATGGCTTCGCGACGGCGCCCCCCGAGCAGGGCACGGTTGCGCATCACCGGCCCGGCGTAGCAGACGCGCAGGGGAAAGGGTCCGCGGCGCAACTGCGTCGCCACGGTCCGGGCGACGCTCACCGTCCGTTCGCCGACCAGCGCGAGGAGCCTGCCGTCGGCGTCCATGAAGCGGAAGAGCTGGTCGGCTCCGTCACCGCCGAGGCCGCGGTCGATTGTGTCGGCGTATTCCGCGATCGGCGTGTCGATGAGCGCGAAGCCGTCGGCCTCGAACGTGCCCACCAGGGCCGTGGTGAGGGCGCGCCGAGCAGCGGCGGCACCGGGGAGCCAGTCGCTGAAGCCGCCCGGTCGCGCGGCTGTGCCGGTGGGGTTCATCCGCGACAGTGTAGGGATGACCCTCCGGCGGTCCTCATCGCAGGGCTGCGAGCAGCGCATCGTTCTCCGCCGCCGTTCCCACCGTGATGCGCAGCACCCCGGCTTCCCCGGCGCCGAGGCTGCGCACCAGGACCCGCCGCTGACGGAGCTGGTCGGCGACCGCAGTGGCGGACTGTTGCGGCGGCCGCCCGGTGACGAAGTTGGCCTGTGAGGGGGTCACCTCCCAGCCCAGCGCGATCAGCTCCGCGCTCAGGCGGGCGCGCTCGTCGACGATGGCGTCGACGAGGCGACGGTGGTGGGCGTCGTCATGGAGGGCCGCCCGAGCGCCGGCGATGGCGCAGCGGTCCACCGGGTACGACTCGCCCACCGCGCCGAGGTCGTCGATCAGGCCCGCCGCGCCGACCGCGTAGCCGACGCGCAGCCCGGCCAGCGCGTACGACTTGGAGAAGGTGCGCAGCACCAGCCAGTTGGGATGGTCGGCCAGCAGCGGGATGCATGATCGCGGGGCGAAGTCGCAGTAAGCCTCGTCGATCACGACCACCCCGACGGCGTCACGGAGTTGGTGCTCCAGCTGCGCCGGTTCGATCCATGTCCCCAACGGGGTGTTGGGGTTGACGATGAAGCGGAGCGGCGCCTGCGTCGCCGCGAACTCGTCGGGGAGGTCGCCCCCGGGTGGCAGCGCCACCGCGTGCAGCGTCGCACCCTGGATGCGGGCGGCCACCGGCAGCAGGGAGTAGGTCGGGTCGGTGAGCACTACTGTCGAGCCCGCCTCGGCGTAGGCCCGCAGGCAGGTGTCGATGAGCCCGTCGGCGCCGTTGCCGACAGCCACCTGGGCGCGGTCGACGCCGTGGTGAACGGCCAGCGCCGCGCGCAGCGGTTCGGCGTGCGGGTCGGGGTACCTGTTGAGGTCGGCAACGGCGGCGGCGATCGCGGCGGCGACCTGCGGCGACGGCGGCAGGGGAGACTCGTTGGTGTTGAGCTTGATCCAGCCCTCGCCGTCCGGAGGTTGCTCGCCCGGGACGTAGCCGAAGCCGTCGCCGAGCGAGCGGCGCAGGTGGTGGGACATCGGGGCAGTCTACGAACTGCGGCGAACCTGTTCGATGCCGGATATGCGAGGGTGCGCCGCTGTGCGCAGGCAGCGGATCACACTGACAGTCGGTGGCCTGGTCACCGCCGCGGTGATGGCCGCCATCCTGCCGCTGGTCGTGCGCCGCGTCGGCGACGCCGACTACTGGTGGCACATCGTCACCGCGCGGTGGATCCTCGACCACGGCGCCCTGCCCGCGCACGACCTGTTCACGTACACAGTCCCGGACCACCCGTGGACCGACCACGAATACCTCTCGGAGCTGCTCATGTACGGGCTCGGCCGCGTCGGCGGTCAGCTCGGCGTCAGCCTCGGCCTCGGCGCGGTGACCTGGGCGGGCTTCTGGCTGATCCTCAAGCGCATCAACCTGTACCGGCAGCCGTACGTCGCCACCGCCGCCGCCCTGGCTCTCGGCGCGGTGGCAGGCGTTGCCGTCTGGGGACCGAGGCCGCAGATGATCACGTTCGCGTTCATCTGCCTCGAGCTCTACCTCATCGAACGTCTCCTGTCCGGACGAGGGCGCGAGCTCTACGCCATGCCGCTCGTTGTCCTGGTGTGGGCCAACTTCCACGGCGGTTTCATCATCGCCTTCCTCTTCCTCGGCATCGCCGTGCTGGTGGAGGGTGCGCGGTGGCTGTTCGACCGCGACAACTCGCAGGCGCGGACGCACGCGTTTCGGATCGCGGTCATCTCGGTTGCGTCGGCGGTTGCGGGGTTGGTCAACCCGCACGGCATCGCGCTGTACGCGTACTCGTGGCGCACCCAGACGAGCGGGGTGCAGCAGGCGTTCATCACTGAATGGCAGTCGCCCGACTTCCACAGCCTGTCGATGCGCGGGCTGGAGGCGATGATCATCCTCCTGCTCGTCGGGTTGGCGGTTCGGCGCGGCCGGTTCACAGCCTTCCAGGTGCTGGTGGCGGTCGCCGGCCTGGTGCTGGCCCTGCAATCGGTGCGGCACATCGCGGTGTTCGTCGCCGCGGCCACGCCGCTGCTCGCCTGGGCATGGGGCCCCGTTCTCGGCGGTCTCTGGCATCGCTCCCGTGGCTTGGTGTCACGCATCTCGCTTCGGCCGCAGGAAGCGCTGGTCGCCGCTGCGCTGCTCGCGGCCGCTGTCGCGGTGACCGCGCTCGTGGCATTGAAGGTGCTTCTCGGCCACCAGGCCGCCAGCACGGTGGAGAACTTCCCATCCGGCGCTGCCGATTACCTCGACGCGCATCCCAGCACCGGCACCCACATGTTCAGCGATTACGGCTGGGGCGGCTACATGATCTACCGCTTCTATCCCGACCCGAACCGCCGGGTCTTCATCTTCGGTGAGGCCGACCTGATGGGTGACACCATCATGAACGAGTACTCGGACGTGGTCGGTCTGAAGAGCGACTGGCTCGACATCCTCAACGCGCACGGGGTCGATTACGTCGTCTACGACCCCAACACCGCGTTGACGTCGGCCCTGGCGACGCAGACGAACTGGCACCAGGTGTACGCGGACCGCGTCGCGGTCATCTTCGTCCGCGGCTGACGGCGCATCTCACAGCGCGTCCTCAGGTGGCGCTGAGGCAATCCGCACGCGGGCTGACGAGCATGGCGTCATCAGCCAGGTCACGGAGAACAGCCATGAAACGCAAGGCCTGAACAATGCCGCCGTCGCCATCCACCCCCAACCCGTCACCACCATGAACACGACCATCAACAAAGGGACCATCAACCATGGACAACGACAACACATTGATGCCGCCGCCGCCGCCATCTCCGCCACCCCACAGGGCGCCCATGTTCGGCAGAAACGGACGGCGTGCCGCGGTCGCGGCCACCGCGCTTGGCCTGATGACCGGCGCCTTCGCGGGCGGGTTCATCGTGACCCACGCGGCCACCACGGCGGCCACCCCGAGCGCCAGCGCGTCGACGCCCTCCACCACGACGCCGGGCACCGGTACGGCGCCGGCCCCCGGCACCTTCCACTCCAACGAGAACGCCGCCCATGAGGCGGGTGAGAGCGCCGCGCGCGAAGCCCAGGAGAACGCGGGCCAGGTACCCACCGTCCCGTAGTCGCCGCAGGCGGCACTGACCACAGTTCGGGGCCGGCGATGCGCCGGCCCTTGGCTGTGTCCACCTGTCGCTATCCTGAGCTCGGGATGACACGACGTGGACCCCTGGTGGGCGCAGCCGTCCTGATCGTCGGCACTCTGGCCTTCGGGTTGTTCCGCGTCGTCGCGAGCGGCACATCTCCCGCGAGCGCGTTGGCCACCGCCACGGCATCGCAACGGCCGTCGCCGTCCGCGGCGGCAACCCCAACGCCCCCGGTGTATCCGCCCGACGACCTCGCCATCGCCGCGCTGCGGGCTCGTTCGTATCCCGCCAGCACGCTGGTGACGGTACGCTCGGACGGCGACAGGGGTGGCTTCGTCGACAGCGTCGTGTCCTTTCAGTCGGACGGGCTGCGCGAGTACGCGTTGATGAGCATTCCCGACGGCCGTCGGCCTGCGCGCGGCTGGCCGGTGGTGATCATCAACCACGGGTACAGCGATCCCGCCACCTACGTGACCGACGGCTCGCCGTACTCACAGTTCGTCGCCGCCTTCGCCCGCGCCGGCTACATGGTGCTCAAGCCCGACTACCGCGGCCACGGCCAGAGCCAGGGCACAGCCTCCGGCGGTCACCTCTCACCGGTCTACGCGTACGACCTGCTCAACCTGGTGAGCACCCTGCGCGTGGACAGCCGCGTCGACGCCTCACGGATCGGGCTGTTCGGTCACAGCATGGGAGGCGACGAGGTGCTGCGCGCGCTGGTGGTGTCGAAGGACATCAGGGCTGCCGTCCTCCTTGCCGGGGTGGTGGGCTCGATGTACGACATCTTCTACAACTGGCCGCAGCCACCGAATCCCGCGCCCGCGGCCAGGCCGATTCCTCTGCAGGTGGGTGTGGAGAACACCGTCATCACCGAGCACGGCACTCCCGCCACCAACGCGGCGTTCTGGAACAGCGCGTCCGCGATCAACTATGTCGACTCGATCACCGCCGCCGTGCAGATCGACCAGGACATCGGCGACACCGTCGTGCCGAAGCTCTTCTCCGACCACCTCGCCGCTGCCCTGCGCGCCGCCGGGAAGGTGGTCCAGTACAACACCTATCCCGGCGACGATCACCAGTTCCTGCGCAACCGCGCGGCCATCCTGGCAGCGACGGTCGCGTTCTATTCAGCCCATCTCTAGTTGCCCGGCCGGTCTGGCGGTCCACCGGCCGGGTGGGTGCCGTTGACCTCGTCGGTGATGCGTTGGCTGGTCATCGCCTTCATCTGGGCGCCCTGCGCCGCGGTGATCTGACCGCTCGACACGCGCTTGTCGATCTCCGCGTTCTCCGAGGCGACCAGCGCGCTGACGACCGTGCTCACGGCGACATGGTGCTCGGTGGCGATCGCGGCGATCGTCTTGCCGGCGGTCTCCTCCGCCTGGAGCTGAGCCGTCGTGAGTCCCAGCGCCCCGGCCACGACCTGCTGGTCCTCGGCCCGCCCGGGCCCTCCCGCATGGCCGGGCCCGCAGGTGCCACCTGGATGGACCGGCTGCCCGGGACCGGTCGTGGATGGGGCAGAGGCGGAGGCGCTCGGGCTGGGCGTGGCGGCGTGGGCGATCATGTAGCCGCCGGCGACGCCGCCGGCCATGAGGCCTCCGGCGACGGCGGCTGTGGCCGCGCGGCGGCCGAGCAGGGGCCTGCGGCGCGGCGGCGCTGGGGGAGGCGGGGGTGGCGGCGGCGCGAGGCTCGCGTCGCTCGAGGCAGGGGTGTTGGTGCCGTCGTCCATTGCGTGTGCTCCTCGTGCGGGGGAGATCCGTCACTGAGATGCTGCTGGGCGCGGCTCACAGCATCGTGTGCCCAGGCTGGGAATCAGCTGTGGGTTTGCGGCGGGGAGGGGGGAGAGGCGGGGATTGGCGGATCGACGCTGGACGGCACCGCCATCGGCAGCTCGATGCGGAAGGTGGCGCCCCCTCCCTCTGTTTGACCGACGCGGATGGTGCCGCCGTGGGCGGCCACCACCGCGGCGACGATGCTGAGCCCCAGCCCGCTGCCCCCCTGGTCGCGGCTGCGCTCGGGATCGACGCGCTGGAAGCGCTCGAAGATCCGCTGCGCGTTCTGTGGCGGGATGCCGGGGCCGTGGTCGACGACCTCGATGACGGCGCTGGCTCCGCTGACCCCGAGCGTGACCTCGACCGGGGTGGCGGGCGGCGTGTGGACCAGCGCGTTGCGGACAACATTGCCCAGGACCTGTCGCAGCCGCAGCTCGTCCCCGATCACCTGCACCGGGGTGTCGATCCGCGCCGTGACCGCGCGCGCCGGGTCGGTGGCGCGGGCATCGGCGCAGGCGTCGGTGACCAGCGCGCCCAGGTCCACCGGCGCGCGGGCGAGCGGTCGCCCCTGGTCGAGCCTGGCCAGAAGCAGCAGGTCGTCGACGAGAACGCCCATCCGCGCGGCCTCGTCCTCGATGCGTCGGGTGGCGAGCGTGACATCCGCCTCGGTCATGTCGGGGTTGCGGCGCAGCAGCTCGGCGTATCCGCGCATCGAGGTCAGCGGGGTGCGGAGCTCGTGGGATGCGTCGGACACGAAGTGCCGCAGTCGCTGCTCGCCGGCGGCTCGCTCGGCGAAGGCGGTCTCCAGCTGGCTCAGCATCGCGTTGATGGCAACACCGAGCTGACCCACCTCGGTGACGTTGTCGGCGGGCTCCACGCGCCGGCTCAGGTCGGTGGCGGCGGCGCGGGCCAGGGTGCCCATGCGTTCCAGCGGTCGCAGCCCGCGTCGCACCAGGATCCAGGTGGCGACGAGCACGACGACGGTGATCGCGGCGGTGGTGAGCACCTCGAGCAGGAGCAGATGGTCGAGCGTCGAGTTCACGCCGTCAAG
>DATBEL010000112.1:0-3317 GCA_036276135.1 Candidatus Dormiibacterota bacterium
AGCGGTAGATCCGGCGACGCCGCGTCAGTCCGTTGTTCTACCTCGTGCCGTCGAAGCCGATGTAGGTTCCGGGCTTCGCCACCAGCGGGCTTCCGACCGCGGGATTGAGCAGCACCGCCGGAGCAGGGCAGAAGGCCGGCAGGCTGACGGTGGCCGCGATGTCGGCGTCACCCGTGGTCGAGAAGGGCACCGGCGCCGTCGTTGCCGCCAGCATCCCGTTGCAGTAGACGGAGGCGGCCAGCCCGGGAACGGGGTTGGACCCGAGAGGGGTGACGATCAAGCCGTCCACGTCCACACTCAACCCACCCCCCTGACGCAGGACGACGTGCCCGTGCCCGAGGCTCCAGGGAACGCCCCCGGCCATGGCGCCGAAGATGGGCAGATCGGTTGGCTGACTGGGCGCCAACGTGGCGCTCAGCACCACGCCGTGCACATCCTCGTGAGCCGCCGTGCTGGGAGCCGTCGGCGCCGCCGTGGTGGCGAGTGCGTGACCGCCGGTCAGAGCTGCCACTCCCACCGCCGCCAGGGCCGCACCGGCCGCAAACAAACGCAAGCGAGACCGCATGACATCACCTCCATGATTCACCGCTGGCGAGCAACGTACCGCGCGCTCGCGCATTCGCGACTCGCCACGATGCAGCGGAGGCGCACCGCTGTCCGCGCGCTGTCCCTGTCGACGGGCGATGCTGCACTGTGCGTCTTCCCGCCGCCCTGCTCGACAGCATCGCCCCGTCGCGCTGCGCCGGCTGCGGCCACAGTGGCCGGGTGTTGTGCGAAGGCTGCGCGGACGCCATCGAAGCCGTGCCGGCGCCCATCGTGAGCGGGGCCGTCGCCGCGTTCGAGTACGACGCGGAGGTGCGCAGGATCATCCACCACGGCAAGTTCCGCGACTGCCGGGCGGCGCTGCGCGCCCTCGCCTGGCTGGGCGCGGAGCGACTCGAACCGCCCCGCGGCGCGGTGGTGACCGCGGTGCCGCTGGCCCGACGGCGCGCCATCCAGCGCGGCTACAACCAGGCGCGGGTGGTGGCGCAGGCGTTCGCCGACTTCCACCGGCTGCCGCTCGTCGAACTGCTCGAGCGGACCCGGAACACGCCCGCGCAGAGCACGCTCGACCGCGGCGCACGGGAGGCCAACGTCGCCGGCGCCTTCATCGCCTCAGCGAGAGCCGTGGGGATGACGGTCTGGCTGGTCGACGACGTGCGCACCACCGGGGCCACCTCGGCGGCTGCGAAGCGGGCCCTCACCGATGCCGGAGCCGCGAACGTCGAGATCGCCGTCCTCGCCGCGGTGGCCTAGGCAGACGCGCCCGCGCGGCCGTCCCCTGCGAGAATTGAACGTCTGATGCCCATGCTGCCCAAGATCCTCGGCGACCCGATCAATCGCGAGATGAAGCGCCACCGCGGCGCGGTTGACCGGATCAACGCTCTCGAGGACGAGATGAAGGCGCTGAGCGATGCCGAGCTTCGCGCCAAGACCGAGGACTTCCGCGACCGGCTCGGCGTGGCCGGCCCCGACCTCACCTTCGGACAGACCTACGAGCAGGGCCTCACCAGCGACGTCGAGGACGCTGCCGAGGAGGAGTTCGCCCACCGGGAGGCCGCAGAGCGCCGCGCCGAGCGCCGCCGCGGGCTCGATGAGCTGCTTCCGGAGGCGTTCGCGGTGGTGCGCGAGGCGTCACGGCGCACGCTGGGCCTGCGCCATTACGACGTCCAGCTGATCGGAGGCATCGTCCTCCACCAGGGGAAGATCGCCGAGATGCGCACCGGCGAGGGCAAGACGCTGGTGGCGACGCTGGCGCTGTACCTCAACGCGCTCGAGGGTCGCGGCGCCCACCTGGTGACCGTGAACGACTACCTGGCGCGACGCGACGCGGGGTGGAACGCACCGATCTATGCAGCGCTGGGCATGAGCGTGGCGGTGATCGTGCCAGGGCCGGTCGACAACCCGGACTTCGGCTACATCTACGACCCCGAATACCTCGACGAGACGCATCCCGATGCGCGCCTGCAGCATCTTCGCCCGTGCACGCGACGTGAGGCGTACGCGGCGGACATCACGTACGCCACCAACAACGAGCTTGGCTTCGACTACCTGCGCGACAACATGGCGCAATCACTGGACCGCTGCGTGCAGCGTCATCTCCACTACGCCATCGTCGACGAGGTCGACTCCATCCTCGTCGACGAGGCGCGCACGCCGCTGATCATCAGCGGCCAGGGCAACGAGGCAACCGAGAAGTACTACACGTACGCGCGGTTGATCCCCCGGCTGGTGGCCGAGGACGATTACACGATCGACGAGAAGAGCAAGTCGGCCGCGCTCACCGACGAGGGCATCGCCAAGATCGAGCAGTGGACGGGCATCAAGAACGTCTACGAGCTGGAGCACGTGACCGAGGCGCACCAGATCAACCAGGCGCTGAAGGCGCACGCCCTGTACCTGCGCGACCGCGACTACCTGGTCAACGCCGACAACGAGGTGGTGATCGTCGACGAGTTCACCGGTCGCACCATGCCCGGGCGGCGCTGGTCGGACGGCCTCCACCAGGCTATCGAGGCCAAGGAGGGGGTGGTCGTCCAGCAGGAGAACATCACGCTGGCGACGATCACCTTCCAGAACTTCTTCCGGCTCTACGACAAGCTCGCCGGCATGACCGGCACGGCGCTGACCGAGTCCGAGGAGTTCGACAAGATCTACAAGCTCGAGGTGGTGCCGATCCCCACCAACATGCCGATGATCCGCAACGATGAGACCGACCTCATCTTCAAGAACGAGGAGGCCAAGTTCAACGCGGTGGTGACGGAGATCGCCGAGCGCAACACGGTGGGTCAGCCGATCCTCGTCGGCACCACCAGCATCGAGAAGAGCGAGCGGCTGTCGCGGATGCTCGAGAAGAAGGGGATCCCCCACAGCGTGCTCAACGCCAAGTTCCACGAGAGCGAGGCGCAGATCGTGGCCGACGCCGGCCAGAGCGGCTCGGTGACCATCGCCACCAACATGGCGGGCCGCGGCACCGACATCGTGCTGGGGGAGGGTGTCACGGGCAAGGGCGGCCTGTACATCATCGGCACCGAGCGCCACGAGTCGCGACGCATCGACAACCAGCTGCGTGGACGCGCCGGCCGCCAGGGAGACCCCGGTGAGACGCGCTTCTTCCTGTCGTTCGAGGACGACCTGATGCGCGTGTTCGGCGGCGAGCGCATGCAGGGGATCATGGACCGGCTGCGCATCGAGGACGACGTGCCCATCGAGAATCGCATGGTGTCGCGCCAGATCGAGGGCGCACAGTCGCGCGTCGAGGGCCACAACTTCGACGC
>DATBEL010000113.1:0-1540 GCA_036276135.1 Candidatus Dormiibacterota bacterium
AAACCCGGCGTGTCGCAGAGCGACACCACCGGCAGCCCGAACGTGTCGCAGAGGGTGAGGAAGGCGGCGAGCTTGTCGGCGGCGGTGGCGTCGATGGCCCCGCCGAGGTGCTCTGTGTTGTTCGCGACGAGGCCGAATGGATGGCCTTCGACGCGAACCAGGGCGGTGATCACGCCGATGCCATGGTCACGCCGGAGCTCGAGCATGGACCCGACGTCGACGATGGCGCTGATGGCCGAGCGCGCGTCGTAGGCGCGCAGCCGATCCTCGGGCACCACCTGGCGTGCCAGCCGCTCGTCGGGCGCCTCCCAGCCGTCGAGCGCTCCCTGGAAGTAGGACAGGTACCGCTTGGCGATCGACACCGCGTGCGCCTCGTCGTCGGCGACGACGTGGACCACGCCGTTGCGCCTCTGGACGTCGATGGGACCGATGTCCTCGGGCCGGAAGCTGCCGAGGCCGCCACCCTCGATCATCGCGGGCCCGCCCATGCCGATGTTGGCGTCGGGGGTGGCGATCACCACGTCGCACATCCCCAGCAGAGCAGCGTTGCCGGCAAAGCAGCGGCCTGAGGTGACCGCGACCAGCGGCACCGTGCCACTGAGCCGGCCGAACTCGTGGAACGTGGCCACGTCGAGGCCGGAGATCGACGGTGAGTCGACGTCGCCCGGACGGCCACCACCACCTTCGGGGAACAGAACCACCGGGACACGCCTGCGGGCAGCGAGGTTGAACACCCGGTCCGTCTTGGCGTGGTTGCGCATGCCCTGCGTCCCTGCCAGGACGGTGTAGTCGTAGGAGACGACCATGGCCGCAGCCCGGTCACGCCCGAACAGGTCGGCGTTGATGGTGGCCAGTCCCGCCACCAGGCCGTCGGCGGGTGTGTTCTCGATGAGGTCCTTCTCGCCACGACGTCCGCGCTGAGCAGCGATCGCCAGCGCTCCGTACTCCACGAAGCTGCCGGCGTCGACGAGGTCGCGGATGTTCTCCCGCGCGCTGCGCCGGTTCAACTCGCGGCGTTTGGCAATCGCGGCGGCGCGGCGGCCGTCGAGTCCCAGCGCATGGCGCTCGCGCACCTCGGCGAGGTCGGCGCGCGCGGCGTCGAGGTCGGTGTCGCCGACGCCGCCGCCTGGGACGGCATCGGCAGCCGCCACCACGACGACGAGCGGCTGATGCTCGAACACCGTCTGGCCCGCTGTGACCAGCGTCCGCCTGACGGCGACGCTCGCGGTGGCGCTGACGACGTGCTGCATCTTCATCGCCTCGAGCAGGGCGAGCCGGCCCCCGGCCGCGACCTGTGAGCCGGCAGCGGCGACGTCGACGACCACCGCAGACATCGGTGCGTCGTAGGCCATCTCGCCGGGTCCGAGCTGCAGCGAGGACGGTTCGGTCATCAGCGACCGCGGAGCTTGCCAGAACGCCCAGCGCCGCGGCCGTGTAACCCCCGCGGTATCTCAGGGCGACAGCAGTCGATGTCGACTCCCTGGCTCCCCAATTGGGGGGCGGCGACGCCGGTGGCTCCCAACGCCGGCTCGCCGCCCTT
>DATBEL010000114.1:0-23675 GCA_036276135.1 Candidatus Dormiibacterota bacterium
CCTGGCTCTTCACCACGAAGGGGTGGACCCGCGTCGCCGGCTCCACGTCCGCCGCGGTCAGCGCCGACACCCCGTCCGCCGCGTCACAGCTCGCCTATGACTCCAGCAGCGGACAGGTGATCGCGCTGAGCAACAACGCGAGCTCGTACTGCGGGCCACTGCTGCGTTCGGGTGCGGTGGCCATGCCGGACCTGCCCTGTCCGGTGACCGGCGCCCCTCAGAACGGCTCGAGTGGGAGCACGCCGTGCAGCCCGTCGGCGTGCCGGTCGTTTCCGTGCCGGCTGACCGACGCGGTGAACAACTGCTCGCCCTTCTCCGGCAGCATCTCGACCTGGACGTGGGCCCACGGCCAGTGGATGCAGCGCAAGGGGGCGATCCTCCCGGGCAGCAACACCGGCGTGGTCTTCGGGGACGCTGCCAGCCCCCACGCCACGCTGATGACTGAGAGCTCGAGCGTCCCGTACTGCGCCCAGTCCGAGAACTGCTTGGCCCTCCCCGCCGGCCAGGCCGGCCCCGCGCCCATGATCTCCGTGTACACGTGGGTCGGTTCGGCGTGGAGCCAGTCAAGCGCCGCCCCAGGGGGGCTCGCGCTCGCCGGTGCCAGCCTCGCGTCCGTGGGCGGCCGTGCTGTCCTGCTGACGGCGTCCGGGCAGCTGTACTCGCGGTCGGCGGCGGACGCGAGCTGGATGCGCCAGGCCGCAGCCCCGCAGCCGGACGGGCGCACCGGGGCGGCGCTGGCCGGGGGGCCTGGCGGCTCGATCGTGCTCTTCGGCGGCATCAGCGTCAGCAAGGCGGGTGCGGCGGTGATCGGGACCGGCCGGTCGGCCGGGGCCGACACATGGACCTGGAACGGCTCGAGCTGGCGGCATGTCGCGGGCCCGGCGCCGCCGCCCGTGACATCGCCATCGCCGTGCTCGGACGTGACCGGCCTCGGCGCCAACGCATGCGCGCCGCCACCCGGCCGTGTGCCGCCCGTGACCCCCCAGACGAGCGCAATACCCAAGCCGACGGTCCCCGCCAGCAACTGACGGGCGGCTGCGCCGGGTGGCCGGCGCACGCACAATGCCCGCCGTGGCCGACGACTTCCGCGTCGAGGAGCTGGCCGGGAACGCCCCGGACGTCGTCGCCATGCTCGTCGACCTCACCCTCGACGAGCAGGAGCACTACGACCACCCGCCGGAGAGCCGCGACCAGGTGGAACGCCGCCTGCACGTCGCGCCGCATTTTGCCGGTGAGAATCGCGTCTTCGTCGCGCGCCGCCCCGACGGAGCTGCCCTCGGGGTGTGCTGGGTGGTGATCTTCGACCCGGGAACCGGGCTGGAGGCTGAGCTTGCCGAGCTGTATGTGCGCCCCGAGGCTCGTGGCAGCGGCGTGGCTCGGGCACTCGTCGCCAAGGCGATGGCGCTGCTCACGGATCGCCACGTCACCTTCGCGTGCGTCTGGACACGCGACGACAACCCGGCGGCGCTGGCCGCATACCGCGCCGCCGGGTTTGTCCCGACCGAGCAGGCGGTGCTCACCTGGCTCCCCATCCACGACGCTGGGACCCGTGTGGACGCGCGTCACGAATAATGTGCCGATGCCGCTGAGCCCCGAGGAGGTCGTCCACGTCGCCACGCTCGCCCGGCTCGGGCTGAGCGATGCGGAGCGACGCCGCATCGGGGCTGACCTCGACCTCATCCTCGAGCACATCTCGAAGCTGCAGCGCGCCGACATCTCCGAGGTGCCCGAGACCGCCCAGGTGGGCAACCTCGTCAACGTCTGGCGTGACGACGAGCCGGCGCCCTCTCTGCGGCAGGCGCAGGCGTTGGCCGAGGCGCCGAACACAGACGGCCAGTACTTCAAGGTGGGGGCGATCCAGGAGTGACCACCGCCGGTCTCACCGCGGCCGAGATGGCAGCCGCCCTGAGGCGCGGCGACGTCACGCCGCGCCAGCTGCTCGACGACGCGCGCGCCCAGGTCACCCGGCTCGACCGCGGCCTCAACGCATTCCTTGCCCACACCGACGAGCTCGCCGACCGCCAGGCGCTGCGCGCCGCGGAGATGCTGAGCGCGGATGCCGGTGCGGCGGGGCCGCTGTGCGGCATCCCGGTCGCGCTCAAGGACGTCCTCTGCGTCGAGGGCTACCCGACCACCGCGGGGTCGCGGATCCTCGACGGCTTCTGTCCGCCGTACACGGCGACGGCGGTACGCCGCCTGCTCGACGCCGGCGCCGTTCCGGTCGGCAAGACCAACTGCGACGAGTTCGCCATGGGATCGTCCACCGAGAACTCCGCGTTCGGACCGGTGGGCAACCCGTGGGATGTCGAGCGCGTGCCCGGCGGAAGCAGCGGCGGCAGCGCGGCGTCCGTCGGGGCGTGCATGGTGCCGATCAGCTATGGCAGCGACACCGGGGGATCAATCCGCCAGCCGGCGTCGCTGTGCGGTGTCGTCGGGTTCAAGCCCACCTACGGCCGGGTGTCGCGCTACGGCTTGATCGCCTTCGCGTCATCGCTCGACCAGGTCGGCCCTTTCGCCCGTTCCGTCGAGGACGCCGCCGCCGCGTACGTCGCCGTCGCGGGTCATGACCCGAGCGACAGCACCTCGCTGCCCGACCAGCTCGACGACCCGGTGGCGGTGTTGCAGCGCGGCGTGAACGGCATGCGCCTGGGCGTGCCCCGCGAGTACCTGGGGGAAGGCCTCGAACCGGGCGTGCGAGAACGGGTGACCGAGGCGATCGCGGTGCTGGAGGGGCTCGGCGCAACCGTGCAGGAGGTGTCGTTGCCCAGCACCGACCTCGGCCTGTCGACGTACTACATCATCGCGCCCGCCGAATGCTCGTCGAACCTGGCGCGGTACGACGGCATCCGTTTCGGGCGTCGCGTGGAGCGGCCGACAGTCGCCGACACGATGATGAGCACCCGGTCTGCGGGCTTCGGCAACGAGGTCAAGCGGCGTGTGATGCTGGGCACGTACGCGCTGAGCAGCGGTTACTACGATGCGTACTACCGCCGCGCGCAGAAGGTGCGCACGCTGATCGCGCGCGAGTTCGACGCCGTGTTCGAGACCGTCGATGCGCTGGTGTGCCCCACCTCGCCGAAGGTGGCGTTCACCCAGGGAGCCATCCAGGACCCCATCGAGATGTACCTCAACGACGCGCTGACCATCCCGGTCAACCTGGCCGGGCTGCCCGGGATCTCGGTGCCCTGTGGCTTCAGCGCCGGGCTGCCGGTGGGCCTGCAGGTCATCGCTCCGCGCCTGTGCGACGCACGGGTCTTCCAGGTGGCCGCCGCGTACGAACAGGCCACCGAGTGGCATGCGCATCGCGCGCCGATGGTCGCGGCATGACCACGCAGGCGGTGGGTGGCCGCGTCGCCGCCGGCTACGAGGCGGTCATCGGCCTCGAGGTGCATGCCCAGCTGCTCACCCGCAGCAAGATGTTCTGCGCGTGCAGCGCGGCGTACGCCCAGGCCCCGCCCAACGGAAACACCTGCCCGGTGTGCCTGGGCATGCCCGGGGTTCTGCCGGTGATCAACCGGGAGGCGGTGGCGATGACGGTGCGCACCGCGCTGGCGCTCAACTGCGAGATCCCGGCGTTCACCAAGTTCGATCGCAAGAACTACTTCTACCCAGACCTTCCCAAGGGTTACCAGATCTCGCAGTACGACCTGCCCCTGTCGCTCAACGGCAACCTCGAATTCGTCGTTGACGGGGAGCGCACGCGCTGCGGGATCACGCGTGTGCACCTCGAGGAGGACACGGGCACCATGCAGCACGCCGGCCACGTGCTCCAGGAGGCGACCTCGTCGCTCGTCGACCTCAACCGCGCGGGCGTGCCGCTGATGGAGATCGTCGGCGAGCCGGACCTGCGCAGCGCCGACGCCGCCCGCGAGTACCTGGTGCGGCTGCGCCAGATCCTCATGTACATCGGCGTCAACGACGGCAACCTCGAGCAGGGCTCGCTGCGCTGCGACGCCAACGTCTCGGTGCGCCGGCCCGGTGCCGCCGAGCTCGGTACCAAGGTCGAGGTGAAGAACATGAACTCGTTCCGCGCCGTGCACCGGGCCATCGGCTTCGAGCTGGAGCGGCAGGTCGGCGTCCTCGAGCAGGGGGGCACGCTGGTTCAGGAGACCCGCGGCTGGGTGGAGACTCGCGGGGCCACCATCTCGCAGCGCAGCAAGGAGATGGCTCACGATTACCGCTATTTCCCCGAGCCCGACCTGCCGCCGCTGCAGCTCGGTCGTGACCTGGTGGAGGAGATCCGGGCCGCGATCCCCGAGCTGCCGCAGGCACGCGCGGCCCGCTTCAGTGAGCAGTACGGCCTCTCCGCGTACGACGCGTCGGTGCTGACGGCGACGCGGCCGGAGGCCGACGCCTACGAGGCACTCGTGAGCGCAGGCGTTACTGCCAAGGTTGCCGCCAACTGGCAGATGGGCGACGTCGCCGCCCTCGCCAACGAGCACCGTCTCGCGCTCGCCGACAGCGGGCTCGGCGTTGCCGGGCTGGCCGCGCTGCTGAAGTTGCTCGAGACCGGCGCCATCAACGGCCCCACCACCAAGGACCTGCTCGCCGAGCTGTATGTCGGTGGCGGCGATGCGGCGGCGGTGGTGAGCGAGCGCGGGCTGGGCCAGGTCAGCGACGAGTCGGCGCTGGCGGCGATCGTCGACGAGGTCATCGCGGCCAGCCCCAAGGCGTGCGACGACTTCCGCGGCGGCAAGACGCAGGCGCTCGGCAGCCTCGTCGGGCAGGTGATGAAGGCGACGGGCGGGCGCGCCGACGCCGCGCTCGTCAACAGCCTGCTGCGTGACCGACTCTCCGGCTGACGCGGGGGCGCCCGACGCGGGGCGCCGTCAGCACGCCCGCGGCGACCGGTTCACCGTCGCCGCCGGCGCGATGGTGCACGGAGGTGCCTGCCTGGGCCGGCTCGACGACGGCACCGCCCTCTTCGTGGACGGCGCGCTTCCAGGCGAGACGGTCGAGGTCGAGCTGCACCATCGCAAGGGCCGGGTGTGGTTCGCCCACGTTCTGCGGGTGGTGGTGACCTCGGAGCACCGTGTCATCGCGCCCTGCCCGTACTACGGGGAGTGCGGGGGATGCCAGTTGCAGCACGTCGCCTATCCACGTCAGCTCGAGCTGAAGCGAGCGATCGTGCGCGACGCGATGCGGCGGCAGCACGTTGCGCTGCCCCACGATGTTGCCGTGTACGGCATGGCGGACCCCTGGCGCTACCGCTGGCGCGGCGAGTTCCACGTCGTGCCGGGAGAGCGCGGCGTGGCCGATGCGCGGCTTGGGTTCAACCGGATGCGCAGCTGGCGGCCGGTGGCGATCGACGACTGCCTCATTCACCACCCCCGGATCACCGACTCCCTGCCGGCGCTCCGCGACCTGGCACGCGCCGGGAAGCCGGAGCTCACCGCGTTGCACCTCACCGCCGGCGAGGACGGCGACGAGCTGCTGTTGCGACCGCGACCGGAGCGCGCGCTGCCGCCGTCAACCGTCGATGAGCATGCCCGCGCCGCGGATCAGCGCTGGAGCACCACGTTCACGACGCTGCACTGGCGCGGCCTGTCGTTCCGGGTGTCGCCCGACACGTTCATCCAGGTGAATTGGGGCGCGCTCGACGAGCTCTACGGCGCCGCGTTGCGCGGCCTCGGGGACATCGACGGCCGTTCGGTCGTCGACGCCTACGCCGGCATCGGGGTGCTCGCCTGCGAGCTGGCCCGCGGCGGGGCGGCGGTGGTCTGCATCGAGAACAACCGCGACGCGGCGCGGCTCGGCGTGCTCAACGCGTCGATGAACGGCAGCGCGGATGGTGTTCGCTACATCCATGCCGCGGTCGAGGACGCGATTGCCGGCGCGGCTGCCGATGCCCACGCCGTCGTGCTCGATCCGCCGCGGGCGGGGTGTCATCCGCGTGTCACCGGCTGGCTGGCGCTGGCCGGTCCGCCCGGCATCGTGTACGTGTCGTGCGACCCGGCCACGCTGGCTCGTGACCTCCGCGTGCTCACCGTCTCGGGGCCGTACCGCATCGAGGCATTCGAGCTCGTCGACATGTTCCCCCAGACCCATCACATCGAGAGCGTCGTGACACTGCGTCGAGCCGCCTAGGTGTACTCTCCGGGCTCCGCATCCTCGTCATCGTTGTCGATCTCGGGAAGGCTGTGAGCTCGGCGCGGATGCACGTAGCTGATGTCGAAGAGGCGCTCGCCGGCGGTCTCGCCGGTGGAGCTGCGCCGGCTCACCACGATGTAGGCGAGAGCGATGCCGAGGATGATGACGCCGACGTCGTACCGGCCCTCGGGCAGGAGCTGGTACTTGAGGTTGAGGATGGCGCGGGTGATGCGGTCGAACCCCGCGACGATGGTGGCGATGATGCCCGCGTCGACGGCGGCGGCGAGCCAGTAGCGGTCGCGGTTGGCGATGCCGACGAAGGGGCCGGAACCGGCGGCGCGCCGGGGCACATAGGCGCGCCGGGCCGAGCGATAGCCGACCACACCGAGCGCCACCAGGAGGCCACCGCTGAGCGCGAAGTTGAACAGCTGAGCCTCGACGGCGGTGAGGAAGTGCTCTGCCGGAACACCGGCGATGAAACCGATGCCGGTCATCAGCGCGGTCCATACGAGGATGGCCGGGATGTTGCCCTCCATGAAGGTGCGCAACGGGGTCTCCGCGGCGCCCGCGGTCAGCGTCACGTAGGCGCGGATGCCGGGGATGAGACGGGCGATGGCGATGTGCCTGGCATCGGCCTGCGCGATCCGCGCGGTGGCCCGGTCGTACGTCTTGGCGGCCCGGAGCCTCACAGCGATCCTGCGCAGACGGGCTGGTCCCACCTGCCGTGCCCAGGTGTAACCGGTCAGCGAGCCGCCGATCAGGGCGACGCAGGCGATCGGGTAGAAGACGAACGGGTTGAGGCTGCCCGCCGCGATCAGAAGCCCGGCGACGAGCAGGAGCACCTCGTTGGGGATGAAGGGCAGCGGAACCCCGGCCTCGTCGATGAAGAGCAGGACGCAGATGAGCACGGTGGCGACGGCGCCGTGCAGGCCGGTGAGAAAGTCCACGCCGGGGGCAGGATAGCTGGGCCTGACCACCCGGCCGGGAGTGATAACGTACGTTTGTTCGGCGGTTGCGCGAGGAGAGCATGGACGGCGAGGGTGTGACCGTGGGCGTTGAGGGTGAGAACGAGCCGTTTGTCCACCTCCACACCCACTCGGAGTATTCGCTGCTCGACGGCGCCGCACGCATCGACGACCTCGTCGCCAGGGCCAAGCGGCATGGACAGCCGGCTCTCGCCATCACCGACCACGGCGCGCTCTATGGCGCAGTCAAGTTCTACACCGCCGCGCGCGCCGCGGGGGTCAAGCCGATCATCGGCTGCGAGATGTACATGGCCCCGCGCTCGCGCCTCGACAAGGAGGGCCGCGCCGACCGGGATCCGAACCATCTGATCCTGCTGGCGCGCAACGAGACCGGCTACCGCAACCTCATCCAGCTGGTGAGCAAGTCGCACCTCGAGGGCTACTACTACAAGCCGCGCATCGACAGGGAGCTGCTGGGAGCGCACGCCGACGGCCTCATCTGCCTCTCGGCGTGCATCGGCGGCGAGCTGCCCCAGGCAATCCTCAGCGGCAACGTCGATGCGGCCGAGAGCGTCGCCCGCGAGCACATGGAGATCTTCGGCAGTGACGGCTACTTCCTCGAGGTCATGGACCATGGCATCGCCGAGGAGGACGCGATCCGGACCGGCATGCTCGAGATCGCGCGACGCACCGGACTGCCGCTGGTGGCCACCAACGACGCCCACTACATCGACGTCGACGACGCCGAGGCGCACGACATCCTCCTCTGCATCCAGACCCAGGCACGTCGTGAGGACGAGAAGCGCTTCCGCTTCGCCGGCCCACATTTCTCGCTGACATCGGGCGGCGAGATGCGCGACAAGTTCGCCGCGTACGGAGAGGCCGTGCGCAACACGCTGGCCGTTGCGCAGATGTGCGACGTCCGGCTGCGGCTGGGTGGCAACCTGCTGCCCACGTACTCGCCGATCCCCCGGGGTCACACCGCGCAGACGTACCTCCGCGAGCTCTGCGAGGCGGGGCTGCGCGAGCGGTACGGTGACGGGATCACGGCGGAGGCGCGCCAGCGGCTGGCGATGGAGCTCGACGTCATCGAGACGACCGGCTTCGCGCCGTACTTCCTGATCGTCTGGGACCTGATCCGCGCAGCGCGCTGCGACGGGGTCGTGGTCGGCCCCGGCCGGGGCAGCTCGGCAGGCTCTCTGGTGGCGTACGTGCTGCGCATCACCAACGTCTGCCCCTTGCGCTACGGGCTCATCTTCGAGCGCTTCCTCAACAGCGAGCGCGTCGAGATGCCGGACATCGACATCGACTTCGACGATCGCCGCCGCGACCGTGTTCTCCAGTACGTGCAGGGCAAGTACGGCGAGGACCACGTGGCACAGATCATCACGTTCGGCACCATGGCGGCCCGGGCGGTGATCCGCGACGTCGGGCGCGCGCTCAACGTGCCACTCCCCGACGTCGACAGGCTCGCCAAGCTGGTGCCGCTCAGCGTCAAGATCACCCTCGAGAAGGCTCTGGCGGGCAGCCGGGAGCTGCGCGACCTCTACGAGGGAGAGGGGTGGGCCCGGCAGATCATCGACATCGCCAAGCGGCTCGAGGGCATCTGCCGCAACGCGTCGACCCATGCCGCCGGGGTGGTCATCGGTACTGAGCCCCTCACCAACATCGTGCCGCTGCAGCGCTCCACCACCGGCGATCGCACCAGCGCCGTGACCATGTTCGACATGAACAGCGTCGCGCAGATCGGCCTGCTCAAGATCGACTTCCTCGGCCTCACCAACCTCACCGTCATCGACGAGGCGGTGGGCATGATCGAGACGGCGACCGAGCGTCGCATCGACATCGACGAGATCCCCGTCGACGACGCCGCCACGTTCGCGCTGCTCTGCAAGGCCGACACCCACGGTGTCTTCCAGCTCGAGGGGACATTCGCCAAGCGGGTGCTCATCGACATGCAGCCCCGCACCCTGGAGGACCTCTGCGTCGCCAACGCGCTCAACCGCCCGGGCCCGATCGAGGGCGGCATCGTCGACCTGTACACCAAGCGCAGACGAGGCGAGCTGCCCGTCGAGTATCCCGAAGGCCTGGAGTCACTCCTGCAGCCGGTGCTCGGCGAGACCCACGGCACCATGGTGTATCAGGACCAGGTGATGAAGATCGCGCAGGCTGTTGCCGGCTTCACGCTCGGCGAGGCGGACCTGCTCCGCGGCGCCATGGGCAAGAAGGACAAGGCGAAGATGGCCAAGCAGCGTGAGAAGTTTCTCGCCGGTGCTGCCGTTCGGGGCGTCGCCGAAGATCGCGCCATCGAGCTGTTCGAGCTCATGGCCCATTTCGCGGGTTACGGTTTCAACAAAGCGCACGCCATGGCGTACGGCCTGATCTCCTACCAGACCGCGTACCTCAAGGCCAATCATCCGCTCGAGTACATGGCTGCGCTCCTCAACAGTCGCGGAGGCGACTTCGACAAGCTCAAGCAGACCATCCTCGATGCCCATGCCCACGGGCTCGTGGTCCACAAACCCGACATCAACGGCAGCGGCGCAGGTTTCACCGTGGGTGACGTGGACAGTCGCGAGATCCTCTTCGGGCTGCAGCACGTCAAGAATGTCGGCGAGAGCGTCACCCAATCGCTCATCGCCGCGCGGGACGAGGGTGGCCCGTTCGCCAGCCTGCTCGACCTCTGCCTGCGCGTCGAGAGCCGCGACCTCAATCGCCGCGTTCTCGAGTCGCTGATCCAGTGCGGCGCGCTCGACCCGCTCGGAGACCGGCACACTCTGCTGCGCCAGCTCGACGGCGCCATGGATCATGCCGCCGCGGTGAAGCGTGAGCGCGATGTCGGTCAGACCTCGCTCTTCGGTGACGAGGTCGACATCATCGGCACATTGGTCCCACACCTCGTGTCAGGGGATGCCCCCGCCGACCCCGGTCGCGCCGACGAGTCATGGCTGGCCTGGGAGCGGGACCTGCTCGGCATGTACCTCAGCGACCATCCGCTGCGGCGCATCGCGGCAACGCTGCAGGAGCGTGTCGACACCTCGATCAATGAACTCGGCCCGCACCTCGACGGCCTGGTGGTGCAGGTGGGTGGCTGTATCCGCGACGTGCGCGCGTTCGTCCCTCGCAAGAGCACCACCGGTCAGCGCATGGCATTCCTTCAGATCGAGGACCTGACCGGTGCCTGCGAGGTGGTCGTCTTCAACCGCGTGTTCGAGGAGGTGGCCGAGCTACTGCGACCGGACGCAGTCGTGGTCATCCGCGGCAAGGTGGAGGTGGGCAGGCAGGGAGCCAACGGCGCGGTCGTGGCCGGCGCCGGCGACGACGAGGAGCGCGATGCCGAGCCCGCCAAGATCCGCGCCGACGCCATCTTCGCGCTCGACGACGCCCGGTTGGTCGCGTGGCGGCGCAACAGCACCGTGCACGTCCGCATGGCGCTCGATCAGCATCACCATGTCGGCCCGTTGCATCACTCGATCGCTGAGCATCCGGGTGACTCGCCGGTGGTGATCCACGTCGAGAGCGCCGAGTCGGTCGAGGACGTTGCGCTCGACGCTGCCTTCTCTGTCGAGCCCGGGCCCGGCCTCGAGCGCGCCGTCGAGGCGCTGCTTGGACCCGGCACCTACCGCGTGGAGACGCGCCGCGATCGCGCGCCCGAGCGCGAGACCTGGGCTGCCGGCCGTCGCGGCTGACCGCTAGAACGCGCCGATGGCGTTGAAGAACGCGGCGCCGGCGAAGTACAGCACCAGGAAGACGAGGAATGCGACAGCCGCCGCGGCATCGATGGCAACGCTGCGCGGCACCACGCTGGCAAATGGACGCACCAGGGGATCGCTGATCCGGCGCACGCCCATCACCAGCGGGTGCCAGGGATCGGCATGGAAGAACGAGAAGACCAGCCGGATGAAGACGACGATGCAGAAGATGACGATGACGCTGAGCGTCAGCTGACGCACGACGCTGAGGATTGCCGCGCCTGGCGACACCCCGGCTCCGAGGAGCAGCGAGTCGATGACCCGGTTGAGGACATACAGCACCAGCAGCGCGAGCAAGGGCGAGAAATCCATGCCGCTGAAGGTCGGAAGGAGGCGTCGGAACGGACGCAGGATGGGGTCGACGAGGATGCGCAGCCAGCGTGCGATCGGGTTCCACGGGCTGATCGGCAGCCAGGTGAGCAGGATCCGCGCGAAGATGAGCAGCTGAAGGATCGTGAAGACGGCGTCGACGAGGCTTCGCGCGCTGTCGGTGCTCACGGTCTCGTTCGCGGCCTCGGCCGCCGCCCTGCTGCGGATTTTGGCTTGCGCCGCCGCGGTGCGGTGGTGGGCGCCGGCGTGGGTGCGATGTGCGGCTCGGACGCCGCCGCAGGCTCGAGCTCGGTGTCGAGCGCCGCAGCAGGTTCGAGCTGCGGCTCGGGCGCCGCATCCGGTGCAGGCCGCGACTCGCCCGCGCGTTCAACGGCCGGCGCCGCAGAGGTGCGCCGCCACACCGCGTACACGATCGGCGACACCACCAGCAGAATCGCCAGCGCTGTCCACTGTGCCTGGTGGAGGCCGAGCGCGAGAACCGGCTCGCTCGACCGGAACTGGAAGAGGATGAGCTGGCTGATCGCGTACAGCGGGACGTAGGCAACGGCGAGGGCACCGACCCGAACGTGCCGGCGCAGCAGCGCGAAGAGGATCAGGCCGATGACGATGGTGCCGAGCGCCTCGTACACCGCAGCCGGTTGATAGGCCACCCCGAGCTGGCAGCACGATTGCAGCACCGCATGGGGATTGGTGTACGCCGTCGCCCAGGGCAGGTCGCTTCGCGTTCCGAGGATGTCGCCGTTGATGACGTTGCCGATCCGGCCGATCGGCTGCCCGACCACGGCGAAGATCACCGCGGCGTCCCAGAGCAGCCACGACGACACGCGGTAGCGCCGCGCCAGGACGGTGACGGTGGCCAGGCCGGCGATGATGGCGCCGAAGAAGGCCATGCCCCCCTCCCACACCGCGATGATGCGGATCGGGTCGTGCAGGTAGTCGCCGAGGTTGGGCTGCTGGATGACGTAGTAGAGCCTGCCGCCGAGCAGGCCGAAGATGATCGTCCACACCAGCGCGCGCTCTGCGGTCTGGCGACTGACGCCGCGCGGCTCCACGTACGGGACAACGCCGAACCGGAACGCCACCAGGAACGCGATCGCGTACATGATCCCGTACCAGTGCACGGAGAGGCTGCCGATGTGGATGACCGGGTCGATGTCGATGGTGATGGTCCCGAGGGCAGCGTGCAGCGCGGGGGTGACCATTCAGCGATCATCCACCACGGCCATGCGGGGCTGCACTCGCAGGATCCGGTATCCGTCGTGCGAGGCGACTCGCTCGCAGGCGAAGCCTTCAGCGGCCAGCCAGCGTGCCAGCGAGTCGGAGCCCAGGTGGCGGTGGACCACGAGGTGGGCTGTGCCGTCCGGGGTGAGGCGATCCAGCCAGCCGGTCAGCAGGGGGTGCAGCTGGGCCAGTCCGATCCGCACCGGAGGGTTGGAATAGATCGCGGCGAAGGACGCGCCGGCCGGCACCTCGTCGGGCTCCGCCGCGACCACGTTGGTGGCGCCGGCGGCGCGAGCATTGCCGGCCGCGAGCTCCAGCGCCCGGCGGTTGACGTCCACAGCCCAGATCCGCGCCTTCGGCGAGCGCAGTCCAAGCGTCACCGCGATCGGCCCGTAGCCGGTGCCGAGGTCGAGGATCTCGCCCGCCGGTGGGGGCAAGGGCGCCCTCCTGAGCAGGAAGAGGGTGCCCGGGTCGACACCCGCGCGGCCGAAGACGCCGGCATCCGTGGTCAGGGGCAGGGCCATGTCGGGGAGCCGAAGGGTGACCGGGTGCGGTCGCGAGGGCGCATGCGGATCGCGGTCGAAGTAATGGGGCACTGGGCGCTGATTGTCCGCGCCCGCGGGCGCCGGCCGCCCAATGGTCGTTGGGTCAACAGCGGTAAAGGAATGGAAACGTTTGAACAGTGCTCGAGACGGCGGTCGTCATACTCGCGAACGTGACCCAGGCACTCACCGGGCTCCAGTGGGCTGTCGCCGCGGCCCTGGTTCTGCTCGGGGCGGTGACCCTCCGCGATTGGAGCCGCCACCGCGACAGCAGCCGTCTCTGGCTCGCCATGGCCGTTGGCGCGCTTGGCGTGGTCGGTGTGCTCGGCCGGATCACCGGGGTGATCGGCACACCGGGGGTCGTGCTCACCGGGGTCGAGATCGCCCTGTTCATGACGTCGGCCTTCGCCTTCGTGCTGTTCCGGGTCAGCCTGGTCCCGGCGAGGCCTCACGTCGTGGCCACCCTCGCCGCCCTCACCGCGGCCGTCTCTGTGGCCACCTTCGGGGTGAGCATCGACAGCAGCTACACCGGTGAGCAGAACGTCGCGCCGTCCGGCGCCGCGCTGGTCGTGTACGTCGCCCTGCTGCTGACGTGGTCCGCCTTGGTGGGCACGTCGATCTTCACGCTGGTGCGCGCCTCGGGTGCACTGCCGAGCGTGCAGCGGGCGCGGCTGCGGGCGCTGACCGCCGGGTTCGCCGGCATCGTGCTTGCCGTGGTTGGCCTGACGGTCGCCGTCGGGGCCAGCCCGAACGAGGGCTTCGAGGTGGGCATCGAGGCATTGGTGCTGCTCTCCATGCCGCTCCTCGCAGCCGCGTTCTCGCCGCCGACGTGGCTGCGGCGGGTGTGGCGTGAGCGCGAGGAGATGGAGTTCCGTGCCGCCGTCAATGACCTGCTGCTGTTCTCGCCGGACGTGGCCACCCTGGCGCGGCGGGGCATCGAGTGGGCGTCGCGGCTGCTCGGCGGCCGCGGTGCGCTGATCACGCTCGACTCGCGCCTGCTGGGCACGGAGGGTCTCGATGACGACGCCGCCGCGCAGCTCAGCAGCGAGGTCGATGACGTCGTCCATCTCAACAAGCGCTCGTTCACCAGCTCGCTGGGCCCGACGGCGGTGGTCCCGCTGCAGTCGCGTGCCGGCGTCGGGTACATCGCCGTGGTGGCAGGTCCGTTCACGCCGCTCTTCGGCGAAGAGGAGCTGTCGCGTCTCGGACAGTACGGCGTGGCCCTGACGGTCGCGCTGGACCGCGTGCACCTTGTCGAGGGAATGCGACGCAACGCGGAGTTGCTCGACCTCGCGTACGACGCGGTGTTCAGCTGGGACTTCAAGACACGCGGCATCCAGTACTGGAACAAAGCGGCGACCCAGCTGTACGGGTACTCCGCAGAGGAGGCCGCCGGCCGGGATGCGCAGATCCTGCTGCACTCTGTCTACCCGGTGCCGCTGGAGGGGATCATCGCGTCGCTGTCCGAGTACGACCACTGGGAGGGCGAGCTCGCGCAGCAGACCAGCGACGGTCGCACCATCCCGACCAGTGCCCGCTGGGCCCTCCAGCGCGACGCTGCCGGCGAGCCGTTGTCGGTGCTCGAGATCAATCGCGACATCAGCGTCGAGAAACGCGCAGCCGACGACCTGCGTCGGGCCCGCGACGTCGCCGAGCAGGCCAGCAACGCCAAGAGCGAGTACCTGTCGCGGATGAGCCACGAGCTGCGCACGCCCCTGGCGGCCATGCTCGGGTTCAGCGACCTGCTGGAGATGCGCGAGCCGCGCTCCGACCAGGCGCAGGCCATCGACGCCATCCAGCGCGCCGGCTCGCACCTGCTCAGCCTGGTCAACGACGTGCTCGACATCGCTCGCATCGAGTCCGGCCGCGAGAGCCTTGCGCTCCAGCCTGTCGATGTCCACGCGGCCCTCCAGGAGTGCGCGGGACTGGTCACCCCGGCCGCCGAAGAGCGCGGCATCGAGCTCTCGGTGCGCACCGACGTGCGGGACGGCGTGTTCGTGAGCGCCGACCGGCAGCGTCTCAACCAGGTGCTGCTCAACCTCCTCAGCAACGCGATCAAGTACGGGCACGCGGAAGGCCATGTCTCTGCCGGCGCCGTCGCCACCGACGAGGACGTGATCATCGAGGTGTCCGACGACGGTCCCGGTCTGACGCAAGCAGAGCAGCGGTTGCTGTTCCAGCCGTTCGAGCGCCTCGGCGCCGAACGCAGCCACGTCCAGGGAACCGGCCTGGGTCTGGCCCTCTGCCGCCAGCTCATCACCGCGATGGGCGGGACCATCGCGCTGCACAGCGTCAAGGGGGAGGGGGCAACCTTCACGGTCCGGCTGCGGCGCGCGACCAGCACGGACGCGGGTGCGCTGGTCCCGGCATCAGCGCCGGCGGTGTTGCGGCACGTCGCGACGGAGTGCACCGTCCTCTACGTCGAGGACAACCTCGCCACCGTCGCGCTGGTCGAGTCGATCTTCGCGCTGCGCCCCAACGTCCGCCTGCTCACCGCGATGCAGGGTGGCATGGCCGTCGAGCTGGCACGCGAGCAGCGCCTCGACCTGGTCATCCTCGACCTCCACCTGCCTGACATCAACGGCGAAGAGGTGATCAGGCGGCTGCACCTCGATCCGCGCACCGCCGAGGTCCCGGTGGTCATCTACAGCGCCGACGCCACCGAACGGCAGGTGGACCGGCTCCTCACGGCCGGGGCCGAGGCGTACCTGACCAAGCCCGCCCGAGTGGCCGAGTTCCTCGGCCTGCTCGACCGCATCCTCGGGCGGTCCGCCCAAGCCGCCGAGGCAGCGCACCTCCGGCGCTGACCTCGAGCACACCGATCAGCGGCTCGGCTCGTCCCTGGCCGCCAGCCGCAGCGCAGCCGTCGGGCAGGCGGCGACGGCCTTGCGAGCCAGCTCGAGGAGCTCTCCGCCGACCGGCTTGCTGTCGATTATGGGATAGCCCCAGTCGTCGAGGGTGATCCGCTCCGGGAGGAGCTCCGCACACATGCCGTAGGCATCACACAGGATCGGGTTGAATCGCACCTGGCTGCTCATCTGGTCCGGATCGTCCAGTCGGGGGCGGGCAACAGCGTCGTCGGGTCGCGATCGCAGCGTCCCCGGCGGAGGTGGGTGTTGACGTCGGCGGCGAACACGCGGAGCGCGCTGCTGAGCAGCACCAGGGCACCGTCAGGATGATGGCAGGCGCCGCGCCCCGCGATCTGCGCGATCCAGCGCTGCAGCCGCTCGACGTCGCGCGGCTTCGCCTTCCCGGCGGCGAGCTCGTTGGTGGTGCCCGCCAGCGACGCCAGGCCGTGCTCGCAGGGGCCGCACTGGCGCGCGCTCTCGCGAGCCAGAAAACCGACCAGCGCAGCCGTTTGCGTGACGCCGCAGCGGCCGTGGGGAAAGATCGCCAGGGCCGCACTCCCCAGCGGCACGTCCACGCCGAGCCGCAGGTCCCAGGCGTCCTCGGCGGCCACCCAGCGGCCGAAGTATCCACCGACCAGGACGGCGGCCACCGACGTGGTGGCGCCACCGCCGGCACTCACCGCCTGGGCGATGGTCGATCCGCCCGCCAGCTCGTACACCCCGGGGGAGTGGATGGCGGCCGCCATGGTCACCAGGATGGTCCCGGTCGCCCCCTCGGCGCCGGCACGGCGATACCCGTCGGCGCCGCGACGTGCGATCACCGCGGCATGGGCCAGCGTCTCGACGTTCTGGACCACCGTCGGGCGTCCGTCCACGCCGCGATCGAACGGACGCGGCGGCACCATCGTGGGCCTGGCGGCGCCTCCATTGAGATGGGCGATGGCGGCGGTCTCCTCGCCGGCCACGTAGCGACGGGGCGCGCGGACCACGGTGACCGGCACCGACGGCTCGGAGCCGCGGCGCTCGGCGATCGCCGCGGTCATCGCCTGCGCCGCATCGTCGTGGGCGCGCGAGACGTACACCACGGCTCGCGCCGCGGCCACAGCCTCCGCAGCAAGGAGGATTCCGTCGAGGACGAGGTGTGGTCGGGTGGTCATCAGCGCACGGTCCTTGCCACTCAGCGGTTCGGTTTCCGCTCCGTTGGCGACGACGACGGCGTTGCCGCGGGACCGTTGGCGCACCGCCGCCCATTTGCGAGCGGTCGGAAACGACGCGCCGCCGCGGCCACGCAGCTCCGCGGCGTCGACGATGGCGATCAGGTCACCGCCGGCAAACGTCGGGCGCGGGCCCAGCCGCGCCTCGTGCCCAGCCAGCGACTCCGGCCCGGCAGCGATCGACGGGCCGTCGAAGAGCCCGATGCCGGTGGCACCCGCGATCACGGTGCGACCGCCTGGGTGACCAGTTGGCCGGCGACGGTGCCGTCGGCCTGCTGGCTCAGGCTGATGTCGACGGCCGTGTTGCCACAGGAGGCCTGCACGTCCTGCGCCACTGCGGCGGTCGCGCTGCACACCGTGGCGCCGCCCTCGGTGATGGTGAGCTGCCCGCTGGCTGCCTGCCCCGCCACCGAGATGGTGATGTGCAGGTTGGCGTCGCGGCTGTCGGAGAGCTGAACGGTGAGGTCGTTGGCGCCCTGGGCCACCGACCCGCTGACCGTGTCGTGCAGCCCGGGCGGCAGCGCGGCGGCCGGCGCCGGAGTGGGGGAGACGGTGCCACCCGACGGGTTGTCGGTAGCCGTGATGGCAAGCAGCCGGTCCGGCGTGCCCGCGGCCTTCGCCCAGCCACTGTGCAGCGGCCCGGCGACGGCGAAGCCGAGCAACGCGATCGTGGCCGCGGCGGTGACCACCAACCCGACCAGGCGCACCGGCATCCGCACCGCGGCCACCGCCCCGAACAGCCGCCAGGCGATCGCCATCAGCACCACGCCGACGCAGGCCAGGCTGACGATGATCGCCCACCAGGAGCGCACGTCGCTGCCGGTGCCCAGCGTGTGCAGCAGCGCCAGCGGCCAGCACGCGTAGGCCGCCCAGTGCACGACCTTCCACACCGTGAAGCTGATCCGCTGGCGGAGAACGCTGGTGACCGTCAGGGCTACCAGCAACTCGAGGGAGACGACGCCCAGCCCCAGCCACACCGGCCGGTAGGAACCGGTGAAGGGGACCACGCTGTTGAGGACGCTGATCCCCGCGAAAGGGTCGATGGTGGAGGCGAGGATGTGGATGGCCAGGAAGACGAGCACCATCAGCGAGAGGTTGCGGTGCACGGCCTGGCTCATGAAGCGCGGCCAGTCCCGGTTTGCCCAGCGCATCGTCGTGACGATGCCGAGCACCACGATCGCGGTGAGCATGAGCAGGCTCACGTAGCCGGTGCTGCGAGCCGCGTACCACAGAGGAGTGGGCCCGGCGGCCGCGATCAAGCGGCCATCTCGGCAGCGTGCGGCCAGTGATTGAGGTGAATGACGATGCCGTCCAGCGCAACCAGCCGTGCCGGCAGACCGGTCGATTCCAGCCAGTCGGCGGCCTGCGCGCCGCGCACCATGGCGGCGGTGCTCGCCGTGTTGGCATCCACGCACGTCGCCGCCGCGACGCTGATGGTTCGATAGGGGGAGGCCGCGGGTGCCCCGGTGCGGGGATCGACGATGTGGTGCAGCTCAGCGCCACCGCGGTGCCAGTGGCGGACGGTGGAGCTCGACGTGGCCAGTCCGCCGCCGGTCAGCGTGATGCGCTGGCCCGGGGCCTCGGCGGAGGCGGCATGGTCGTCGGTGACGCGCACCGGCCAGCCTCCGCCCGGAGGCGTCCCCGCGACGGCGATGTCGCCGCCCAGCCCGACGAGCACGCCACACCGGCAGGCTGCGTGCGCTGCCGCCGCCGCCAGGTCCGCGCCGAGCGCCTTGGCGGTGGCGCCGAGGTCGAGCGATGTCCGGAGCGGGAGCCTCACCAGCGGGGGGTCATCGCCGATGGTGACCGACGCCCACCCCGGCGCCGGCTGAGGCGGCCCGGGAAGGGGAGGGCCGTCGGGGCCGATGGCGCCGAAGTCGGCGTCGTAGCCGATGGCCGCCATGCAGCTGCCCACGGTCGGGTCGACGTCGCCGTCGGTGAGGCGCGCTGCCCGCAGGGCAACGCGGATCGCCTGGGCGAGGAGCGGGCTGACGAGCACCGGCAGCCCGGCGGCGGCGTTGAGCCTGCTCAGGTCGGAGTCCTCGCGGAAGCGGCTGCAGGCGAGATCGAGCGCTGCGATCTCAGCGGCGACAACCTCGCGGGCGGTGGGCAGCTCCGCCGGGTCGGTCACGGCAACCACCACCGAGGTACCCAGGGCGCGCCACCCGGCGCTGATCACAGCCTAGGAGCCGCCGGAAGTGATCGGCACGCCTCCGCCCCCGCCGAACCCGGAGCCGTCGCCGGGAGGCTGGGTGGGCGGCTGCAGGCCGGTGCCAGGGTCCTGGGTGGGGACCGCCTGGGTGGTCTGCGGCGAGGAGACCGTGCGGCCGCCGAACGTGCCTGCCGCAACGGCGGCGCCGCCAAGGGTGAGCACGCCCGCCCCCGCCGCGGTGGCCATGGTGATCAGGCGCACGCGCCGCTGGGCCCGGTCGCGGTCGGCGGGCGTGGTTCGGTTCATCGCTGTCAGGGTAACGCGCTCTGCCTTACCGATTGGTGATCCCTGCGCATCTGCCCGGCGACAGCCGACAGACAGCTGTCGTCGCACCTGGTCACCATTGGGCTCGTGCAACTCATCGATGGCATTCTCGTCCTCAGCCCGACCGACCTCGTCGGCTTCACCGGGTGCGAGCACCGCACCCATCTGGACCGCGAGGTGGCGCGCGGCAACCTCGCGTCCGTGCGCCGTGAGGATCCACTGATCACGGTGCTGCGTGCCCACGGAGATTTGCACGAGCAGCGCTACCTGGCCACGCTCACCGATCGCGTCGCCACAGTTGTGCGGATCGAGCGATCGGACGGCACCATCGCCGGGCTGCACGTGGCCGAGGCACAGACGCTGGCGGCGATGCGGGCCGGGGCCGACGTCATCTACCAGGCCAGCTTCTTCGACGGCCGCTGGCGCGGCCATGCGGATTTCGTCTGCCGTGTCGACACACCGAGCGCGCTGGGGTCGTGGAGCTACGAGGCATATGACACCAAGCTGGCCCGCACCACCACCGCCGGCGCGCTGCTGCAGCTCGGCGAGTACACGCGCCAGATCGCGCGTCTCCAGCGTGTCGCGCCGCACCGCCTCCACGTCGTCCTCGGCGACGACACCGTCGAGTCGTTTCCGTACGCGGAGATCTCGTCGTACCTCGAGGCGGTTCGGCACCGCTTCGTCGCCGCTGTCGACAGCGGGCTCGAGCACACCGCGCCGGACCCGGTGGCGGCCTGCCAGTACTGCGACTGGAAGGACCGCTGCACGGCAGAGTGGCGCGCCGCCGACCATCTCTCGTTCGTGGCGGGGATCCGCCGCGACCAGCGCACCCAGCTGGTCGCCGCCGGGATCGACACGCTGACGGCCCTGGGCGCGCTGCCCGACGGATCCGAGGTGGGCCAGATCCGTGGCGCCGCCCTCGACGGGCTGCGCATGCAGGCGGCGCTCCAGGGGCTGTCCGACCGTCAATCGTCTCCCGCCTGGGTGCTCATCGAGCCGGATCCCCTGGCCCCTCACCGCGGCCTCGCCGCGCTTCCAGCACCGTCCGCGCACGACATCTTCTTCGACATGGAGGGCGACAACTTCGCCGCCCCAAAAGGTCGCGAGTACCTCTTCGGGTGGGTGAACGGCGACATCCCGGCCGCTCAACACGTGGCTTCGTGGGCGCACGACGCAGCGGCCGAGAAGCAGGCGTTCGAGCTCTTCATCGACACCGTGATGGCGGCTCGTCGCCGTGACCCGGCGATGCACGTGTACCACTACGGGTCGTACGAGCAGAGCGCGATGAAACGCCTCATGGGTCGTCACGCGACGCGCGAGGAGGAGGTGGATGAGCTGCTCCGCGGCGGCGTGTTCGTCGATCTCTACCGCGTCGTCAGGCAGGGGGTGCGCGTCGGCGTGGAGTCCTACTCGATCAAGAAGCTCGAGCCGCTGTACATGGCCGAGCGCGCGGGTCGCGTCACCGACGCCGGGTCGAGCATCGTCGAGTACGAGGCCTGGCTGGAGGCGCCTGATGACGCCATCCTCGAGGCCATCCGTGTCTACAACGAGGACGACTGCAGGTCGCTGGTCGGGCTGCGCGGCTGGCTGGAACAGCGACGTGCTGACCTGGAACACATCACCGGCGCCGTGGCGCCACGGCCGGAACCGCGCGACGGCACGGCACCCGAGAGCGTCGCCGCCGGCAGCGCGATGGTGGAGGCGCTCGCCGCCGAGCTCACCGCGGACGTCCCGGTGGACGTGCTGGCCCGCACTGACGCGCAGCGCGCGCGCTCGCTGCTCGCTGCGCTCCTCGATTGGCACCGTCGCGACGCCAAACCGCAGTGGTGGGAATACTTCGCGCGCCAGGACAACTCCGACGATGAGCTCATCGAGGACCCGGCGGCGCTGGGTGGTCTCGTCTTCGACAGCGTGACCAGCACCGACACCCGGTCCAAGCTGTTCCGCTTCCGGTTCCCGGCGCAGGAGACCAAGCTGGGTGCCGGCGACAGCGTCGAGGACTCCCGCACCGGCGACGACGGCGCCGGTGGCAAGCTTCCGAGGCGGCTGGGCAAGATCCATGACATCGACACCGCCGCCGGGTGGGTCGTGCTCAGGCGCGGCGGCATCGACCCATTGCCGACCGCTCTGATCCCCGGCGGCCCTCCACCGGGCAACGAGCAGCGTGACGCGCTGCTGCGTGTCGGCAGGTGGGTCTGCGAACACGGCATCGATGCGCCCGGCAGCTTCCGCGCGGTTCGTGATCTCCTGCTGCGCCACCGACCGCGTATCGGCGGTGTGCCCGACGGGCACGCGCTCCGCCGCGCCACCGAGGACGTCAGCAGCGCCGCCCGGCGGTCGATCCGTGACGCCGACTCGACGTGCCTGCCTGTCCAGGGGCCGCCGGGCTCTGGCAAGACACACACGGGGGCTGTGGCCATCGTCGACCTGGTCGGTGCCATGCCGCGACGACGCGTCGCCGTCACCGCGCTGTCCCACCGGGCGATCACCCATCTGCTGCGCGGCGTCTGCAAGGAGGCGAGGCGTCGTGGTGTGACGCTGCGGATCGTGCAGAAGAGCGACGGGCGTGGTTGCGACGACGACTTCGTGCGGTGTGTCACCGCCAATGAGGCAGTGGTCGACGCTCTCGACGGCGATGAGGTCGACATCATCGCCGGCACCGCCTGGCTCTTCGCCCGTGAGGACATGGCCGGCAGGTTCGACACCCTGTTCGTCGACGAGGCCGGCCAGCTCTCACTGGCCAATGTCGCCGCCGTCGGCGGCTGCGCTCGCAACATCGTGCTGCTCGGCGACCCGCAGCAGCTCGAACAGCCGTCGCAGGGCGTTCATCCCGGCGGCGCGGAGGTATCGGCGCTGGCCCACCTGGTTGGTGACCACGAGACGATCCCCGACGAGCGCGGACTGTTCCTCGACGTCACCTGGCGCATGCATCCTGATGTGTGCGCGTACATCTCCGACAACTTCTACGAGTCACGCCTTGTCTCCAACCCGGACTGCGCGCGCCAGACCGTCATCGGCGACGACGCGCTTGCCGGCACCGGGCTGCGCTGGCTGCCCATCGCGCACGCCGGCAATCGGTCCGCGTCCGATGAGGAGGCCATCGCGGTGGCCGGGGTCGTCGAGAGTCTGGTCGGCCGACGCTGGGTCGACCGCGACGGGGTCGAGCGCCCTCTCACCGCGGCGGACGTGCTGGTGGTCGCACCGTACAACGCGCACGTGGCGACATTGCGCGGCGCCGTTCTGGCGGACGTCGCGGTCGGCACCGTCGACCGCTTCCAGGGGCAGGAGGCGGCCGTGGTCATCTACTCGATGGCGACCTCTCTCGCCGAGGATGTGCCGCGAGGCATGGAGTTCCTCTACTCGCGCAACCGCATGAACGTGGCGGTGTCGCGTGCGCGCTGCCTAGCCGTCCTCGTCTGCTCGCCCGACCTGTTGCGTGTGGCCTGCTCAACCGCGGCGCAGATCCCGCTTGCCAATGCGCTCTGCTCGTTCGTCGAGCGGAGCCTTCGGCTTGACGGGCTGGCGCCGCCGGCGGACCGGTTGGAGCTGGCTCTCTTCTGACGCGGCACGCCGCGGCGAGGGGGGCTTTGCTGAGGCAGCAGGCTGCTTGGGAGCGGCCCGCGGCTTGACGGCACCGCGGCGCTCAGCCGGACGAGCGGGGGCCGACCCGGGCGTGGTCAGGGCCTCGAACTCGCGGAGCACATCCTCCTTCCTGCCGGCCAGCTCGACCAGGCTCTCGAGAACCTCCTGGCGCAGCAGCGGTTCCCTCTCGGCGGCATCGGAGTCCACCTCGGCGAGCGCAGGAGAGCTGTCCGTCGCACTGGATGCGCCGCGGTCGGCTTCACCGAGGGCTTGGACGACGTTGTCCAGCTCCTGCTCCTCGATGGCCAGTCGCGCCTCGAGCTCGGCGATGCGGGCGGCCGCAGCATCGGCGGCGGCGGTCGCAGCCAGGGCACTGGCAGGTGGGACGTCGGTGGCCGCCGGCCATGACAGCGGCGCCGGCGGGCCGTATGAGGGGATGAATTCGGGGCCGTCGACGTCGTCGAGGTCCATGCAGCGACGATGGCGCCGCACGTCGATGAGGAGGAACACACCCAGGACAAGGATGCCGACGCCGGCGGGCACGAACAACGCAGACGCGACGCCACGATTGCCGGGCTGGGTCAGGCCCCACAGCCCGGCAATCAGGAACCCGATCGAAAAGCCGAGGATCGCCACCCGCAGGGAGCGTGTCAT
>DATBEL010000115.1:0-6899 GCA_036276135.1 Candidatus Dormiibacterota bacterium
CCTGCTCGAGCGCATCAGGGAGACCCCGCCACAGAGCACCCTCGATCGGCCGGCGCGCCAGGCGAACGTGGCCGGCGCGTTCGCCGTGCGCGCGCAGGCGCGCGACGCCACGGTCTGGCTCGTCGACGACGTGCGCACCACCGGTGCCACCACCGCTGCGGCGCGAGATGCGCTGCTGGCCGCCGGCGCGGCGCGCGTCGAGGTCGCCGTGCTGGCAGCCGTGCTCTGAGCGCCGGTGGCGTCGGAGGTCAGCTCCTCCCGACGTCGACCTCCCGCTCGCCGCGGGCGGATGCGAGGCACCGCAGCACCTCCGCGACGCTCCACGCCTGGGCGACGCAGCCGCGGGCACGGAACGGGGCCTCTGCGTCGCAGATCTCGCTGAGCTGGCCGATGCAGACGTCATGCAGCCCCGCCAGCAAGCCCGCGAGCAGAGGGGCCACGTCGGCGCTGTCGCCGTGGACGCGCCGCCACGCGCAGATGTAGGGGCCGATCAGCCAGGCCCACACGGTGCCCTGGTGGTAGGCCGCATCGCGGGCGCGCAGGTCGCCGTCGTAGGTGGGCTGGTAGCCCGGGCTCCCCGGCGCCAGGGAGCGCAGGCCGACGGGCGTGCGCAGCCTCTCCGTCACCACCGTGAGCACCGGCGCCCAGTACCGCCTCTCGAGCACGGGATGTTCAAGGGAGAAGGCGAGCAGCTGGTTGGGGCGGCAGCTCGTGTCGTCGCCGTGCTCGCCGTCGGCGACATCGAGGAGGTATCCCTCGCTCGCGCTCCAGAATCGCCGGTTGAACGACTCGCGGGTGCGCCGCGCGTGCGCCGCGTACTCAGCCGCCGAGGCGCCGTCACCCTCCTCGCGCACCCAGGTCTCGAGCAGCCGGAGCGCGTTGTACCAGAGGCCCTGCAGCTCGACCGCCTTGCCGCGACGCGGCGTGACCACCCAGTCGCCGACCTTGGCGTCCATCCACGTCAGCTGGTATCCCTCCTGCCCCTGTCGCAGCAGGCCGTCGGCCGGATCGACCCCGATGTTGAAATCGGTGCCGCGCACATGCCAGGCGACGATGTCGTGGAGCACGGGGAGGATGGCGGCCAGGGTGCGCCGATCGCCCGTGGTGGCCACGTACCGGTGCAGCGCGTGGAAGTACCACAGCGTGGCGTCGGCGGTGTGGTACAGCCCGTGCGCATGTCCCTCCGGGAAGAGGTTGGGGATGAGCCCGTGGCGCACGTACCTCGCGAACGTTCGCAGGATCCAGGCTGCCTCACGCGGCCGTCCCGTGACCAGGGCGAGACCTTCGAGGCTGATCATGGTGTCGCGACCCCAGTCGGTGAACCAGTGATAGCCGGCGATGACCGTACGCAGCTCGTCGCCCTCGGCGCGCGCTCGCGCCGCCTCCTCGACCCGTCCCGCGGGGGTGATCAGGAATTGGTCGGCGGCGAGGGTCAGCTCCGCGGCCGGCTCGTGGTCTGCCTCACGGGACGCCATGGTCAGCACGCCGTTGCGTCGCTGCTCCTCCGCCGCGAGCGCGGCTGCCGGCGTCAGAGCGCGCGCCACCTCCCACGCCTCGGTCGATGCGACCACCGCGGCCATTCCCGCCGAGTCGAACTCGACCTCGAACTCACCTGGCGACCAGAGCTCGCCCACCGAGTCGTAGCCGCGCGCAGCCTCGAGGGCGTAGAACTGCCGCTCCGTGTGCGCGTCGCCGCTGACGGCCGTCGCACCGCCAAAGAGGCTCACCCGCAGTGGACGCACGCCCGTTCTGATGCCGATCTCGTGGCGGTCCTCTGTGGATCTCAGGGCGTACGGCTCAGCGATGGGCACGCTGACCGGGTCTTCCAGGCGTCGCACCTGCATCGCCGGGCTCAGCCGCAGCCGCAGCGCCCCGGTCCCGCTGACGCGGTTGTAGATGATGTGCGTTGTGTTCTGACCGTACGGCATGACCACTCGCTTCTCGAGGACCTGGTCACCAAACGTGAACGTCCAGATGGGAATCCCCCTGTCGAGGCGGAAGCCGTCCAGCGGGGAGGGTGCACCGGCCGACGCGTCGCTCGCGGACAGTGGACAGATCTCTCCGTGCTCGACGACCACCGCGTCGTCCATGCGGCTGAGCATGACCAGGCGGCCCTGCGGGACGGGGAGCGCCGCGACGAGCAGCCCGTGGTAGCGCCGCGTGACCACGCCCGCGAGAGTGCCGGATGCGTATCCGCCCAGGCCGTTGGTGACCAGCCACTCGCGGTGGACAAGCGCCTCTGGACGATCGCCGCCGCGCCAACCGACACGGCTGACCACGGAGGGGCGCGCCGGTTCGCTCACCACCGTGCGCAGGGTATCGCCGTGGGGTACGAGTCGGCACCATGGTCATCGCGGTCACGCCGCGCACCCGCTCACCCTGGAGACCCGATGCACGAACGCTGGTACAAGCGGGCGGTTCTCTACTCGCTGGAGGTCGACGCCTTCCAGGACTCCAACGGCGACGGGGTCGGCGACCTGCGTGGACTGCTCAGCCGGCTCGACTACATCGCCCGTCTGGGCGCCACGTGCGTTTGGCTGAACCCCATCCACCCATCTCCGGGTCGCGACGAGGGCTATGACATCACCGACCACTTCGCCGTGCATCCTGCGCTCGGCACGCTCGGCGACGTCGTCGACCTGGTTGACGCGGCAGGCGATCGTGGCATGCGCGTCATGCTCGACCTGGTCGTCAACCACACCTCGATCGAGCATCGGTGGTTTCACTCGGCTCGCAGCGACCCGAGATCCCCATATCGTGACTGGTACATCTGGTGCGACCACGAACCATCGGATCGCCACCAGGGCATGGTGTTCCCCGGGGTGCAGAAGGAGACGTGGACCTTCGATGAGCAGGCGCAGGCGTGGTACTTCCATCGCTTCTACGACTTCGAGCCCGACCTCAACCATGGCAACCCTGCGGTCAGGGAGGAGATCCGCAAGATCATCGGCTTCTGGCTGCGTCTCGGCATCGCCGGCTTCCGCGTGGATGCGCTTCCCTTCGTGATCTCGCTCCCCAAGCCGGACACGACGGATCTCGAGCACGACTACCCATTCCTCAACGAGATGCGCAACTGGGTGTCCTGGCGGCGCGGCGACGCGGTCGTGCTGGCGGAGGCGAACGTTGCCGACGACCAGTTGCCCCAGTACGTGGGCAGCGCGCCACACAACAACGACCGAATGCACATGCTCTTCAACTTCCGGCTCAATGACCGCATCCTGCTGGCCCTGGCCCGCCGCCAGGTCGAGCCGATCATCTGGGCGCTCCGCACTGCGCCGCGGCTGCCCGCAGAGGCACAGTGGGCGACGTTCATCCGCAACCACGACGAGGCCGACCTCAGCCAGCTCAGCGACGATGAGCGCAACGAGGTCTTCACGGTCTTTGCGCCCGATGACAACATGCGCCTCTACGGCCGCGGCATCCGCCGGCGGTTGGCGGCGATGCTGGACGGCGACCGGCGCCGGCTGGAGCTGGCGTACAGCCTGCAGTTCACGCTCCCGGGAACGCCGGTGCTGCGTTACGGCGAGGAGATCGGCATGGGCGACGACCTCGAGCTACCCGAGCGCAACTCGATCCGCACGCCCATGCAGTGGTCGGACAAGGAGAACGCCGGATTTTCGACGGCGCCGGCGTCACAGTTGGTGCGCCCGCTGGTGCACGACGGCAGGTTCAGCCCGGAGAACGTCAGCGTCAGCGCGCAACGCCGCGATCCCGACTCACTCCTGGGCTGGATGGAGCGCGTGCTGCGTACGCTGCGCGAGTGCCCGGAGGTCGGCGAGAACTCCTGCGAGGTGCTCGACTCCGGCCACGCGAGCGTGCTGGCACACCGTTACGCAGGGCCGCACGGGGCCATGCTTTTCCTGCACAACCTTGACGACCCCCGTAGGACGGTGCATCTCGGGGATCAGCTGCGCACATACGCGGCCCCCGTCGAGGTGTTGGCCGACGCCGACTATGGCGACCTCGAACTTGACGACCTGGACCTCAACGCTTGGGGCTACCGCTGGATCCGCCTGGATTTCATTCCCTGAATCGACATGCCAGGCTGATGCCTCAGAGCAGGGTCTCCTCCTGCTCGACACGCGTGCGACGGCGAGCCGGGGTGTCGGTGGTGTCGGCGGCCGGATGCTCGACGACCGCGATCACCCTTGTCGCCATGAAGCGCCCGACGCGCACCGGTTGCCCGGTACGGGTGAGCTCGGCCACCTCGACGACGCCCCGCGCCGTGGTGACCTCGACGCGCCTGCCCATGCGTGTCGCAGAGATCTCAAAGGTCTGCGCGCTGCCCGTGCCGGCGTCGATGACGATCTCCACGCGGTCCCCGATCACGCGCCCACTGTATAGCGATCGTCTGGGGCAGGTGAGGCCGACCATTGCGTTCGCGTCTGATGGGGGCGGAGCACCCAGGCGGCGGCGCCGAGCAGCGCCAGGGGCAGCAGCTGGATGTCGACGAAGACCGTCATCGCCGTCGCACTGGGGATCGAGACGCCCCCCTTGGCCAGCAGCGCGATGAGGGCACCTTCGCGGACACCGAAACCGTTGACCGTGAAGGGCAGCAGTGTGAGTGCCGCAGAGGCTGGCAGCGCGACGGCGAGCAGCGCCCAGGGCACATGGGCGCCGACGGCCTTGGTGAAGAGGACGAGGCTGGCGATGTCCAGGCCCCATGAAAGCACTGCCACACCGAAGACGGGCAGCAGCAGTGAGGTGCGCCGGTACGACGCCAGTTCGGCGAGCAGCTGGTCGCGGAACGCTGTGAGGCGTCGCCAGGGCCGGCGCCGCGCCCAGATGTGGTCGAACTGGAGCGTGACCACACCGCCGATCGCGATCGCGAGCAGAGCCAGGATCGCCACCACCGGCCCTCCGTCGCCGAGCAGGTCGAGCAGGAAGAACGACCCCACCAGCGTCCAGGTGGCGACGGCGACCATCGTCAGCAGCCGGCTGGCAGCGATCGCCGCCAGGGTTCGACCGTAGCCGACGACCGCCCCCACATCCCGCGCCCGCACGGCGTCACCGCCGACCCCGGCGGGGACGATCAGGCTGACGAAGGTTGAGCGCAGGAACAGCCATGCCATCCAGCCGCGGCGGAGTTCGGCCGCGTGCGGCAGGAAGAGACACCACTGGACGAAGCCCGTGACCTGCCAGGCGGTGGCAGCCAGGAGCGCCGCAATAAACCAGAAGGGGCTCGCATCCGCAATGGTGCCCAGAGCGGCGCCGACATCGACGCTGCGCACCACGAGGAAGATCCCGGTCGCGCTGACCACCAACCGTACGGCAAGGAAACCCCAACGCCGGCGCGCGGATGACGGCCGCGCACCCGGTGGCGCGCCCAGTGGAGGAGCCTGCACGATGGTGGCGGCCACCGGGCCAGCGTATGCCCCGGGCCTTGCGGTCTCCTGACGACGCGCCTGCACTATCGCGCCAGCCGGTCGAGCAGGCGGCTGGCGACGGATACGCCGGAAACGGCGGCGTCACGGACGCCGGTGGTGCGCGGTGAGGGAGTGGTGGTCCTGACCCTCGCTGCTCGGGTTGACATGGACGGTGACGTCGTCGAGCTTGGGCACATCGTGCAGCAGGCGGTGGCGCGCCTCGTTGGCGATGGCGTGAGCCGCGACGATGTCGAGGGTTCCGTCGACGAGGATGCCGGTCTCAGCGCGGATGCGATGACCGATCCAGCGCAGGCGCAGGTCCTCGACGTCGCGGACGCCCGGCGTCGAGCGGAGGCTGGCCTCCACGGTGGTGATGAGCTCGGGCTCGACCGCGTCCATGAGCCGCCGGTAGATGTCTGCGGCCGCGCCGCGGAGCACGTAGAGGATGGCGACCGTGATGAGCAGCCCGATGATGGGGTCGGCCAGCGGGAGTCCCGCCCCGACCCCGATCGCGCCCACGACGACGGCCAGCGAGGTGAGCCCGTCGGTGCGCGCGTGCAGGCCGTCGGCGACGAGCGCGGCCGAGCCGATGCTGCGACCGACGCGGATGCGGAAGATTGCCACCAACTCATTGCCGGCGAATCCGATCAGGCCCGCGGCGACGACGATGCCGAGGTGGGTCACCCGCTGGGGAGTGACCAGCCGGAGTATTGAGGCGTACCCCGCCAGGATCGATGACAGTGCGATCATCGCGACGATGAAGACGCCGGCGAGGTCCTCGGCGCGCCCATAGCCATACGTGTAGCGTCGCGACGGGACGCGTCGGCCCAGGCCGAACGCGATCCACAGCGGGATCGCGGTCAGGGCGTCGGAGAAGTTGTGGATGCTGTCGGCGAGCAGCGCAACCGACCCGCTCAGCACCACGACGGTGGCCTGCGCCACCGCCGTGATGCCGAGCGCGACCAGGCTGATCTTCACCGCGCGGATGCCCTCTTCGCTCGATTCCAGCGCCGAGTCCAACGAGTCGGCGGCGTCATGGCTGTGCGTGCGAAACAGCGAGCCCAGCCAGCCTGGGACAGCGCGACGATGGTGATCGTCGTGGTGGTGCGGGTTGTGCCCCTCGGGGGGCATCGCGGTCATCGCAGCGCGGTCGCCTGGTCGACGGCGCCGGGGATCCAGATCACGCGGCAGCATTGTGCGCGGCCACGAGCTGGTCGGGCGAAGGTGTTGGCCACGTCTGTGAATCCGGTCGCGCTTGGGGGCGAACCTGCCAAACACGTCGATCAACAACCTGCGCCTGAATCCCGACGGTATGACGTTGCTCGCGGCAACTCACGGGCGCGGGATCTGGAGCATCCCGCTGCTCTGACCAACCAACCGGCACTGATGTGAACGAGTTGCCATTGGCGCTGCCTGTTGTTTGACGCCTGCGTACTGTGCCCGTAGCATCACCGTCTGGCCTCATTCCTCTTCTGCTTCATAAAGGTTTACATGCGCAGGCGTTTGCTCCTGGTGTTGCCGGTCGCGATGGTG
>DATBEL010000116.1:0-33591 GCA_036276135.1 Candidatus Dormiibacterota bacterium
TGCGACGTCACCATGGACGCCACCATCACCAGCTTGCCCGGGGTCACCTTCTACCTCAAGGGCGGGGCGGGCATCTGCATCACCATCCCCTCGAATGGGATCATCACGCAGACGCCCTTCCTGAAGGGCGACGGCAGCCCCGGCGACGGTCGCTACATCGCCTACTCGGACGGCGTCGGCAACCCCAGCATCACGCTCATCTCGGGCGGTGGCGGAACGATCTCGGGAATCTGGAGCATCACGGGAGTGGTCCTGCTGCCCAGTGGCTCGGTCACCATCAACAACAAGACTGCCCTGGAGGACGACGGCCAGGTCATCGTCAACACCTGGAACGACCAGAGCGGCAACCACCTCAACCCGAGCGTCTCCTACAACTCCAGCATCGCCGGCGTGCAGAGAGAGGTTCTGCAGCTCGCCGAGTAGGGCCTACTCGGAGTCCTCGTCGACGAAGTAGGTCTCACAGGCCCACTCCATGAGCTCTTCGGTCATCGCCACCGGGCGGCCGAAGTACCGCGCGGCGTGGATGATGTGGTTGAGCAGGTCGCGGGGGTGCGAGCCGTGCATCGGACGGCCCTTGTTGGTGTAGTGGTTGACGATCAGGTTGTCGAGGACCTCGTCCTCGAGCCTGACCCCCTCCATCGCGCAGCGCCGGCGCCAGATCTCGCGGTACTGGTCCTCGGTCGGGTCGGGGACGTGGACCTTGAAGTGGACGCGGCGCAGGAAGGCCTCGTCCATCAGGTTCTGCGGACGCAGGTTGGTGGAGAGGATGAGCAGGCAGGTGAATGGCACCGCCACAGTCGTGCCGGCGCGGCTGATGTTGGCGTAGTCGATGTGCTTCTCGAGCGGGACGATGAGCCGGTTGAGCAGGTCGCGCGGTGACATGTTCTGCTGGCGGCCGAAGTCGTCGACCAGGAAGAGGCCGCCATTGGCCTTGAGCTGCATCGAGGCCTCATAGAAGCCCAGCGTGGAGTCGAAGCTCAGCTCGAGCATCTTGGGGGTGAGCTCACCGCCGACCTTGACGGCGGGTCGCTGCACCAGCTGCCAGCGCCGATCATGCGGGGGCAGGTCGCGCTCGATGGGCGTGTGGTGGATGGGGTCGAAGAAGCGGATCACCTCGCCGTGGACGTACAGCGCCAGCGGGACGAACAGCGGCGGGCCCATCAGCGACGCCGCGGCCTCGGCGATGCTCGTCTTGCCATTGCCGGGCGGCCCGTGCAGGAAGATCGCGTCCCGGGCGGAGAGCGCAGGACCGAGGTGGTCGAGCACCTCGCGTTGGAGCACGAGGTGATCGAACGCGTCGGCGAGACGGGCGCGAGTGACCACGCCGTCGACCATCCCCTGCTGCTCGGCCATCGCCGTGTAGTCGCCGATCGGCACCGGGGCCGGGCCGGCGTACTGGTTGAGCTCGAGGAGCTCGCGAGCGCGCTGCCTGCCCGTGCCGGAGATCTGGTGTTCCATGCCCGCGGTGATGTCCTCGCCCGGGCCCAGCGAGGTCATGCGGATGCCGGCGGTGCTGATGTACCCCTCGTCGGCGAGGAACTTGAGCGTCGTGCCGACCAGGCCGAAGGGGAGGCGGATGTGGGCCGCGATGTCGCGGCCGAGCATGCTGCCGTTGAAGTACAGCACCTTGAGCACGAGGTCGCAGGTGAAGCTGAAGGGGAGGCCCGTCTCCTCGGCCGTTCGCGGCGGCGGCGGCAGGGCGATCGGCGCGGACGCGGTCGAGGGAACCGAGAGAGCCATGGCCTCGATTGTCCCATCGGGTGCTGGGCTGGGCCCGTGCCGTTGCCAAGCCGCGTCATGTGGTGACGGGGGATCGGACATCGGCAGGGGTCCGCACCCGGGACCACGGTGATAGGGTGATGGCGATGCACCCAGTTCCCATCGACGAGGGAGCCAAGGACCGCCGCCGGATCGGCCCATTCTGGATCGAGGAAGGGATGGGCCTGCTCTACGCCGGTGCAGCCATCGTGGCGGTCGTGGTCGCCCTCTACATCGTGGCCGTGCTGCTCCGCCCCGCGTAACCAGCCCCCCTCGACGCCGTTCAACGATCGGCGAACGAGTTCGGATCAGAGGATTTGCTGTGCCTTCGAGGCCATCCCGGCAGGGCCGCAGACGCGGCCACCTGTCCATCCCACAGGTGCGTATGGCGCACTCCCCGGCGGCCATCCAGCCGCTGCGGCGGCGCCGCCGGGCCCACCTCCGCGGCCCGCATCGGCGTCATCGCATGCGCATCGCGGTGATCACGGTCACCGTCCTCGCCTCCATCTCAGCCGCCCTGATCGGCGCCGCGTTCATCGCCTACGCGTCCTACCGCACCCAGCTTCCCGACGCGGCCACCGTGGCGGCCATGGAGCCGCCGCTCGACAGCCACGTCTTCGACAGCAAGGGCAACCTCATCGCCGTCTTCAACGACAACGGCGTGCGCCATGTTCATGCCACTCTCGACAACATCTCGCAGTTCGCCAAGCTGGCGACGATCGATGTCGAGGACCGGCACTTCTACAGCGAGGGCTCGTGGGACCTCCCCCGCCTGGTCAAGGCGGGCTGGGACAACCTGCGCCACACCAACGCCAGTGGCGCATCGACCATCACCGAGCAGCTCGCCAAGATCAGCTTCTTCAACGCACCCGAGCGATCGCTCGACTACAAGATCAAGGAGATCGTTCTCGGCAACGAGCTCGACGCCAACTTCACCAAGAACCAGATCCTCGAGATGTACCTGAACCGCGTCCCCTACGGCAACCACGCGATCGGCATCGAGACCGCGGCCGAGCTGTACTTCTTCAAGTCGGCCAAGGACCTCGACCTCGCCCAGTCGGCGATGCTCGCCGGCCTGCCCCAGTCACCGACCGTGTACAACCCGGTGCTCGACAACGGCGCCAACACCCTCGCCAAGGAGCGCCAGAAGGTGGTGCTCGAGGCGATGGTCAGCAGCGCGGACATCACCCAGAAGCAGGCCGACGCCGCCTACGCCGAGCCGCTCGTCTACCACGACTGGCGCCTCAGCACCCCGAACAAGTACCCCGACGTGACCGACTACGTGCAGCGATGGCTCAACTACAACTACGGCGACAACTACATCAACCCCGGGGGCTGGGACATCTACGCGACGGTCGACCCGACGCTGCAGGCCGCGGCTGAGAAGTCGCTCCACGACGGCATCGGCGCCATCCGCGCCGCCCACAACGCCGGTGATGGCGCGCTGGTCAACATCGACCCCAAGACGGGGAAGGTCCTGGCGCTGGTGGGGGCCTGGGACTACAGCGACCCGACCGTCGGCCAGACCGACATGGCGCTCAACACGCGAAGTCCGGGGTCCGCGATCAAGCTCTTCACGTACACCGCGGCGATCGCCTCGCACCTCTACACGATGACGACGCCGATCCTCGACGCGCCGATCAAGATCCCGATCCCCAACCAACCGCCGTACTCACCGCAGAACTACGACCGCCGCTACCACGGCACCTGCGAGGTGAAGCTGTGCTTCGGCAACTCGCTCAACGTGCCGGCGGTGAAGGTGGAGGTGGCCACCGGCGTGCCCTACATCACCAACCTCGAGATCGCCGCCGGGATCGCGACGTACCAGAATCCCGCCGACCGTCCCTGCTCGACGTGCTACTCGGCAACGCTCGGCGGCTACCCGGTGACGCCGCTGGAGCTGGCCGACGGCGCGGCCACCCTCGCCGACCTCGGCGTGCACCACGACCCGAGCCCCGTCGACCACATCATCCTGCGCGACACCGGCACGACCAAGTTCAAGCTCGACCCGGCAGCCAGCGCGCGCCGCGTCGTCCCGGAGAACGTTGCCTTCATCATCGATGAGATCACCAGCAACGATGCCAACCGCGTCATGGACTTCGGCGCCAACGGGCCGCTGACACTGCCCGACCGGCGGGTCAGCGCCAAGACCGGGACGGCCGAGTTCTTCAACGACAACTGGACGATCGGCTGGACGCCGGACATGGTCACGGCGGTGTGGGTCGGCAACCCGTACGGGTCGTGCCTGCGGCCGACCGACCGGGCGGCGATGCAGAGAGACATCAACAGCGGGCACGTGCTCTTCAACGGGATGGACATCACCTATCCGTTCAGCCCTGAGGACCTCGCCCAGTACGGCATGCTGCCGATCAACCACGCGTGCGGCCACCTCGACAACTCCGACGGAGTCACCGGCGCTGCGCCGATCTGGCACAAGGACATGGTGGCCGCGACGGCGCGGTTCAACAAGGCCGACTGGTACACGATGCCCAAGGACGTGGTCCAGGTGGGCACCGGGAACGACGCCGACTTCTTCCTCCCCGGCACCCAGTCGGCCGCCGGCGGCGGCAACTGTTTCTACTGGGGCCCCCCCGGTACGCCGCCGCCGCCGCAACCGCCGGGTTCGACCTCCCCGTGCGTGTACACGGGCACAGGGCCGCCCGCCCAGACCCCGCAGCCCGGGACGACCCAGCCGGTGCACGGGCACAGGCCGAAGCCGACGCCCACGCCGCCCACCGTGGGGTAGGTGTGCGTCTGCCAGCGGAGAGGGCTTGGATAGACTGCCGATCGTGACCGAGGCGGCAACCACTCCTCCCCCGCCACCGGGGCTGCCGCCGCAGCCGCCTGCGCTCGCCCGCGCCGTGGCTCTCGGCCTGGTGACCCGGCATCGCCTCCGCCTCACCGATCCACGCGACTCCCGCCTCGGAGAGCTCGGCGCGGGCATGTACGAGCTCGGCGCCGCCAGCTGGACGGGCAGGCGGGCGGTCCTTGTGGCCTTCTACACCCCGGCCGCCGACCCGGTTGCCGCCGGCCAGGACCTGGCGGCGCGCTGTGCCGCGGCCGCCACGTGGGGTGCGGAGCGGCTCCACGTCCAGGGAGCGGAACGCTGCGACGTCCTGATCGTGCCGCTGCGCGCCATGCAGGGCACGCTGGCGGCACCACCCACACCGCCAGGAGTGCACGTCGGGGTGATCGCTGTCGACCCCGCCACCGCCGAGGTCACCGTGCCGCTGACGCCGCCGCCCGACCTGCTCTCGCCACGCGACATCCGCGCAGTGGCGACCGCGCTGCGCAACGGCGCCGAGCCCCCGACGCTGGCGGCCGTCGACCTCGCCGAGAGGCAGACCCTGGCCAGCGGCTACGCGGCGCCGGCGCGGACCCGCGTGAGCTCGCACCCGGTGGCCACCTACAGCCTGATCGCATCGTTCGTGGTGGTCTACATCGTCGAGAAGGCGCTGATCACCAACCACGGGGCGGCCCTCTTCCAGGGCATCCTGCTGTTTCCCGACCCGTCGTGGTGGCAGTTCGTGAGCAGCGCGTTCATGCACGATCCCAACGACATCTTCCACCTCCTCTTCAACGGGCTCGCCATGTACTGGGTCGGCCGCCTCGTTGAGCAGCTGTACGGACGGCTGGTGCTGGTGGCCACGTTCGTGCTGACCGCAGTGGGTGGGGGCCTGCTCTGGGTGGTGTGGAACTCATTGTCCGGCCAGGGGCTGAGCAGCACGCTGGGGGCGTCGGGAGGGATCACCGGCCTGCTCGGTCTGCTCGTCGTGCTCGGTCGAGTCCAGGGCAAGAACGTCCCCGCCGGGATCGCGCACGCGATGCGCAACTACGCGCTCACGTACGGCGCCATGATCGTGGTGTTCGGCTTCGTCATCCCCGGCGTCAACAACCTGGCCCACGTCGGCGGTTTCATCAGCGGGGCCCTTGTGGGGTTGGTGATTCCCCCGCTGGCGTCGGTCGGTGGACGCGACCTCGCCCCCTGGCAGCGGGCCCTGGTCTACACGGTCTGCGCAGCCGGCGGCGTTGCCCTCGTGGTGGCCGCCGTCAACATCGTCGGCGCGCTGACGCCGTCGGGCTGACCGCGCTCAGTCGGCGGCGGCGCGCGCGGCGGCGACCGAGTTCCACAGGCCCTCGAGGTCGTAGAACGTCCGCTCGCCGGGCAGGAACACGTGGGCGATCACCGAGTCGTAGTCCAGGCATGCCCAGGACGCGTCCTTGAGCCCGGCGGTCGAGAGCGGGCGAGTCCCCGCCTCGCGACAGGATTCATCGATGCTGTCAACAATGGCACGAACTTGCCGGTCGGTGTCACCCTCGCAGATCACGAAGAAGTCGGCGATGGTGGTCTTGCCACGCAGGTCAACGGTGACGACGTCCCGGGCCTTCTTGTCGGACGCAGCAGCGGAGATTCGGGCTGCGAGCTCCTCAGGCGTCATCCGGCCTCATTATCGCACCGCCGGCATGCTGCGATAGAGTCCACTGGCGGCGATGATGTCGGCGACGGCCGCCGGCACCAGGCCGGTCACTGGTTGCCCGGCGGCGACACGCGCGCGGACATCGCTGGCGCTGACCGCGGGTGGCCAGATGTCGAGAACGCGTGTGCATGAGTCGTGCAGGCCCAGAGCCCGGGCCTCCGCCTCGTCGAATCGTGGCGCTCCGTCACGCTGCACCACAGCCACGTGGATGGTGTCGAGCAGCTCGTCGCTGCGGTGCCAGTCGCCGATGTGGCGCACGGCGTCGGCGCCGAGGATCCACCAGTGCTCCATGGCGGGGTCGGCTGCGGCGAGCGCCGCCAACGTGTCGATGGTGTAGGACACGCCAGGACGGCGCAGCTCGAGGTCGACGACGCGGACGGCCGGCTGGTCGCGCGCCGCCGCCTCCAGCATCGCCAGGCGCAGGCCGGCCGGCGCCACCGGCTCGTCGCGCAGGGCCGGGGTCCGCGCCGGCAGCAGCCACGCCTCGCTCGCCCCGATCGCCGCGCGGACCGCCGAAACGATCGCGAGGTGGCCGCAATGGACGGGGTCGAAGGTTCCCCCGAGCACGGCGACGCGGCGCGGCTCAGCCGTCATCGGCGTAGGTGAACTCGAGCTCGCCGATGCGGACCGTGTCACCCTCCTTGCACCCGGCAGCGGCGAGTGCGGCGTCGACCCCGGCCCCCCGGAGCTTCTGCTGCAGGCGAGCCACCGCCTCGTCGCTCTCCATGTCGGTCATGGCGACGAGCCGTTCGATCCCGTCGGAGGTGACGCGGTATGTCTCGCCGTCGCGTGACACCGCCGGCGCCTGGCGGCTCCGATGGCGGTAGACGCGGTGCTCGCCCGCCTCTGGTTGCGTGAGGGCGGCCTGCAGCTCATGGGTGCGCACCGTCGCCACCAGGGTGGCCGCGGTCTCGAGCAGCTCCGTGGTGCCGTCGAGGTCGGCGGCGGCGATCAGCGGCGCGCCCTCGAACCGAGCGGCCAGCGCCTCGCGCTGGGCGGGGTCGAGCAGGTCCGTCTTGTTGAGCGCGAGCAGCTGCGGTTTGGCGGCGAGAGCGCCACTGAAGGCGCCGAGCTCGGTGCGCACCGCGTCGGCGGCTGCGGCCACCCCGTCGGGGCCGGCGGTCGCGTCGACGAGGTGCACGAGTGCGCGGGTGCGCTCGAGGTGACGGAGGAAGTCGATGCCGAGCCCGACGCCGCGGTGCGCGCCCTCGAGGATGCCGGGCACATCGGCGATGACCAGCGTGGCCCCGCTGCGCGTCTGCGCCACGCCGAGGTTGGGGTGCAGCGTGGTGAACGGGTACGCCGCGATCTTCGGGTGGGCGCCGGTGAGCGCGGCGAGGAGGGTCGACTTGCCGGCGTTGGGCAGCCCGACCAGGCCGATGTCGGCGATCAGCCTCAGCTCCAGGTGGACGCGCCCCCCGCGGCCCTTGGCTCCGAGCTCGCCAACACGGGGGGTCTGCCGCGTCGAGGACGCGAAGTGGGTGTTGCCGCGGCCGCCGCGCCCACCGCTGCCGACCACGATGCGGGCGCCGTGGTGGTCGAGGTCCGCGATCAGCTCCTCGGTGTCGGCGTCGCGCACGATCGTGCCCGGCGGGACGTGCAGCACGATGTCGTCGCCGGCGGCGCCGTGACGAAGGTTCTTGCCGCCCGCGCCGCCCGGCGGGGCGTGGAACCGACGCCGCTCTCGGAAGCCGGCGAGCGTCGAGTCGGTGGAGTCCGCGATGAGCACGACGTCGCCGCCACGGCCGCCGTCACCGCCGTCGGGGCCGCCCATGGGCACGTACTTCTCACGACGGAAGCTGACGGCGCCCCGACCGCCATCGCCACCGGCGACGTCGATGAGCACCTCGTCGAGGAACGTGGTTGTCCGCTCCCCGTCAGCCCGCGGGCGCCGGCGACTGCACGGCCTCGTCCACGTCGACAAGCTCGCCGACCTCGATCACCGGCAGCGCGTGCACGTTGGCCCGGGTGCGGTCCTTGCCGGTGTTGTCGAACGCGACCAGCCCCGTGGCGCGTGCGTACAGCGTGTGGTCACGGCCCACGCCGACGTTGGCGCCGGCGAGGATCTTGGTGCCGCGCTGGCGAACCAGGATGGTCCCCGCGAACACGACCTCGCCGTCCTGGCGCTTGATGCCGAGCCGCCGCCCGGCGCTGTCGCGACCATTGCGCGAGCTGCCGCCGCCTTTCTTATGCGCCATCGCCGGTCTCCTTCTCGTCGGCGGCCTTGCCGGGCCGGGTCGCCTTGGGCGCGGCCTTGGTGGCGCGCGTGGTGCTCCGCGGCTTGGCCGCCGCCTTCGGCTTGGCCGCGGTGGCCTTGGCCGTCTTGGTGACCGAAGCCTTGGTCGTGGCGCCGGTCGCCTCCTCCTCGGGACGGTCTGCGGCGGCGGTTGCCTTGCTTGCAGTTGCGGCGCCCGTCGCCGTGTCCGCGGAGGCTGCGGCGGCCTTGCGTCGCCGTGGTTGGGGCTTCCCGGTCGTCTCGTCGGCGCCCTCGTGCTTCTGCGACACCGCGGCGCCGTTGCCCGCCGACGCCCCCGGCAGCGCGGCGCCCTTGGCGAGGATCGACTCCACGCGCAGCTCGGTCAGGTCGCTGCGGTACCCCGCCACCTTGCGCGAGCGCTTCTTGGCCTTGTACTTGAAGATGCGCAGCTTCTTGCCGCGGCGGTGGGCCACGACCGTGGCGGCCACGCGCATGCCTTCGAGGTCCTTGCCGTGCGCGGTCTTCTCGCCCTCCCCCCCGGTGAGGAGCAGGGGCTCGAGCGCGACCACGCTGCCCACCTCGGCAACGAGGCGGTCGACCAGGAGGCGGTCGCCGGCGCTCACCCGGTACTGGCGGCCGCCGTGCGAGAGGATGGCGTACATGACTGCTCTTCAGAGATGGATGAAGCGCGCCGGGCACACGGATGTCGCCGGCTGGCGCGAACGTGGAGGATACCACAGCGCCTGCCGCCCAGCCCGAGCACCTAGGACACCGTCAGCGGCGCCACCGCGTGAAGCGTGGCCGTGTCACCCGCGCCGTCGGTGACGCTGACGTCGACGGGATACGTCCCGGCCGGCGCGGTGAGCACCACGGTCGCCTTGAAGACGATCACCACGAACCCCGGCCCGGCGTTGGACACCGGCGGTAACAGGAAGCCGTCGTAGTACACCTCGAGCGTGTTCTTGATCGGGTCCACGCCCTTGTTGCGCGCCCCGTTGCCCGCGAAGGGGGTGACGCTGTTGGTGAAGGTCAGCACCGGCGGCAGCGTGAGCAGCAGGGCGACGTTGGCGGCGTTCCCGGTGCCGTTGTTGGTCAGCCTCACGCGGTACGTCACCACGCTGCCCTTCTTGGCACTGGTGGGACCGACGGCGACCAGCGCGTCGAGGTGGGCGGCTGGAACGAGGGCGACGACGTACGGCGCCGCGTTGGTCTGGCCGGCGGTCTCGTCGCCCGACGCAAAGGCCTGCACCAGCGCCGGCCCGGGTTTCCCCTGCACGTCGGCGATGAAGGTGATGTCCACCTCGGAGTTGGTGCCCGCCCCCGCAGCCCCCGGCGGTGCCAGCGTCCACAGCCCGAAGATGGGCGTGTTGCTGTTCACCGCGGCGTCGAGTGGCTGGGTGCGCGTCGCGCCCGGGGCGTTGAGGACGTCCGTCGAGCGGTACCTGAAGCCGGCGGGCAGGCCCACGTGCACGGTAACCCCGGTGACGCTCCCCGGCCCGGTGTTGACCACGGCGACGGTGATCGTCGCCTGGTCACCGGGCTTGAATTGCGAATATGTGCCGGCCTTGTGGGCGTCATAGCTGCTGGCCTGTCCATTGGTCAGCGGGTCGTACGAGCACGGCCCCGGCAGCTGCCGCCGGCACTCCCCGACGACCACCTTGAGCTGGCCGTTGCCGGCGCCGCAGGCCGAGAGTGTGAGCGCGAGGGGGACGAGGACCAGGACGGCGGCGAGCGCTCCCCCCAAGCGTCGTCGCATCGAGGACGCGGTGGCGGAGACCCGGCTCAGGCGCGCTGGGTGGCGCGGAGCGGGGCGAGCGGGCGGCGCGCGGCGCGCGGCGGCGCCAGGGGCACGTCGGTCGCCGCGGGCAGCGGGTCGGGGTACCCGGCCTCGGCGAGCAGCCGCAGCGCCAGCGGCACGTCAAGTCCGACCACGGTGTCGATCCGGCCGGAGACCGCTTCGACGAGGTCACCGCCGCCACCCTGGATGGCGTACGCGCCGGCGCGGTCGAGCGGCTCGCCCGAGTTGACGTAGGTGTGGATGGCCTCGTCGGTGTACACACGCATGGTCACGGCCGAACGGGCCAGCCCGAGCGCCTCGCGGTCGCTCTGGGCGACGACCACGCAGACGCCGGTGAGCACTGTGTGGCGGCGACCGCGAAGCTCGAGCAGCATCGCCTGCGCGCGCTCCGGGGACCCCGGCTTGCCGAGCGCACCGCCCGGGCCGAGGACGATGGTGTCGGCGCTGAGCACGAAGCTGCCGGCGGGCTGGGAGGCGGCGACCGCCACCGCCTTCTGACGGGCGATCAGCTGGGCGGCGAGGTCGGCGCAGATGCCGGGCGGGAGCGCGCCGTCCTCGGGGGGGTCGACAACGGTGAACCTGATCCCGGCCCTCGTGAGCAGTTCACGGCGCCGGGGACTTGACGAGGCGAGAACGATTCGAGCCATCAGCTCCCCGTGTGGATTGGAGTCGGAGTCGGTTGCGAGGGACCCCCCTGTCCGGCCCCCAACGCGCGGTTTGGCACGGGTGAGCCGTATTCATCGTAACACTGACGTGAACCTTCGGCGTCAGGCGCGGGCCGCGAGCAGCGCCAGCACGGTCCCGGCAACGCAGGCGGCGGTCGCCGCGACGGTGAGCAGCGGTCGCGGCCACCGGTCCCTGACCCGGGCAAGGATGCTGGCGACCACCACCGTCCCCAGGCAGGCGAGGCCGCCGAGCACGGCCGGCTCGGCGCGCAGGGCGGACGGCACCACCAGCGCCGCCCCCGCCAGAGCCAGCGCCGCCGCCACGACCGCGGCGGAGCGGCCGCCGCCGGCCAGGCTGGAGGCCATCACCAGCACCGCCGCCGCGACGGCGCGCGCCACCAGCGCTGCCGTGCCACCCGCGGTGGAGATGGCGATGACGTTGAGCGTGCCCAGGGACGCCGCCAGGCCGAGGACGGGGAGGGCGGCCCCGGCGGCGAGCGCGGCTGCCGCCCGGCTGCCGGCGCCGAGGTCGGTGGCGATCGCCAGCAGCACGACGATGGCCACCACGTTGCCCGGGGCGCCCAGCGGCGGAGGCAGGCGCAGCGCCGGCGAGCCCGTCAGGGGCAGCATCGCCGTCGCGACCACGGCGCTGAGCACCGGCACCAGGCTGATCGCCGGCGGCACGCGGTGCGCGCGCGGCCCGCTTCCCTGCCCGGCGACGCGGCGCCGGATCAGCGAGGCCAGTGCAAGGAATAGGGCGCCCGGATAGACGGCCACGGCGAGGACGGCATCGAGCAGCCCGGTGGGATCCATCAGCCGACCCCAAGTAGGGCGCGCAGCGCCGAGTCCGGCAGCAGGCCAACGGTCAGTGCCGCCAGTGGCGCCAGCCAGGCGGCGGCGCGCGTTGCCAGGCTGGCGGGGGCCACCGGGCGTGCGCTGCTCGCGGCGGCGGCGGCACGAACCGCGACCAGGAGCAGCGCGGCGGTGACCGGGAGAGTGACGATGAGCAGCGCCCCGCCGAATGCGGAGGTGAGCCCGGCGATGGTCGCGAAACGCCCCCAGAATGCCGGCGTCGGAGGCACGCCGCTGAGCGCCAGCCAGGCCAGTCGGCGCTGGCGGACCAGGGCGGGCGACGCCTCCTGGAGAAGCAGCGGGCCCGCGCAGAGGTGGGTGAGCAGGAGCAGGAGGCTGCCGATGCGCACCCCCGGCTGCGGTGTGGCCAGGCCCATCGCCACCAGCCCGAGGTCGGCAAGGAGCACGCGTGGATACCGTTCGCGGTCCCGACGGCCCGCCAGCAGCCCCTGCCCCGCCGCCCAGGCGGCGCTGAGCGCCCCGGCGGGGAGCAGGAGGAAGCCCACCGTGGTGCGCGCGTCGGTGGGCAGCACGTTCTGCAGCGTCTGGGTGGTGAGCAGCAGGGCGGGGAGCAGCAGGAGCGCCCACGGTGCCAGGGCGGCACCGCGAACCAGGCGCGCCCCACCGGTCACCCAGCCGCCGAGGGGCACCATCCCGAACCCCGACGCGACGCCGCCGGCGAGGAGGGCGCCGGCAAGGTGGGCCCTGGGCAGGGCCGTGGCGACGTCGAGCGGAAGGAAGGGCGCAGCCGCCACCAGGACCGTGGCGCCGAGCGTGCCCACCCGCGCCGCCGCCAGGGTCGGCCGCGCCGGTGAGGCGGCCACCCAACGAACCCCGAACAGCGCCATGCCGGCGGCGAGGCAGGCTGCCCAGACGATCGGCGAGCCCGTCGCCAGGGCCACCGTCGAGAACGCGCCGCAGGCGCCGACCACGAGGATCTCGCCGCCGTCCGGAGGTGGCGAGAGCACCAGGCAGACGGTCATGGAGAGCGCGCACAGCAGGACCAGGCCGCCGGCCGGCCGGCCGAGCAGGAGCCCGCCGGGCGCCGCGACCACGTCCAGGTCGGCGCCGCCGCCGAGGGTCAGGAAGGCCGCCACGGCGACCGCCAGCGGGACCAGCGCGGCCATCCGGCGGCGAAGCCGCAACCGAGGCAGCAGCATCGCCGCCAGCAGCCCCCCGATGGCCCAGGTCAGCGCCACCGGGACGACGCTCACGTGGTGGTCCGGGCGACGGCACCGACGCCGGCGTGGCGACCACCGAGCCAGCCCGCGATGAGCGCCGCCAGCGGGGCCAGCGACGCGGCCGCCGCCGCCCCGGCGAGCGTGTCGACACCACCCGCGATCAACCAGGCCGCCGCCGCCCCCAGCCCGACCGCCGCGATCCCGGCGGCGACGTCCACCAGCGTCCGGGCGGTGACCAGGCGCATCGCCCCGCAGCCCCAGATGAGCGCCGCCGCGAAGAGCACGCCGGTCACCGTCGAGGTTGAGCCGACCGGGACGTTGAAGCTGATCCACGACGCGGCCGGCAGGACGGCGGCGCCGGCGGCGACGCGAATGCTGCGCGGCCCGAAGAGCGCCTCGGGCTTGGCCACCACCGGCACGACCGGGTCCACGCCGGCCATCCACCTGACGCGGTGCGAGATGGCGCGGCTGAGCGGGCCGGACACCGCGGCCGTCGCGGCGGCGGCGATCACCAGCACGGCCCCGTCGGCGCCGTAGACGTTGGCCACCGACGGCGCCAGCCCCAGCCCGGCCGCCAGGGACGCGTAGCTGACCGCGTTGCGACCGTCGACGAGCATGACCACGGCGGCGGCGATGAACCCGAGGCCGGCGAGGAGTGGCTCACTGGCCTCCATCAGTGGAAGAGCAGCACCGCGAGCGCAGCTGCCGCGATCAGCAGCGGCAGTTGCGGTTGCGCCTCGAGCCAGCGGTCGAGCGTATGCAGGCCCGTGCCCACGCGCCGCGCCGGGCGCAGGCTTCGCCGGCGGGCGGCCAGCAGCGGCCGCAGGCGGGGCATGCCGGCCGGCTGCACCGCCGGGGCTGTGGCGGCGGCGGGTTCGGCTGCGGCGAGGACCGTCGCGGCGGCGGCGGCGACCAGCAGGATGGCGGCGGCCACCGCGAAGTAGCCGCCGGCGAACCCCGACCCGACCACCTGCAGCGCGCCCGCGTCGAGGTCGGGCGGCGCGCTCCCGGGAGCCAGGGCAGCGGTCACCTGGTGCAGCGCGAAGCCGGGGACCAGGCCGCCGCCCAGCCCCGCCACGACGGCGAGGACGGCGCCGGGCTCGGGGGGGCGCCGGGTGCGCAGTGGGCTGGCCAGCGCACGGGCGGCCGCGATCGCCGCCGCGGCGACGACGGCCGTCAGCACCGCCAGCTGCGGGAATGCCGCCACCCCGCGCTGCGCGACCGCGCCGAGGCCGATCGCCACCACCGCGAAGATCGCCCCGCCCGGCATCGCCAGCAGGGCCGCCGACGCCGCCGACCAGGCGCTGGGGCGCCGGTTCCAGGAAGGCGACGCCAGCAGGGCGATCTCGAGGCCGAGGAAGAGCCCAGCCGTCGCGGTCGCTGACACCGCCCCGGAGCTGCCGAACAGGCTGACCAGCAGGCCCGTCAGCACCGCCGCCGCGGAACGGGCGGCCGCGGCCAGGGTGGCGGCGCGGAGCGCGCTGACCGCCGCAGCCGACGCCACCAACGCGCCGATCGCCGCCAGCGTCACCGCGGCGACGCCGGGCAGCTGGCCGCCCGCCACCTCTTGGAGGCGGAGGAGCACGAGGAACCCGGCAGGCAGCGCGCCCACCGCGACCCAGTCGCGTGCCGGCGACGCGGCGTCGCCGGGGAGCGCGATGGAGACGAGCAGGCCGACACCGCCCAACGCCCACGGCAGGGCCAGGGCGCCGCCGATGGCCCCGGAGGGAACGAAGGCGAGGTCGCTGCTTCCCGCGCCGGCGACGAGCTGGGCGGCGGCGGTGACCAGCGCCAGCCCGGACCCCATGACCACGACGGCGAGGAGAACGCTGGAGCGCAGCCCCCTGCCGCGCCGGCCGCGCAGCAGCAGCGTTCCGCCGGCCACCACCTCGACGCCGGCGGCAACGATCACGAGGTTGCCCGCGCACGCCACCGTGGCCGTCCCCGCCAGGCAGAGGAGCAGGCCGCAGAGGCGGTCGCCCTGGTCGCGCAGGCGCGCGATGGCGAGCAGGGCGGCCAGGCAGGCCACCAACACGGCCGCGACCGATGCCGAGTCCGCCCGGGTGGTGAGGTCGACGCCCGGGATGGCGGTCCCGAAGCTGTGTTCCAGCGACTCGCCGCCCGTCACCCCGGAGATGACCGACACGGTCAACGCCGCGGTGGCGGCGACACTGAGAATCGCCACGACGAGCGCCGTCCGACGCCGCCCGCGAAGCTCGTGCACCAGGATCGCACCCAGCAGCGGCGCCCCCACCACCAGGGCGAGGCGCAGGCCACCACTCAGCATCGCCGCGGCTCAGCCGGTGCGAGTGACGCGGCCCAACGGCGCGTGGCCCACCTCCTCGGCACAGTAGGGACACACCGGCCAGCCCAGCCTGAGCACCCGGTCGCACGACCGGCAACGCCGGGCGAACTGGGTGCGACAGTGGGGGCAGACGATGAACTCCGCCTCGATCTCACGTCCGCAGGAGGGGCAGGGGCGGAGCGGGATCTCGTCGTTCTCGGCATCGAGCAGCGCCTGTTCCTCGAGGGCGAGCTGGCGCTCCTGGTCGAGCGTCGTCGGTGGCCGCACCATCAGGTAGACCAGCGCCCCGAGAAACGGCGGGACGAACCCGAGGAGCAGCGCGAAGAGATGGAAGGCCAGCGAATCCGAGCGGCGCCGGGCATCACGCCACACGAAGAAGGCCGTGGCCACGTACAGCGCTCCGACATAGCCCGCGACGGCGATCACCCCGAGCACGATCAGCGACGCCGAGTCGGCGAGCAGCGGCGTCATTGGCTCTCCCCCTGCGCGCGCAGCACGCTCTGCTCGCGACGCGCCTCGACCAGCCGGCGGCGCGCCTCCGTGACCACCTCGGGCTTCGCCTTCCCGGTGAACGCCGGCGTCGCCAGTTGCCTTTCGAGACGGTCGATGGCGCTCTCCAGCTCGGCGAGGCGACGCCGGCTGCGAGCGAGCTCGCGCTCGCCGAACGCGAGGTGGTAGCGGGCCTCCAGGCCGCCGGCCACCACGCTGACACCGCCGTTGAGGTCCCCGTTCTCCTCCACCTCGACGGGGATGAGGGAGGTGAGAAGTCGCATCCTCTGCTCGGCGGTCATGTCGGGGTCGCCGCCGCTGAGCTGGAGGCGATGACGCTCGCCCGCGGGCACACCGCTCTCGTCGCGCAGCGCGCGCACCCGCTGCACCAGCACGAGCAGCTCGTCAACGCCGCGGCGCGCAGCCAATCCCTCGCGCCAACCGGGCGCCACCTGGGGCCAGTCCCGAAGCTGCAGCGACGGCAGAGAGCCGGGGAGCCGTTGCGCGCATTCCTCGGTGATGAACGGCATGAACGGGTGGAGCAGACGGAGGAGCACGTCGAGGGTGGTGATCGCGGTGTGAGCGGCGGCGGCGCGCGAGCCGGCCGGTGCGTCTTCCCGCAGCCGTGGCTTGATCATCTCCACGTACCAGTCGCAGAAGCCGTGCCAGGTGACGTCGTAGAGACGGTCCATGGCATCGTGGAAGCGGTAGGCCTCGAGGGACGCGTTGACGGCCTCGACGGTTTCTGCCACCTGTGACAGCATCCACCGGTCACCCGGCTCGAGCTCGTCGACGCCGGGCGGATCGGCGGGAGCGGACATCACACCCTCGCCATTGTCGAGGCGCGTCACCAGGAAGCGCGTGGCATTCCAGATCTTGTTGGCGAAGCGCCGGAAGCTCTCGATGCGGTCGCGGTTGAAGCGGACGTCCTGGCCGCCGGTGCCCACCGCGGCCGCCCAGGCGCGCACCGCATCGGCGCCATGCTCCTCGATCATCGCCAGAGGATCGACCGCGTTGCCCTTGGACTTGTTCATCCGCGTCCCGTCGGCGGCCTGCACGGTGCTGGTGATGATCACGTCGGCGAACGGCGTGGTGCCGGTGAAGCGCAGCCCCATGAAGATCATGCGAGCCACCCAGAGGAAGATGATGTCGCGCGCGGTCACGCAGACGTCGGTGGGATAGAAGCGGCGCAGGTCGTCGGTGTCCTCCGGCCAGCCGAAGATGGCGAACGGCCACAGCGCGCTGCTGAACCAGGTGTCGAGCACGTCCGGGTCGTTGTGCAGCTCGGGGCATTGGCACGTCGGACAGCTGGCGGGGGGCTCGATCCAGGCGAAGGTGTGCCCGTTCGCGCAGGTCGACACCGGGATGGCGTGGCCGAGCCAGATCTGCCGGCTGATGCACCAGTCGCGGATGTTGCCCATCCAGGCGAGGTACACGTCCGTGTAGCGGCGCGGGTGGAACGTCGTCTGGCCGCTCTGCACGGCCGCGACCGCCGGCTCGCTGAGCTCGCGCATGCGCACCCACCACTGCGCGCTGATCAGCGGCTCGAGCACGTCCCCACTGCGATCGCAGTGGCCCACCTCGTGCACGTATTCCTCCTCCTTCACCACCGCCCCCGCCTCGCGCAGCGCCGCCAGCACCTCGGGGCGCGCCTTCTCCACGGGGAGGCCGTGAAAACGCGGAAGGTCGGGCACGTCCATGGTGCCGTCGGGTGCGATCACCGAGATCATCGGCAGACCGTGGCGCTCGCCGATCTCGTAGTCGGTGGGGTCGTGAGCAGGAGTCACCTTGAGCGCGCCGCTGCCGAACTCGGGCTGCACCGCTTCGTCCTCGATGATCGGAACCCTGCGCCCGGTCAGCGGCAGGGTGACGGTCCGACCCACCGCGTCGCGATAGCGCGGGTCACCGGGCGCCACCGCAACGGCGCTGTCACCGAGCATCGTCTCCGGGCGAACCGTGGCGACGACGATGTCGCCGCCGCCGTCGATCGGGTAGCGGAGGTGCACCAGGCTGTCGGTCTGCTCCTGCCAGTCGATCTCCTCGTCGCTGATCGCCGACAGGCATCGCGGGCACCAGTTGACGATGCGAGGTCCGCGGTAGATGAGCCCACTGTCGAAGAGGCTCTTGAAGGCGGTGCGGATGGCCCGGACATACCCGTCGTCGAGCGTGAACCGCGAGCGGCTCCAGTCGCAGGTGAAGCCCAGCGCGCGCATCTGCTCGTAGATGCGCCCCCCGTACTCCTCATACCAGGCGTCAACGCGCGCCTTGAACAGGTCCCGGCCCAGCGCCTCCTTGGTGGTGCCCTCGGCGGCCAGCTGGCGCTCGATGACGTTCTGGGTGGCGATGGCGGCGTGGTCGGTGCCCGGGCACCACTCCACCTCGAAGCCGCGCATGCGGTGGTGCCGGGCGAGGGTGTCCTGGATGGAGAAGCCCATGGCGTGGCCGAGGTGGAGCACCCCGGTGATGTTCGGCGGGGGCAGCGCGATGCTGTACTTCGGCCGCGGCGAATCGCGATCGGCGACGCCGATTCGCAGCTCCTCCCAGCGCGCACGCCAGCTCGGTTCCACGGTGCGCGGGTCGAACGCCTTCTCCATCAGTGCCCGGCGAGTATACGGAGGCTTCCCCGCCGCGACCGCCAGCGGCCCCGACGCTGCCGCGTCAACAATCAGGTCGGGGTGGCGGTCGGCGCTCCCCCGGTCGGCGACGCCTGCGGGTTCTGGTCGAGCTGGCTGCTCGCGTTGATGTCGACGTCAACCCTCCAGCGGCCATCGACGGAGACGGCCGCGTACGTGTGCGGGTGCCCGGCAACGCCATTGACTGCTGAGCATGTCGCCGTCGGGTCGTTCGCCGCCTTGCCGAGGCACCAGACGATGTCGCGCGTCAGGGTGACGTCAGCGTGCGTGGCGTCGGTCCCGCTGACCGAGGCGACGTCAACACCCTGCACCGCCCAGAACAGGCCGCCACGCGTGTCCAGGCCGAAGCTGCTGTAGACGGTCAGCACCTCGGTGAGGTCGGCGGTGTCGGTGGGCGTCGCCAGCCAGAGCGGCAGCTGGGCGTTGTCCTGCTGGACCGCGGCGGCGAGGAAGCCGGCCATGGCACCACCGGCATCGCGGGTGGACGCCGTGGGGCCGGGAGTGGCCGCCGGCGATGTCTGCGGGCTCGTTGAATCGCAGGCGCTCAGGACCGCCACCAGCGCGGCGGCTGCCGCGCCTCGTCGACGCCACGTCTGCACCGCTGCGCCTCCCTCCAAATCTGCGCTCGCGTGCCCTGATTATCGGGCCGCCGCATCACCGCGCCGGGAGCGACCGTGGCGGCGACGCGCTGGTCGCCCAGCGCGGGCGGAGCGGGTCGGTGGTGTAGACGAGCCGGGGTGTGCCGCCCCCCAGCTGCGCCGCCGCCTCCGCCTGGCTGACCGCGGGGAACCCCGAAAGCGGCGGCTGGGCGGTGACGTCGTCCTCGACCCCGGCGAAGTACGCCGCGCCCTGGCAGTCGCGGAGGAACACCACCAGGCCGGCCAGCCGCGCTCCCCCCGATGCGGACGACAGCGGGCTCTGCAACGGCACCACCACCGCGTCCGGGGAGCCCGCCTGGGCAGCAGCCTCGAAGACCGGCGCCTGGGGGATGGCGCCGATCAGGTCGGAGTGCAGTGACGACGCGGCGCGCTCGGCCGCGTCCTCCAGCGCCGGTGGGTTGGTGGCGTCGTACGACTGGTCGAAGTCGCCGAGCGAGCGCAGCTGCGGGGGCAGCGACGGGCGAGGAGCGGCGACGGTGCAGCCGGGGCTGCGCGAGCCGACCAGCACCACGATGCCGGTGGCCAGGACGACGGCGACAACGGCGGCGAGCGCGATCAGCCGCGCCCGCACGCTCACGCGTTGAGGCTAGGCGGACTGCTCGGCGGCGGGCGCGGCGGCGGCCGCAGCGCCGCGCTTGGCGGGCTCCTCGGTGAGCAACAGCGGCTCGACGCCGTCCGTGATCGATTGCTCGGTGATGACGCACCGCTTGATGTCGGGTCGGCTCGGCACCTCGAACATGCTGTTGAGGAGCACGTCCTCGATGATCGACTTGAGGCCGCGCGCGCCGGTGCCACGCGCCAGCGCCTTCTGCGCGATCGCCTTGAGCGCGCCCTCGTGGAACACGAGCTCGACGTCGTCGAGCGCGAAGAACTTCTCGTACTGCTTGACGAAGGCGTTCTTGGGCTCGGTGAGGATGCGGATGATGTCCTCTTCGTCGAGGTAGTCGAGCGACACGTTGATCGGCAGACGGCCGATGAACTCGGGGATCAGGCCGTACTTGAGCAGGTCCTGGGCCTGCAGCTCGCGCAGGATGCGGGTGGTCTCCTTGTTCCGGTTGCCGTGCGGCTTGCTGTTGAACCCGATGGTGCGATTGCCGACGCGCTGCTCGATGATCCGCTCCAGGCCGTCGAAGGCGCCTCCGCAGATGAACAGGATGTTGGTCGTGTTGATCTGGATGAAATCCTGGTGGGGATGCTTGCGGCCGCCCTGCGGGGGGACGTTGGCGACGGTGCCTTCGAGGATCTTGAGGAGCGCCTGCTGCACGCCCTCACCGCTGACGTCGCGGGTGATGCTCGGGTTGTCCGACTTGCGCGCGATCTTGTCGATCTCGTCGATGTAGATGATTCCCCGCTCAGCGCGGGAGATGTCGAAATCGGCGGCCTGGATGAGCCGCAGCAGGATGTTCTCGACGTCCTCGCCGACGTAGCCGGCCTCGGTCAGCGAGGTGGCGTCGGCAATCGAGAAGGGCACGTCGATGATCTTCGCCAGGGTCTGCGCCAGCAACGTCTTTCCGCAACCGGTGGGACCGACCAGCAGGACGTTGGACTTCTGCAGCTCGACGTCACCGTTGGTCTTGGCGTGGGCGATGCGCTTGTAATGGTTGAACACCGCCACCGACAGCACCTTCTTGGCGTGCTCCTGACCGATGACGTACTGGTCGAGAGAGGCGGCGATCACCTGCGGGTTGGGGATCATCCCCGCCTTGCCACGCTTGGTCGTGGTGGAGCGGTTGTCCTCCTCGAGCACCTCCTGGCAGAGGTCGATGCACTGGTCGCAGATGTACACGCCCGGACCGGCGACGAGCTTGCGCACCTGCTCCTGCCCCTTGCCACAGAAGGAGCAGCGGGTGTGCCGCCGGCGGTCGTCGCGCTCAGTCATCCGCGGTCACCGTACCACGCTGCCGCGACAGGCGCGCCTGTCAGCCCGCAACGGATCGATGAAGGCCGTCGCGGGTCAGCGCGTGGCCGCGCCGCCGCCCGCCTCAGGACCGTCGCCCGCGCCGACGGGAGCGCCGCCGCCGTTGCTCGCCAGCTTCGGCACGGGGCCGTCGCCCTTGGGCCTGCCCTGGATGATCTCGTCGATGAGGCCGTACGCCTTGGCCTCCTCCGAGCTCATGAAGAAGTCGCGGTCGGAGTCGCGGTTGATGACCTCGATCGGCTTGCCGGTGTGGTGGGCAAGGATCTCGTCGAGGCGGCGGCGCACACGCAGGATCTCCTGGGCGTGGATCTGGATGTCGGCCGCCTGCCCGCTGAAGCCGCCCGAGGGCTGGTGGATGAGCACGCGTGTGTTGGGCAGGGAGAAGCGCATTCCCGGCGCACCGCCGGCGAGGATCACCGCTGCCATCGACGCGGCGATGCCCATGCAGATGGTGCCCACCCGCGGTTCGACGTAGCACATCGTGTCGTAGATCGCCAGGCCGGCGTACACCGACCCGCCCGGCGAGTTGATGTAGATCATGATGTCCTTCTCGGGGTCCTCACCCGCGAGGAAGAGCAGCTGCGCCATCACCACGTTGGCCACCTGGTCATCGATCGGCGTGCCGATGAAGATGATTCGGTCCTTGAGAAGACGCGAATAGATGTCGAAGGCGCGCTCGCCGCGGTTCGTCGTCTCGACGACCATCGGGATCAGGTTCTGCGGTGTCATGGTCGGGTCATTATAGGTACGCCCCAGTGATCCATCGGCCGCGCGTCGGCGATCGCTGATCAGGCCGCGACGGCGGCGCCGAGCCGCACCAGGGCGGTGCGAGCGCGGCGCGCTGTGACCGGGTCGGGGCTGGTGGCGGCGAGGCGGAGGATGCTCCGCGCGCGGACGTTGTGGGCGCTCACCACCGCTTCGCCGCGTTGGGCGCGACACGCCTCTGCGCCGGCGAGGAGGTGATAGAGGCCCTGGAGGAGCCATGCCTGGAAACGGCGCGGGTCACCCGCCTCGGTCAGCCGCTGCAGCACCGCCGCGGCGGCCACCGCTCCCACCACCGGCGGGCCGTCGGCGTGGACGTGGGCCGCCAGCAGCGCGGTGGCCCGAAGGTCGTCGGCCATGGAGGCCGCCGGGTCGTCGCGCAGCGGCCTGGGCGCGGTCAGGACCAGCTCCTCGGCCTCGATGACGGTCCAGGACCCATCGGGCCGGCGGGTGGGATGAGGACGAAGAAGAGGACTCCACCACACGGCGAATCGCAGCGTACATGCAAGACGGCGCCCGTGACCGCCATTCCCCCTGCGCAGAGTCCGCGCGGCGGCGGCTACGCGGCCAGCCCGCGCACGACCTCGAAACCGGGCAGCGTCGCGAAGACCGCCGGGTCGATGAGCAGCTTCACGCTGCGGTCCCCGCCACCGACGATGACGTGAGCCCGCGACAGCACGGCCGCGTCGACGCGAACCGGCAGAAGGTCGTCGGGCAGGCCGAACGGCGTCACCCCGCCGATGTCCATGCCGGTCAGCTCCGCGGTCTGCTCGCCGGGCGCGAAGCTGGCCTTGCGGACGTCCATCAGGCGGCAGCACAGGCCGTTGACGTCAAGTCGGGTCGTCGCCAGGACGAGCGTGGCCAGGTGCCGGCCCGCCGGCCGGCGCGACGCGATCACGATGCAGTTGGCCGAGTCGGCCGGGTCGAAACCGTACGCCTCGCAGAAAGCCGCCGTGTCGGCGAGTGACGGGTCGCAGGCGACCGTCTCGTAGGCGATCCCGCGCTCGAGGAGTGCACGCCGCACCGCCTCGTGGGTGATGGGTGCGCTCACCCCTGCCCGCGAACGATCTCGATCAGACGCTCGCCGGCCGCGCGCCGCGCCAGGTCGACGTGAGCGCCCTGGTGCAGGCGGCGGCGCTGCTGGCTGGTGAGCTTGCGCCCCTGCGCCACCCGCTGCTCCTCGCGCTCCACCGCCGCCTCGTCCACCTCGATCCCCTCGGCCTGCGCCAGCGCATCGAGCGCCAGCTCGAGCCGGAGTCGCTGCACAGCGCCCTCGCGGCGCTCGCCGCGGAGCTTCTCCACGGTGGTGCCGGTGTACTCGAGGTAGCGATCCAGCGGCATGCCCATCTGCTGCAGGCGCACCTCCAGGTCAGCGACCTGACGGTCGATCTCCCGTTCGACCATCGACTCCGGCAGTTCGACGACCACGTGGTCGCGCAGCTTTTCGAGCGCGGACGCCTCGAGCGTCTCGCGGTCGCGATCCGCCGACACCTCCTCGAGGCGCTTGCGGTAGTCCTCGCGGAGCTCCTCGAGCGTGGTGCCATGCTCTTCGTCGAGCGACGCCAGCGAGTCATCCAGCGGGGGCAGGATGCGTTCGCGCACCGCGCTCACCGTGACGTCGACGTCGACGGTGGCGTTGCGCAGCTCCTCGCGCGCGAAGTCCTCCGGAAGGCTCAGCTGGAAGGACCGCGACTGTCCCGCCTCCATGCCGATGAGCGCATCGGCGAGCCCGGGAAGCAGCCTCTCGCGGTCGATGTCGAGGTCTCGGTCATTCTCGTCGTCGCCGCTCAGCAGCTCGTCGCCACGACGCATCACCAGCGAGCAGCGCAGCACGTCGCCGGCCTGGGCGGGGCGTTCGACGTCGCGCAGCTCGCTGTTGCGGCGGCGCAGCTCCTCGATCATCTCGTCGACCTGCTCGTCGGTGACCAGAGTCGACGGCACCTCGACGCGCAGGGACGTGTAGTCGCCGAGCTCGACGTCGGGGCGCACGGTGACCGTGGCCGTGAACACGAACGGCTGGCCACGCTCCACGGGCGCGAGATCGAGGTCGGGGTCGTCGACCGGTTGCACGCCGGCCTGGTCGAGCGCGCGGCTGTACAGCTGGGGCAGAAGGGCGTCAACCGCCTCCTGGCGCAGGGCGTCCCAGCCGACGGCGCGCTCGACCATCGCCGCGGGCGCCTTGCCGGGACGGAAACCGGGCAGGCGCACCCGCCCGGCGAGGCGGCGCAGCGCGGCGCTGACGGCGGCGTCCAGCTCGGAGGCCGGCGCCTCGACGCGCAGCTGCACCCGCGAGGCGGGCTGGCGCTCGACGGCGACGGAGAGGTCCGAGGGGGTCGCGGTTGTGGAGCTGGTCACTTGGCGTCCTTGATGCGGCGGTGGTGCGCGGACCGAGACTCGAACTCGGATGGGTTGCCCCACGGGATCCTAAGTCCCGCGCGTCTACCGGTTCCGCCATCCGCGCAGGGTGTGTTCCGCCGGCGGCCGGCCCAGTCTACCGTGCCGGCGCAGCCGCCCGGCCGCGTCGACGGTCGGGGCGACTCCACCGAGAGGACCTTGCGGCAGGGCCCTCTTCGGCATACGCTAGCGGCGACGGTGGGCGCCAACCACCCACCGCGCGCAGGTGCAACACCAGCAACCACGGAGGTACCTGGATGGAGCCGAGTCAGAGCGCCACCACGGTCGAGAGTCCCAACCAGATCGTTGCCCACATCGACCAGAAGGCGGTCCGGCTGTCCGCCCTGCTGCGGGACATCGACAACCACCCCATCGCGCTCAACTCGGACCTGCGCGAACGCCTCGATGAGATCCTCGAGATGCTCGCCTGCAGGGTCACCGCCACGCGGGCCCTGCTCCGCCAGGGAGGCACGGCGGAGCTCAGCGGAGCGGGCAGCGCGGCCTAGCCGCGAGAGCCGCCGGCAGCCCCCCGCGGCTTCGTCGGCGGCGTACACTTGTTCGCATGGACACCTGCACATGCGTTCCTCCGGTCCTCCTCCACATCCTCCCGACCGGTGTCCACCTCCCCGATGGACGGCGATCGGACCTGGTGCTCGTCGACGAGCACTGGTCCGACAGCGACCCCCGCTGCTCGGTGTGCGCGGCCACCATCGAGTCGACGTTCTTCCGATGCGGGCTGTGCGAGGCGACCGTCTGCCGGGCGTGCGTCTCGCGTGACACCGCGGTGGTGGAATGCGACTGCCTGGCGGAGGTTGCCGTGACCGGCGTTCAGCTGGCCGCGATCAGGGCGTCGGCGCAGCTCGCGCCCTGACAACGTCCGGGGTGACCAGAACCGCGACTGAGTTCGGCTCGAGCTGAACCCCGGCGGCGCAGGCCTGCGCGCCGTCGCTGAGCAGGTGCGCAGCCTCCCCGCCGGCGACGCTCACACAGACGGCCGCCTCGCCCCAGTTGCACGCCACCGAGACGCCCTCGCGCCGCATCACCAGCGTCCGCGCATCCTCGTCATGCTCGACCACCATTGCCGACCGGTCGCCGTCTCGCAGAGCAGGATTGGCGGCGCGCAGAGCGATGAGCTCGCGGTGCCACCGGAGCACGGTGGCGCGCGGTTCATCTCCAGTCTCCGTCCAGTCGAGTCTCGACCTCCGGAAGCTGGCGGCGTCCTGGGGATCGGGCACGTCGTCGGGGTTCCAGCCGAACGACGCGAACTCGTGACGTCGGCCGTCCGACACCGCCCGGCCGAGGTCTGCGTCCTCGTGGTCGGTGAAGTACAGGAACGGTGTCGAGGCCGCCCATTCCTCGCCCATGAACAGCATGGGGACGAACGGACCGAGCAGCACCAGCGCGGCCGCGATGAGCAGACGGCCCGTGCTCATCAGGGCCGAGCTGCGCTCGCCCTGGGCCCGGTTGCCCACCTGGTCGTGGTTCTGCATGTACCCCAGGAACCGTGTCGACGGCACGTCGCCGACCCCACGCCCGTGGCGTCGCCCGCGGAACGGCGAGTAGCCGCCTGGGTTGACGAAGACCTGCTGCAGTGCCGCGGCCACGTCGGCCACCGCGCCGAAGTCGGCGTAGTAGCCGGCGGTGTCCTCGGCCAGCGTCGCATGCAGCGCGTGGTGGAAGTCGTCGCTCCACTGCGCGTCGCACCCGAACCCCCCGAGCCGCGGATCAATCACCAACCGGGGGTCGTTGAGGTCGCTCTCCGCGATCACCCACAGTTCGCGCCCCATGGCCTCGGCGAGCCCGTGCACCGCGCCGGCGATGTCCTCGAGGATGTGCACTGCCGAGGTGTCGACGATGGCGTGCACCGCGTCGAGTCGGAGACCGTCGACGTGGTAGTCGCGCAGCCACATCAACGCGTTGTCGACCACGAAGCTGCGGACCTCGTCGCTGCCCACGCCGTCGTAGTTGATGGCGTCACCCCACGGGGTGCGATACCGGTCGGTGAAATACGGCCCGAACTCGCCGAGCACATTGCCGTCCGGGCCGAGATGGTTGTAGACCACGTCCATGATCACCGCGAGCCCGGCGCTGTGGCAGGCGTCGACGAATCGCTTGAGCGCGACCGGTCCCCCATACGGGTGGTGCGCCGCGTACAGCGCAACGCCGTCGTAGCCCCAACCATGGCTGCCGGGGAACTCCGCCACCGGCATCAGCTCGACGGCACCGACGCCGAGGTCGACGAGGTGTCCGATGCGCTCGATGGCGCCGTCAAAGGTGCCGGCGTCACTGAAGGTGCCGCAGTGCAGCTCGTACACCACCATGTCGTGCAGCGCGCGCCCGCGCCAGCCGGCGTCGCTCCAGGCGAATGACCCGTGGTCGACCAGCCGCGATGACCCGTGCACGCCATGCGGTTGCCACGCCGAACGCGGGTCGGGCAGCGGCCGGCCGCCGTCGAGGATGAAGCAATAGTCGTCACCAGCCTCTGCCTGCGGGTCGTCGAGCGCGTGCCAGCCGCCATCGCGCCGGTGCAGCGCGCGCTGCCGGCCGCGGGTCTGCACCTCGACCCGTGTCGCACGCGGCGCCCACACTGCAAAACGGCCCACCGGGAGGTCCCCCGCATAATTCCAGCGCTGACGGGATGAAAGGGTGAGAGTGATTGTGACTGCGCTGAACCGGCCGGCCCCCCGGGCCGGGTTATGACGCGACGGGCAACGTATCGCGTCCAGCTGCGCAGGGAGTTCGGTTTCGCGGAGGCTGCCGCGCAGGCCGGCTACCTCGCCGCTCTCGGAGTCAGCCACCTGTACTGCTCGCCGTACCTGCAGGCAGCCAGGGGCAGCACGCACGGCTACGACGTGGTCGACCCGACGCGCGTGAGCGACGAGCTCGGCGGCCCCGACGCGCATCGGCGTTTCAGCCAGGAGCTCCGTGACCACGGCCTCACCCAGCTGCTCGACATCGTGCCCAACCACATGTCGGTTGCCGACCGTGGCAATCGCTGGTGGTGGGACGTGCTCGCCGACGGGATGTCGTCGCCATTCGCACGGTTCTTCGACATCGACTGGGAGGCGGACGAGCCACGACTGCGGCACCGCGTCCTGCTCCCGCTGCTCGCCGACCAGGTCGGCCGCATGCTCGAGGAGGGCGAGATCACGCTGCTGCGCGAGGGAGGCGACGTGCTGGTCGCGTACGCCGAGCACCGCTTTCCCCTCTCGCTGGAGAGCCTCGCCGAGCTGCTCGCCGAGGGCCGCCGCGCGGCGGTGGGCTCCTGGCGAAAGCGCGTCGGCTCACTTCCTGCCGGCGACGACGCGGCGACACGACGTGCGCGTTTCGAGGCACGCGCAGATCTCCGCCAGGCCCTGGCCGATCTCCTCACCGATGAGGTCGTCGCGGCTGACGTCGAGAGCACGCTGGCCGAGCGCAGCAGCGACGTCGCGGAGCTCGATCACCTCCTCAACGAGCAGCACTATCGCCTCGCGAGATGGCAGACGGCCACCGAGGAGGTGAACTACCGGCGCTTCTTCGACATCAACACGCTGGTCGCACTGCGTATCGAGGACCCGGAGGTGTTCGCGGAGAGCCATGCGCTCATCGCTGAGCTGGTCGCGCACGGTGATGCCGATGGCGTGCGCGTCGACCACATCGACGGGCTGCGCCGGCCGCTCGAGTACGCGGCGCGGCTGCGCGAGGCGGTGCCGGCGCAGACCTGGCTGCTCGCCGAGAAGATCCTCGCCCGCGGTGAGCAGCCCCCTCCGTGGGCGCTCGACGGCACCAGCGGCTACGACTTCCTGGCCATCGTCAATGGGCTCTTCGTCGACCCCGACGGCCGCGCGCAGCTCGAGGCTCTGCACACTGAGTTCACCGGCAACGGCTCCGACTTCGTCACCTGCGCACGAGATGGCAAGCGCGAGGTCCTGCAGACCTCGCTGGTCAGCGACCTCGAGCGACTGACCGGGCTGCTCGCCGCCATCTGCGACGCGTACCCGACCCAACGCGACCACACCCACAGCGAGCTCAGCGAAGCGATCGTCGAGCTCATCGTCGCGATACCGGTCTACCGCACCTACGTCGACCCGTCGCGGGGCACCGCGTCCGACCTCGACGCGGGCATCGTGCGCGGCGCCGCAGCCGAGGCGCTGATCGGCAACCCGCATATCGACGGACGTCTCCTCGATTTCATCGCCGACCTGTTCGTGTTCGGTGAGCCCGAGGACGCGGCCACCAGCGACACCTCGACGATGCAAGCCACCCAGCGTGATTTCCTGGTCCGCGTGCAGCAGCTCTGCGCCGCCGCCACCGCCAAGGGCGTGGAGGACACCGCGTTCTACCGTCACCTCGTGCTCACCTCGCTCAACGAGGTCGGCGATTCGCCCGCGCACTTCGGGGTCACCTGCGAGGAATTCCACGAGCACAACCGACGCACGCAGCAGAGCCGTCCCCACACGCTGCTCGCCACCTCCACACACGACACCAAGCGCAGCGAGGACGTCCGCGCCCGCATCAACCTGCTCAGCGAGAACCCCGATACCTGGGCCGGCGCGGTCAAGCGATGGCGCGCGCTCAACGACAGGCACCGCCAGGGCGAGTGGCCCGACCGCGCCATGGAGTACCTGCTCTACCAGACCCTCGTCGGTGCCTGGCCGCTCAGCACCGGGCGCGCCACCGACTACATGCGCAAGGCGTCACGCGAGGCCAAGCAGCACACCAGCTGGCTGCAGCCCGATGACACGTATGACGACAGCCTCGCCGCATTCGTCGCCGCGGTGCTGGGCGACCCCGGGTTCGTCGCTGACCTTCAGCGGTTCGTGGCCACGCTGGCTGCGCACGGCAGCATCAACTCGCTGTCGGCCACCCTGCTCAAGCTCACCTGCCCCGGGGTGCCCGACATCTACCAGGGCACCGAGCTGTGGGACCTCAGCCTGGTCGACCCCGACAACCGCCGCCCCGTCGACTACGCGCTGCGCCACCGCCTCCTCGACGAGGTGCGGGCCCGGCCGCTGTCGCGTACGTGGCCACAGCGCTCGATGGCTGGGAACGCCAAGATCGGCCTCATCGCCACCACCCTTGCGCTGCGGCGCCGCCGGGCCGACGCGTTCGACGAGCGTGGTCTGTACGCACCGGTGTGGGCGCAGGGTGAGTTCGCCGATGATGTGGTCGCTTTCACGCGGGGCGACCCGGCCGGCGTGATCTCGTTGGCGCAGCGTCGCTCGCTGCGACGCCGCGGCAGTTGGGGGGCCACCATGATCACGCTGCCCGACGGGCGCTGGGAAAACCTCTGCGACGGTGTCGAGCACAGCGGCCGGCTGCTGGTCGGCGACCTGCTCCACGCCTTTCCCGTTGCCCTGCTCGAGCGGGCCGCGTGACCGCGGGCAACCTGGTGGCCTGGCCGGGCCGCTCGTACCCGCTCGGCGCCACGGTGACCCCGGAGGGCACCAACTTCGCGCTCTATGCGGCCGATGCGCAGGCGGTTGAGCTGATCCTCCTCGACGAACAGGGGGCCCTGCTGGCGGCCTACGACCTGCGTGAGCAGACCGACCTGGTGTGGCACGGGTTCGTACCGCGCATCGGTCCGCGCACGCGCTACGGCTACAGGGTGCACGGTGCCTACGAGCCCGACCACGGCCTGCGCCACAACCCCAACAAGCTGCTGCTCGACCCGTACGCGCAGGCGATCTCGGGACCGGTCCGGTGGGGTCCCGAGGTGTACGGCTATGTGGTCGGCAAGACCGACGCGGAGATGAGCCCGCTTGACTCAGCCGAGCAGATGCCGCACGGCGTGGTCGTCGACGGCGCCTTCGACTGGCAGGGCGAGAGGCGCCCCGATGTCGCCTGGAACGACACGATCATCTACGAGACCCACGTGCGCGGCTTCACCATGCGCCACCCGGACATCCCTGACGAGTTGCGCGGAACCTACGCCGGCCTGGCGCATCCCGCAGCGGTCAAGCACTTCACCGACCTCGGGATCACGTCCGTGGAGCTCATGCCCGTGCACCACTTCGTCGACCCACAGCACCTCGTCGACCACGGCCTGCGCAACTTCTGGGGATACGACAGCATCGGCTACTTCGCTCCGGAGGCACGGTATTCGAGCTCGGGTGACAACGGCGAGCAGGTCATCGAGTTCAAGGCGATGGTCAAGGCGCTTCACGCCGCCGGCCTCGAGGTCATCCTCGACGTCGTCTACAACCACACAGCTGAGGGCAACGAGCTCGGCCCGACGCTGTGCTTCCGCGGTGTCGACAACCGCTCGTACTACCGCCTCGTCGAGGACGAGCCGCGCTTCTACTACGACGTCACCGGCACGGGCAACAGCCTCAACGCCGGCTCACCGGCGACCCTCCAGATGATCATGGACTCGCTGCGCTATTGGGTCAGCGAGATGCACATCGACGGCTTCAGGTTCGACCTCGCCTCAGCCCTGGCGCGGCAGTTCTACGACGTCGACCGCCTCTCCGCATTCTTCGACATCATCCACCAGGACCCGACCCTGGCTCACGTGAAGCTCATCGCCGAGCCGTGGGACGTCGGCGAGGGTGGCTACCAGGTCGGCAACTTCCCGGTGCGCTGGGCGGAGTGGAATGGCAAGTACCGCGACTGCGTGCGCGACTACTGGCGCTCCCAGGTGGCCGGGGTCGGTGAGCTCGCCTACCGGCTCACCGGCAGCAGTGACCTCTACGAGCGCGATGGTCGCTCACCGTTCAGCAGCATCAACTTCGTCATCGCCCACGACGGCTTCACGTTGCGCGACCTGGTCTCCTACAACGACAAGCACAACGAGGCCAATGGCGAGGACAACCGCGACGGCACCGACGACAACCGCTCGTGGAACTGCGGCGTCGAGGGCGATACCGACAAGGCAGACATCCTCGCCCTGCGCGCCCGCCAGCAGCGCAACCTGGTGGCCACCGTGCTGCTCTCGCAGGGGTGCCCGATGCTGGTGGCGGGAGACGACATCGGCCGCACGCAGGGCGGCAACAACAACGCGTACTGCCAGGACAACGAGACCGCGTGGCTCGACTGGGAGCACATCGACCAGGGCCTGCTCGATTTCACGCGGCGGCTGATCGCGCTGCGCACCGACCAGCCGGTGTTGCACCGGCAGCGGTTCTTCGCCGGCCAGGTGGGCCGGGGCCAGCGCCGCAAGGACGTTGTCTGGCTCGACGACGAGGGCAGCGAGATGAGCGAGGACGAGTGGGACGACCAGTCACGCCGCTCGCTGGCGATGCTGCTCAACGGTGACGAGATCCCCGACCACACCGCGGACGGTCACCAGATCCGGGGTGACACCCTCCTCGTCATCCTCCACTCCCACCACCTGGACATGGAGTGGCGCCTGCCCCACGGCTGGGGCGATCATTGGGAGGTGCTGATCGACACCGCGGCACCTGGCCTGCAAGACCCCGTGCGCGTCGTCGAGGCGTCCGAGCAGTTGCATGTCAGCGCACGTTCCCTGCTGGTGCTGCGCCGGGTCTGAGCCCCTCAGTCGTCGTCGGTGATCGGCAGGGTGAGCTCGAACGTCGTGCCCGCCTCCCTGCCGTCGACCAGGGCGACGTCACCGCCATGGCGGCGGGCCACCTCACGGCTGAAGTACAGCCCAAGCCCGATGCCCGGGATATGCGAGTTGGCCGTGGTCAGCACCCGGCCAAACCGCGTGAAGAGCTTGTCGCGGTCCTCCAGCGCGATGCCCATGCCATGGTCGGCGACCTGAACATGGGCCAGACCGTCCTCGCGGATGACGGTGCACAGCACGTCGCCACCGGCGGGCGAGTACTTGACCGCGTTGTCGATGATGTTGCGCAGGGCGAGCACGACCCATTCCCGGTCGACCCGGGCGAGCACCGGGTCGTCAGGCAGGTCCAGCTCGAGGCGGTGGTGCGTGGACGCGCGCGGCATCACCTCGGCGGCCGCCGTCTGGAGCACCTCGCGCAGGTCGGCGACCTCGCGCTCCGCATCGGCGGGTCCGTCCTCGACGCGCGCCGCGACCAGCATGTCGTTGACGAGCGAGTTCATGTCCGCGGTTCGGCGCTTCAGGATCCTCATCACGCCGGCGAGTGGCTCTGGGATCTCTCCGTAGAATCCGCCGTCGACCAGCGACAGGTAGCCGTGGAGCACGGTGAGTGGAGTGCGCAGCTCGTGCGAGGCAAGACGGAGGACGTCCGTCTTGATCACCTCGACGGCCTGGGCACGCGTGGCGAGGTGGCTGAGTTCGGCCAGCGCCTCGTGGAGCAGCTCCTCCAGCCGGGCGGCCCGCAGCGGCTGGGCGCCGGCGGCGGCCACCGCCTCGAGGACGCGACTGTCGGCGGTGCTGTAGTCCTCGTTGCCACGGCGGCTGACGCAGAGGACGGCCACATCCTCGCCTCCCACCCGGACGGGGGCCACCAGGAGCTGACCCAGGCCGCGGAAGGTCTCGGCCAGGGCCGGGCTCAACACGTCCGTGGCAACGCCCCGGTACGACCCGGCCTCGGCCCCGCCACCGGTCAGGGCAAGGGCGGTGACCTGCTCCCCTGCCAGCGGCCACTGGCTGCCCGCCGGCACGATCTCGCCGGCAGGGTCGTAGCAGTCGGCGACGATCATCTCGTCACCAGCGATCCAGGAGATGATGCCGCGGTCGGAGCGCGTTTCCACCACGGCGCGGAGCAGCACCTGCCGCACCAGCTCGCCGGGATCGGACACGCTGTTGAAGTCGTCGATCACTTCCAGGGCCACAGTGCCGGCCTCCCCACCCCCCACAGGTGCGGGCGAACGTCACACCTCGCCACCCCACGCCGTCCTGAAGCGCCATGGGGTGTGGCCGGATCTTAACGATTCTTCAACGCGTCCGCGTGACCGGCTGAATCATCGTGACCGGCTCCTCCATCCGATTCGCCGGCCCGGGCGGGCATAGTGCGGGGGTGGCGAGCCCGCCGGCGGTCCATTCCGCCCCCTTCGACGAGCTGTCAGCTCGGACGTTCCACGACATCGTCCGGCTTCGCCTCGACACCTTCATCGTCGAGCAGGACTGCCCCTACCACGAGCTCGACGGCCGCGACATCCTCCCGGAGACTGTGCACGTCTGGGCGGAGGACCGCGGCGAGGTCGTCTCCTACCTGCGCATGTACCCCGACGAGGCCCGGGTGACGTGGATCGGCCGGGTCGTCACCGCGCCGTCCCAGCGCAACCAGGGCCTTGGGGCCCAGCTCATGAACGCCGCCCTGGCGATGGCGTCGCGTCCGGTGCGGATCTCGGCTCAGGCACGGCTAGAGGCGTGGTACGCGGCGTTCGGGTTCGTGCGCTGCGGCGACGACTTTATGGAGGACGGCATCCCCCACACGCCGATGCGGCTGGAAGGCTGAGGCGGCGATCGCGGCAGCAGCCGGCCCCTAAGGGCGGCGAGCCGGCGTTGGGAGCCACCGGCGTCGCCGCCCCCCAATTGGGGAGCCAGGGAGTCGACATCGACTGCTGTCGCCCTGAGATACCGCGGGGGTTACACGGCCGCGGCGCTGGGCGTTCTGGCAAGCTCCGC
>DATBEL010000117.1:0-8457 GCA_036276135.1 Candidatus Dormiibacterota bacterium
CTTCGACACCTGTTCCGGGGCCCGAGTCGCTGTACCAGTCTGTAACCCTAGCGGCGGAAGGCGGTGCGCTCGGTACGCGGTGCGAACCAACGCGCCTTGCGTACACGTCGCGGTTCATCCTGTGACTCCTGCTCGCCGAGCAACCATTGCAGGCTGCGCACCTGGCCTGGCGCTCTCTCCCACTCGGTCGTCTCGAGCATGTTGCCATCTGTATGTCGGCCTCGCATGCCAATCGACTCTACGGTCCTCGCGCCGCATCGCCGTTACAGCACGGCTACCTAAGGCAACGTCGTGATAACAGGCGAAGGCCCGGGTGCGCACGAATGTTGCGCAATTCTCGGCACGAAATTGTGCGCACGTCTCCAGGTGGGATAGGACCTGGTGGTGCTCGATCCCGGCCAAGGCGGCACGATCGACGTGGCCATCAACCGGACCGACCCGATCGGCACGAGGGTCAGCGGGCTCCTCGCCTTGGAGAACCTCAACTTCGCGACTTTCAGCTCCGACGAGCTGTTCTCTCTCCCGTACGCCCACACGGTCAGCAGAGCCGGCCAGGAGCTGCGTCCTCCTATGCGCGATGCGGGATGGGACCGTTCTGGTATCACATGTTCTCCGGGATTGATCCCTGCCCGATTTGCCGGAGGACACGTGATGGCTGCTGGACGGGAGGTCCGGGGGCGCGGTCTGGTCGGGCGGCTGGCGTCGTCCGCCGCACTGGAGTTTCGCCGGCGCATCCCCAAGGCTGACCTGGATGAGCGCGACCCCGACTACATCCGCGACCAGCTTCCCTTCCTGTGGATGCTGTCCAGCCTCTACCTCCGCGCCGAGGTGCGAGGCATGGAGAACATCCCCGAGGACGGTCCGGTGCTGATGGTCGGCAACCATTCCGGCGGCAACATGATCGTTGACACCTTCGCGTTCACCCTGGCCTTCGAGACACATTTCGGCGTGGAGCGGCCGTTCTACCAGCTGGCCCACAACCTGGTGCTGCTTCTCGGGCAGCTCATGCCCTGGGTGCCGAATCTGCGCAAGTTCGGCACGGTTGCGGCGGGTCACGAGAATGCCGAACGCGCGCTGAAGAGTGGCGCTGCCGTGCTCGTCTACCCGGGCGGCGACTACGAGACCCATCGCCCGTCGTGGGAATCGGCGCAGGTCGACTTCGGTGGCCGGAAGGGATTCATCCGGCTGGCGCTCAACAACGACGTGCCGCTCGTGCCCATCGTGTCGATCGGCGGCCAAGAGACGGCCCTGTTCCTCAGCCGCGGTGAGACGCTGGCGCGAATCCTCAGGCTGGACAAGATGTTTCGCCTCAAGGTTCTGCCGATCTCGATCGCCATCCCGTGGGGTCTCAACGTCGGTGACATGCTCACCCACATCCCGCTGCCGGCGAAGATCACCATCGAGGTTCTGCCGCCCATCAACCTCCGCGAGGAGTTCGGCAGCTCACCGGACATCGACGCGGTGTACGACGAGGTGATCGCGCGCATGCAGACGGCACTGACACAGCTCCAGGCGGAGCGACGTCTCCCTCTGGTGGGGTGAGGGATGCGCGTCGACGAGAGCCTCACCATCAACTGCCGCCCCAGCGCCGCCTGGGAATTCATCGGCGATCCGAGCGGGTACGACTCGCTCATCACCGGCGTGACCCGCTGGGAGTCGATCAGGCCCGGTCCCACCGGCGTCGGCGCGCGCTACGCGATGCGCATGCGGGTGGGGTCGGCCGACGTCGGCGGCGAGGTCGAGGTTGTGGAGTACGAGCCGTGTCGCGACCTCGCCTGGACGGGGGTCACCGGCATCGAGCAGCGCGGCCGCTGGCGCATCCGCGAGGTGGAACCCGGCGTGTCAAGGGTCACCCTGCGCATCGCCTACCAGTCGCCGGGCGGCCTGACCGGCCTGGTCGCCGATCGGCTGTCCTCCGGCCAGGTGCGCAAGAACGTCCGCCGCACACTTGATGACCTGCGCGACCGCCTCGCGGGCGACAGCGCCGCATCGCGGTCATCCGGCCTGAGCGGTGCCGCCGGCTTCGTCGCCAACCAGGTGCGCGCTGCCGCGGTCCTCGGCGGCGCCGGTGTGCTGCGCCCCGTTCGTCCCGACCGGTTGGTCGCTGCCGCCCTGGCGCTGCACCGCTGGGGTCTATCGCTGCCGGGCGGCTACGCCATGGACGCAGCGTTGCACCCCGATGACATCGCGATCATCGACGACGCCGGTGAGCTCACATTTGCCGACGTCGACCGGCGCACCTCTGCGCTGGCCACCGGTTTCGCCGGCGCCGGGATCCGCGAGGGCGACCGGGTCGCGGTGTTGTGCAGGAACCACCGCGGCATCATCGAAGCCAGCGCGGCGTTGGGCAAGCTGGGCACTGACGTCCTGTTCCTCAACACCGCATTCGCAGGGCCGCAGATCGCCGAGGTGATCCGCAACGAGGACGTGGCCGCCATCGTTCACGACGACGAATTCTCGTCGCTCGTCAAGGGAACTCTCGCCGCGAAGCGACGGTTCATCGCGTGGAGCGACGGCGAACGGACGCCACCCCGGTCGCTCGAGCACCTGATCAGCGCCACACGACCCGGCGAACCGCCCGACGCCGAGCGGACCGGGCGCATCACCATCCTCACGTCGGGTACCACGGGTTCGCCTCGTGGTGCATCGCGAAGCCAGCCGCGCACGGCGGATCCGGCGGTGGCGATCCTGGCGAAGATCCCGTTGCGCGCCGGCGAGCCAACGCTGATCGCCTCACCCATCTTCCATTCATGGGGGATGGCGCACCTCGGGCTCGGCATCATGCTGGCGTCGACCCTGGTGCTGCAGCGCCGTTTCGACGCCGAGCAGACGCTCGCTGCCATCGAGCGCCACAGCGTCACTGCGCTCGCCGCAGTACCGGTGATGCTGCAGCAGATCCTCGACCTTCCGGCGAAGACCCGTCAGCGCTACGACACCAGGTCGCTGGAGGTTGTGGCCGTCAGCGGCTCGGCCCTGCCGGGCGAGCTGGCCAACCGTTTCATGGACGAGTTCGGCGACATCCTCTACAACCTCTACGGCTCGACGGAGGTGGCCACGGCAACCATCGCGACGCCTGAGGACCTGCGCGCCGCACCGGGAACGGCCGGGCGGCCACCGTTCGGCACCACCGTCCGGCTTCTCGACGATGACGGCCGCGATGTGCAGCCGGGAACGCCCGGACGCATCTTCGTGGCCAACGACATGCTGTTCGAGGGCTACACAGGCGGGGGCAGCAAGGATGTCGTCGACGGGATGATGGCCACCGGCGACCTGGGGCGATTCGACGACGACGGCCGGCTGTTCGTCGAGGGGCGCGAGGACGACATGCTCGTCTCCGGTGGCGAGAACATCTTCCCCGAGGAGATCGAGGAGGTGCTCCACCAGCATCGCGATGTCGTTGACGTCGCCGTGGTCGGCATCCCCGACGAGCGATGGGGCCAACGCCTGCACGCGTTCGTCGTCAAGCGTCCGCGGTCCAGGCTCAGCGAGGACGGTGTGCGCGACCACGTGCGCTCGCGACTGGCGCGCTTCAAGGTGCCCCGGGGCGTGACCTTCGTCGACGAATTGCCGCGCAATGCCACAGGCAAGGTCGTCAAGCGCGACCTCGAGGTTCCGCGCAAGAAGCCGGCGTCAGTGCCGCGCGGCCACTGAGGGAAGCCGGGCCACACCCGTTGTCGCCGGCTGCGCGCGCACCGGGTGATGCACAAGGAAGCGTCGCATGGCGGTGTGCAACGCGGCCGGGCACTCGAGCTGCGGGACGTGGCCGCAGTCGAGGGTGACCTGTTGGGCTGTGGGCAGGGCGTCGTGCACGTGCCTGCCGAATGCGGCGGGCACCAACCGGTCGCCCCGGCCCCAGATGAAGAGCGACGGCGTCGTGATGTGCGGAAGCCGCGCCCAGAAGCCGTCGGGGCCGCCGGGCTCCTCGAGGTAGATGCTGCGAGCCGCCGCGTAGAAGGCGGCCCGCCCGCGCGGGTCGAGGAAACCACGCAGGAACTCGTCAATGGCCACCGCCCCCCATTTCGTGTCCGCGCCGGGCACGAGCTGGCGCACCAACGGGTCGGCGATCACCCGGGGAACCGGCTGGAGGATGCCGAGCTCGGGTCGCACCAGGCGCAGGTAGGGCGCCCAGCGCCGGGTGCGACGCCACGCCATGGACGGCATCATCAGCGTCACCGACTGAAGACGCTCAGGCTGGCGCAGGGCAATCTCCAGCGCCACCCGGCCGCCGAGGCTGTGTCCCACGAGGTGGACGCGCCGCAACCCGAGGCTGTCGAGCACGTCGACGACCGAACGCGCAAAGAACGGCGCGTCATACGCGGCGCGCAGCGGTTTGGCGGCGTCGCCGAACCCCGGCAGGTCGACGGCGATGGTGCGGAAAGACGGTGCCAGCGCCGCGATGGTCGGCAGGAAGGACGCCTTGGTGGCTCCGAGCCCGTGGATCATCACGACCGGGTCGCCGAATCCCGCCTGGAGCGTCGAGACACGGCCTGCCGAGGTCTGCTCACAGTGCACCTCGAGCCTGCCGCGCTCGCGCGTGGAGGTGGCGGCGAGGAGCCCGACGGCCAGGTGCAGGTTGTGGCGGATGGTGAGCCGGCCGGCGCGATAGGCGGTCAGCCCGGCGCGCACGTCGTCGGCGATCTGGCGCCAGGTGGCCAGGTCTGCGGAGAGCAGCGCGTCGGGCCGGCCGCGCCCCTGCGCGGGCACCAGTCGCGCGCCATCTGCGTCGAGCAGCACGTCCCAGCACGATTCGCCGCCGTTGCCGTCCTGGACGACGAGGCGAATGCGCGGATGGCCGTTCGGCACGTCGAACGCGGCGGTGTCATAACGATCGAGGATGCGCGACAAGAGATCGGACGCAATCCCCGGCGCGCCTCGCTGTGACGCCATCACCTGCATGGTAGTTCACCGGGCCCCCTTGCTACGTGAAATTGACACGCACGACGGGTGTTCACATATTTCCCGCAACGGCGCCACATCGACGCCGATTGGGAGGCGGGAGCAATGCCAGGTTTGACTCGACGTCAGCTTCTCGGGAAGTCCCTTGGAGCGGCCACAGCGGGTGCCGCGCTCGTCGGCGGTGCCGCGGTGGTGCCGAAACTCCTTGCGTCAGCAGGAGGTCAGGCTTCCCGCCCCAGCGCCGACTCCGTGGCCAGGACCCTCGTTGTGCACGTCCGCCCCGGCAACTCCGGGGAATTGCGGGTGATCAGCGGCGAGCGTGAGGCTGTCATCAGCGACGCGCAATTGGTGTCGCGCCTGCGCAGCGCATCGCCCGCCTGACGGGCGTCCGACCACCGACCCACCATCAAGCGCCACCGGCTTTGGCGCGCCCACACACAGGAGATTCACCATGTCCTCTCACCGAGAAGCGCCGTCGATCGCCAAGGACCCGGTCGCCGACAGCACCGACCTCTACGCCTTCGTCAGCCCGGATGCCACCGACACGGTCACGATCATCGCCAACTACATCCCGCTGGAGGGACCTGATGCGGGGCCGAACTTCTACGAGTTCGGCGACGACGTCCTGTACCAGATCCACGTCGACAACGACGGTGACGGTGACGGCGACATCAGCTTCCAGTTCAGGTTCACCACGCAGGTGGTGCAGCCGGCCGGTCTGAGCAACAACTTCCTCTACAACGTCGGCCCGATCAACAGCCTGACATCGCCGAACTGGGTGCGCCGTCAGCACTACTCGGTGACACGCGTCAGCGAATCCGGCGACGTCGATGTGCTGGCCACCAACCTGGCCTGCCCGCCCTGCAACGTGGGCCCGCGTTCCATCCCCAACTACGCGTCGCTCGCCGGCGCGGCGGTGCACTCGCTCGGCGGTGGCATCAGGGTCTTTGCCGGGCAGCGCCGCGAGGGGTTCTTCGTCGACCTCGGCGCGGTGTTCGACCTCGCTGACCTGCGTCCCTTCCAGGCGCTGCACCTCATCCCCAGCGCCAACCAGCTCGGCGTCGACGCAACCAAGAACCTCAATGTGCACTCGATCGCCATCCAGCTCCCCCGCGCCATGCTCGGCCGAGGCGGCAATCCCGATGCGATCATCGGCGTGTACACGAGCGCGAGCCGGCGGCGCGCGCTGATCCGCGAAGACGGCGCCGACATGGACACGTCCGGTCCGTGGGTGCAGGTGTCCCGCCTGGGCAACCCACTCTTCAACGAGGTGCTCGTGGACATGACCCGGAAGGACTACTGGAACTCCCAGCCGCCGAGCGCGGACTCACAGTTTGCCGGCGGTGTGGAGCATCCCGAGCTGCAGACTCTGCTGCCCGTCCTCTACCCGGGCCTTGTCGCCGGCAAGCCGGCCTTCCACAACCTCTCCCTCTACACCAAGAAGCGCGCCGACCTGGTGGCCATCTTCCTGACCGGCCTTCCGCGCCTGGCGATCAACAACCCGGTCACGTTCACCGGCGCCACCCAGGCGGATCTCCTCCGCCTCAACATGGGCTTCGCGCCGGCCAGCAGCCCCAACAACCTCGGCTACCTCGGAGGTGATTTCGCGGGATTCCCCAATGGTCGGCGCGTCTTCGACGACGTCTTCGCCATCGAGCTGCGCGCGGTGGCCGGCGCCACGATCCCGCTGGTCGATCCCAGCTTCACCGCCGACCCGGCTGCCGGGCTGGTCACCGACCTGGTCAACTCGCTCGGCGATTCGTCGCCATACAACCCGGGAGCCGACCGCTACATCTCGAGCTTCCCATACCTGGGCCAGCCGGTCAGCGGCTACGCCGAACCCACCAACTGAGCAGACCCGAAGATGGCCGAGGAGCTGGCGAACCGGACGGCGACTGGGAGTGTGATGCTCGACATCGGGGGGGATGTTGGAGCACTCGTCGTCCACGTCGATTCGCCACTCCTCGGTCACGAGGTGGAGGTCCGGCCGGTCGCCGGAGAGCGACGCCCCACACACGCTGATGTGCTGGAGCGGCGGACCTCCCACGGACCGTTGTATGCGGTGGTCATCCCCGGACTGCGCGCCGGCATGTACACGGTGTGGCTCGACGGCTCACTCCCATGGGGTGAGGTCGAGGTGTCAGCGGGGCAGGTGGCCGAGCTCGATCGCCGATGACCTGACGTCAGGCGGGGGGCCGCTCACGGTACCGTTGCCACCCGTGGTGTCCCTGTCGTGTGCGCTCGCTCAGGCGCGACCACAGCCGTGCTGACCGTCGATTTCAGCCGGCTGCGGCTGCGACCGGGGATGCACGTCCTCGATGTCGGGTCGGGCAACGGGCGCCACGCATTCGAAGCGCTGCGCCGTGGCGCGGAGGTCACCGCCACCGATGTCGACGGCCCTGCCCTCGCCGAGGTGGAACGGATTGCCGGTGCCATGGCGACAGCCGGTGAGGTTGCGGCCGGCGGACGCCTGAGCACGCTGCTGGCCGACGCGGGCCGGCTTCCCTTCGCTGACGGAACATTCGACGTCGTCATCGCCGCCGAGGTCCTCGAACACATTGCCGATGATCGGACCGCCATGACCGAGCTGGGCCGCGTTCTGCGGCCCGGAGGACTGCTGGCGGTCACGGTGCCGCGGTGGTGGCCGGAACGCGTGTGCTGGGCCCTGTCCCGCGAATACCACGAGGTGCCGGGAGGACACGTGCGCATCTACCGGCGGCGTGACCTCGTCGAGCAACTGCGCAGCTGCGGGTTCGATATCGCGGCTCCCCACCATCACGCGCACGCGCTGCACTCGCCGTACTGGTGGTTGCGCTGTGCGCTCGGCAGCTCGCGCGACCAGGCCTTGGCGGTGAGGCTCTACCACCGGTTCCTGGTCTACGACATCACCCACCGCCCCCGTTGGACGCGCACGCTCGAGCGCGCGCTCGACCCGTACCTCGGCAAGAGCATCGTCCTCTACGCGCACCGGCCGGGGAGCGCCGCCACGCGATGATGAGCGTCTCGCTGAGCAGCGGCGACGTCCGCGCGACGGTTGCCGCCATCGCCCGCGTCCAGCACGCGGATGGCAGCATCCCCTGGTACACCGGCGGCCAGGTCGATCCGTGGAACCACGTCGAGGCGGCCATGGCGCTCGATGTCGGCGGCCGTCGCGCCGAGGCGTCGCGCGCCTACGCGTGGCTCACCGGCGTGCAACGTGCCGACGGCGCCTGGCCCGCGGCGTACCGGGACGGGCAGGTGATCGATGGCACGCTGGACACCAACCTGTGCGCGTACCTCGCCACCGGGCTCTGGCTGCACCTGCTCTGCGGTGCGCCTGAAGCCGAGTTGCGAGAGGGGTTCGCGAGTGTGGAGCGGGCGCTCGCGTTCGTGCTGTCGCTGCAGGGTGAGGACGGCGCCGTGTGGTGGGCGTGCGACCCGGCCGGACGGCCGTGGCGCCGCGGCCTGGTGACCGGTTCCTCGTGCGTGCACCTCAGCCTGGCCTGTGCGGCGCGGCTCGCGGATGCCCTCGGCATCCGGCACCCGGAGTGGGCCATTGCGCGCGACCGCCTGGCGACGGCG
>DATBEL010000118.1:0-25946 GCA_036276135.1 Candidatus Dormiibacterota bacterium
CTGGGTGAAGACGCGCCCCTGCGGCGACAGCAGGATGGTGCGCAACCCCGGCACCTCGGCGCGCAGCATCCGCACCGCGCGCGCGATCGGCTCCGGCTTGAGCACCATGCCCGCCCCGCCACCGAACTGCATGTCGTCCACCTGGCGATGCCTGTTCGTGCTGTGGTCACGGAGGTCGTGCACGTGGAGCTCGATGCTGCCGGCGTCCAGCGCACGGCCGACGACGCCGACGCGCAGCGGCCCGGGAAACACCGAGGGAAAGATGGTGAGGACGTCGAACCGCATCAGCCGTCGTCCTCCGGCCACGGGGTGACGACGATCACACCGGCGTCGACATCGACCGACCGCACCCACTCGCGCACCAGGGGGTAGCGGCGCTCACTGGCACCGTGGGCGACGACGAGCACATGGCTCGACGGCTGTTCCTCGACGTCTCTCACCACGCCCAGCGGTTCCCCGGCCGGGGTGACCGTGCGCAGGCCGACGAGCTGCCACTCGAACCACTCGTCGGCGCCCAGCGCTCGCGCCCGAGACGGCTCGACGCACAGGTAGTCGCCGCTCAACGTGGCAACCTCCTCGCGCGTGGGCAGCTCCTCGAAGGCGAGGAGCACCTCGTCGCCGTCCAGCGGACGCGACGAGAGCACGGTGACCAGGCGACGCTGCCTCTCGGCCAGCAGCGGCGTCCCCGGCGTGAAGCGTCCCAGGTCGCCGCCCAGGGTCTGCACGCGCACCTCACCGCGAACGCCGTGGACACGGCGCACGTGCGCGACGCGGAGCAGCGCGGGCGCTGCCTGGACGGGGACCCGAGAGTCGTGCTCAGGCATGGCGCCCGGCGTCGGCCAGCTCCACCTGCACGCGCTCGTGCTTGCGCAGGCCGGCGGCGCGGACCACGGCCCGGATCGCCTCGATGTTGCGGCCGCCCTTGCCGATCACCTTGCCCATGTCCTCCTCGGCCACGGTCACCTCGATGATCGTGGTGCGCCCGCGCGGCACCGCGCTGACGGTGACCGCGGTCTTGTTGGCGACGATGCTCTCGGCGATGAAGCGGGTCAGCTCGGCGTAATCGCTCACGACTCGGCGGCCGCCTCCGCGGCACCGCCGTCGTCAGCCGGCTCGGCGGCCGGCGCTGCAGCGGGCTCCGCCTCGGCCGGCGCGCCCGGCGCATCACCGTCGAGGTGGACATTCTCGGCGTCGACGGCGTCGACCTCCTCCGGGGAACCCGGCGTCTCTCGCGCCGTCACCGACGGTGCGGCCGCGGCGGGGGCTTCGGCGACCGGCGCCGCCCGGAAGGCCCGCGGGACCTTGGCCAGGATGCCCTCGCGCACCAGCAGGTCACGGGCGGCATCGCTGGGGCGGGCGCCCTTGCTCATCCACTCGCGCACCTTGTCGGCGTCCACCTGGACCTTGGCGGGCTCGGTCAGCGGGTCGTAGTAGCCGAGCAGCTCGATGAAGCGGCCATCGCGCGGGCTGCGCGAATCGGCGACGACGAGCCGGTAAAAGGGCCGCTTCTTCGCCCCCATCCTCTTCAGGCGGATCTTGACCAAAACCTCTCCTTTTTCTGCGGCCGGCGGCCGCTCACGACGGAAGCTGACTGGGATCGATGCTGCGCAGCTGCTTGAGCATGCGAGCCTTGCCACGCACGCCCTTGGTGCTCTTGCCGCCACCGAGCATCTTCATCATCGACTGCATCTGTTCGAAACCCTTGAGCAGCTTGTTGACCTCGGCGATCGAGGTGCCGCTGCCGGCTGCGATGCGCTTGCGCCGCGAGCCCTTGATGACCTCCGGGTGCCGCCGCTCCTGGGTGGTCATCGACAGCACGATAGCCTCCATCCGCGCGATGTCCTTCTCGCCCGGGATGCCGCCACCCTGCTGCTGGGCCTGGGAGAGCAGCTTCTTGCCGCCGGGCATCATGCCGAGCACGCCCTCGAGCGGACCCATCTTGCGCAGCTGGCGCATCTGGTCCAGCCAGTCCTGCATGGTCAGCTTGCCGGCGAAGGAGCGCTCCATCACCGCCTCGGCCTGTGCCTGGTCGACGTTCTCCTGGGCACGCTCGATGAGCGTCAGGATGTCGCCCATGCCGAGGATGCGCGACGCCATCCGGTCGGGGGCGAACGCCTCGAACTCCGACACCTTCTCGCCGGTGCCGCAATAGAGGATCGGCTTGCCGATCGCCTCGCGCATCGAGAGCGCAGCCCCACCGCGCGCGTCGCCGTCGAGCTTGGTGAGGATCACACCCTCGACGCCGACCGCGTCCTCGAACGCCCTGGCGACGTTGACCGCTTCCTGGCCGGTCATGGCGTCGACGACCAGGATGGTGTCGTGCACGTCCACCTTGCGACGGATCTGCCGCAGCTCGTCGAGCATCGTCTCGTCGATCTGGAGGCGCCCCGCGGTGTCGAGGATGACCACGTCGCAGTTGAGCCGCTTCGCCTCGTCGACGCCGCGGCGGCACAGCTCGGGGGGCTTGGCCTTGCCATCGGGCATGGCCACAGGGATCTGGTTGTCCTTGCCGAGGCGTTCGAGCTGCTGCGCCGCCGCGGGACGGTAGGTGTCGGCGGCGACCAGCAGCGGCCGGTGGCCCTCCTTGCGCACGGCGAGCGCCAGCTTCGCCGCGGTGGTCGTCTTGCCGCTGCCCTGCAGACCAAGCAGCATGACCACGGTCGGGGGCTGCGGCTGGTAGCGGAGCTTGCGCTGCTCGCCACCGAGCAGGGCGGTCAGCTCGTCGTTGACGATCTTGACGATGTTCTGGCCCGGGGTCAGCGACTCGAGCACCTCGGTCTGCACAGCGCGCTCGCGGATGCGCTCGACGAAGGCACGCGCCACCTTGAAGTTGACATCGGCTTCGAGGAGGGCGAGGCGGACCTCACGCAGCCCGGCCTCGACGTCCTCACGGCTCAGCTTGCCCTTGCCGGAGAAGCGCTTGAAGACGTCGCCGAGGCGGTCGGAGAGCGAGTCGAACATCAGGCGGTGTTCCGGACGGCGAGGCGGCTGCGGAGCTCGGCCTCCATCGCATCGCGGCGAGCCAGCTCGGCTGCCAGCCCCAGACGCTCCTCGAGGTGCTCCAGCTGAGCGATGGCGCGGCGGAGCAGGTCGTGGGCGCCACTGCGCGTGCATTCCAAATGCTCGGAGAGCTCGGTGATCGACCAGTCCTCATCGAGGTGGAGGCGGCAGGCTTCGCGCTGGTGGTCGGTGAGCACGCCGCCGTACACGTCGAGAAGACGCTGGTGGCGGGCGGTGCCGGTCGGCCCGTCGGCCGGGAGGCGCGTTCGTGTCAAGGGCAAAGCCTTGACAGGGTAGCAGCCTAGGCCACGGGGACGTCCAGGACGCCGGCGAAGAGCGCGTCGAGATACGACTCGGGGTCGAAGACGTTGAGGTCGTCGATCCCCTCCCCCATCCCGACGAGCTTCACCGGGACGTCGAGCTCGGCCTCGATCGCCAGGATGGTCCCCCCACGAGAGGTGCCGTCCAGCTTGGTGAGGACGATGCCGGTCAGCTTCATCGCCTCGTGGAAGGCCCGCGCCTGGGCGACGGCGTTCATCCCGGTCGGCGCCTCGATCACCAGCAACGTCTCATGGGGCGCCTCGGGGATGGATCGCGTGATCACGCGGCGCACCTTCTCGAGCTCGGCCATGAGGTTGCTCTTGGTGTGCAGCCGGCCGGCGGTGTCGACGAGGACCACGTCGATGCGTCGGGCCAGTGCCGCCTGGAGGGCGTCGTAGACGACGGCCCCGGGGTCGGCGCCGGGCTGGTGGGCCACCACCTCGGTGCCGCTGCGATCGGCCCAGAGCCGCATCTGCTCGATCGCGGCAGCCCGGAAGGTATCGGCGGCGGCGACCAGAGAGGTCATCCCCTCGCCCCGCAGGCGGTGGGCGAGCTTGCCGAGCGTGGTCGTCTTGCCGCTGCCGTTGACACCCACCACGACCACCACGCTGGGTCGGGCGCCGAGTTTGAGCGCGCGGTCGCGGGCCTGGAGCATGGCGAGCATCTCGGCCTTGAGCGCGTCCAGCGCCTCCTCGGCCGTGCCCAGCCGCTCGACCCGCACCCGCTCGCGGAGCGACGCCACCAGCTGTTCGGCCACGCCCATGCCCGCGTCGGCCCCGACGAGGATCTCGAGCAGGTCGTCGTAGAAGTCGTCGTCGAGGTCGCGGCGCAGCAGCACGGCGTCGCGGACCTGCTCGCTGAAAGCCAGCGACGCGCGGTCCATGCGCCGCGACATGCGCTTCCACCACGCCTCGCGATGCGCCCGCGACACCACCTCGTCGGTCATCGCGGGCAGGTTAGACCGCGGCGCGGATGGTCGACTGACGCAGCCCGACCACGTTCCCCTCAGGCACCGCCATCCCCAACTCCGCGTCGAAGCGGACGCTGATCACCGAGCTCACCCCGTCCCCGTCGCTGGTGACGCCGTGAAGAGCGTCGGCGGCGGCCATGGTGATGTGGTTGTGGGTGACCACGATGAACTGCTGGGCCTGGGCGAGGCGCTTGAGCAGGCGGGTGAAACGCAGCACGTTGCTGTCGTCCAGCGGTGCGTCCACCTCGTCGAACACATAGAAGGGCGAGGGGTTGACCTGCTGCAGCGCGAAGATCACCGCCAGCGCGGTCAGCGCGCGCTCGCCGCCGCTGAAGAGGCTGAGCGGCTGCAGGCGCTTGCCCGGGGGCTGCGCCAGGATCTCGACACCGGGCAGACGCGCGCCGCTTCCGTCGGCGCCGTCGTCGGCGTCGCCGGCCGGGGGCTCCTCGCGCCGCAGCGTGGCACGACCCCCGGGGAAGAGTTCGGCGAAGAGCTCGTGGAAGTGGATCGACACAGCGCCGAACACGGCCTCGAAGCGCTGGTCGATGGCGGCGGTGAGCCGGCGCGCCATGGAGCGGATGTCCGCGCACGCCCGACCGAGGTCGTCGCGCCCGGCTCGGAGCACCGCCACGCGGGCGGCGAGCTCATCGTGCTGCTCGGGAGCGAGAGCGTTGACCGGCCCGAGCGCGCCGATCCGGCGCTCGAGGCGGACGATCTCCCGCTCGGCACGGTCGGCGTCGCCGGCCTCGGGTTCGGGGCCCTCGTCCTGCTCGTCGTCGCGCACCGCCAGGGCCAGCTCGGCGACCCGGGCGGCCGCAGCGGCGACCTCGGCGTGCGCAGCAGTGCGTTCGTCCTGGGCGCGCGCCAGCACCACCGCCACCTCGGCGCGCTCCGAGTCCAGCGCGGCGATGGCCCGTTCGCTCTCGGCGAGGCCGGGCGCGGCGACGGCGATCGCGGCCATCGCGCCGGCGACCTCCGCCTCCCCACGGGCCACGGCGACGCGCGAGGCGCGACCGCGCGCGAGGGCGGCGATCACGTCGAGCTCTGCGGTGAGCACCCGGAGCTCGGCATCGCTCCGTCGCGCTGCGACGACCTCGAGCGCGTCGCCGGCGGCCTCGAGGCGGCGACGCCGGTCGGCGCCGGCCATCGTGGCGCGTTCGGCTTCCGCCTCGGCCTCGCGAAGATCCTCGACGGCATCGTCGGCGGCGGCCCGCGAGCGCGCCGCGGCATCCCGGGCTGCGGCCGCCTCGGCCCGGGCGCCCTCGAGCCGCGCCTGCGCGGCGGCGAGACGCTCCGCCGCGGAGCCCTCGTCACCCTCGAGCAGCCCCCGCTCGCGATCCCGGGCGGCCAGCTCGGCGCGTGCGGCGTCGAGCCGCTGCCGCTCGGAGACGACCGCGGCAGCGGCGGCGGTGGCCTCGACGGCTGTGCGAGCCGCCTCGATGTGAGCAGCCTGGACCTCGTCGGCGGCGGCACGTTCGGCAGCCTCGAGGGTGGCAGCGCGTTCGGTGAGCGCGCCCCGGGCGGCCTCCGCAGCGCGCTCTTGGGCGATCGCAGCCGCGGCGGCGGCGGCGGCCTCGTGCTCGCTGGCGGCGAGCTGCAGTGTCCGTCCCGGCCGGCCACCCCCACGCAGCCCGTTCGCGGTGATCACTGTCCCGTCGGGCAGCACTGCCCGGCCGCCCGTCCGCGCGACCACTGCGCGTCCGACCGGCCGATCGTCGACCAGCCACGCCCCCGCCAGGCACAGCGCCAGGGCACCTTCGGCGCCCGGCAGCGCGCGGATGGCCGAGAGCGCTGCCCGCGCGCCCGCCGGCGTTGAGGGCGGCGGGGGTGCCTCCGCTCCCTCCGAGATGAGCTCCTCCCGCACCGACCTGGCGTCAAGGTGGGTCGCCGCCTCGTCGACGTCGGCCACGATCCAGGCACCCAGATGAGCCTCGAGAGCAGCCTCGACAGCCGCCGCGTCGGCGTCATCGAGGACGGCGAACGAATCAACGAGCCGGCGGGCGTCGATCTCCCCGGCGGCGACGGCGTCGGCGATCGCGCCGCGTCCCCCCAGCGCGCCCTCGACCTGGCCACGCAGCGACGCAGCCCGCGCCAGCGCCGTGCGCGCCGTCTCCCGTGCGGCGTCGAGGGCCGCCTGCGCGTCGGCGGCATGGCGCCTCGTCGCGACCAGGGCGTCGGCGGCGTCCCGGCGTGCGGATTGCGCGGCGGTGGCGGCGTCGTCAGCGCGGTCCCGGGCAGCCAGCGCCGCCCGGGCGCGCTCCTCCAGGTCGGCGAGCCCGGCGGCGGTGCTGTCGACCCGTTCCTGCAGCGGCTGGGCGACATCGTTGAGGAGGCGGAGCTGGGTGACGCTGCGACGCACGGCGGCGTCGGCCTCGACGCGTTCCTCCTCGGCCGCTCGGAGCGCCACCTCATAGCCGGCGAGCACCCCGTCGGCTGCGAGCAGGCCGGCTGCGGCCGCTTGCTCGGCGGATCGGCATGCGTCGATGCGGCGCTGGAGCCCGCCGCCCTGGCCGGCCTCGTCTGCGACCGCCGACCGCAGCCTCCCCAGCTCCACGGTCCGCTCGGCGACCTCGACGGCCGCCGCCCGGAGCTCGGCGGCCGCTGACGCCCGGGACAGGACCCCGGCGCGGAGGCGGTCAACGCCGCGGCGCTCGTCACCGGCGGCACGCTCGGCGCGCAGGCGCGCGTCCTCCAGGAGCCGGGTGGCCTCGAGATGACCGGCCCGCTGGGTCTCCAGGCGCTGGCGGTGCCGCTCGAGCCGCTCGGCAAAAGCGGCCTCGGCCGTCGCCGCCGCCTCGAGACGGCGCTCGGCGGCATCGAGCCGGCGGGTGGCCTGGCGAACCTGTGCCCGTGCGCCACGCCAGGCCTCGCGCGCCAGCGAGCCGCGCAACCGGCTCAGCTGATCGCTCAGCTCGCGTTGCTGGAGCGCCAGCTCAGCCTGCTCGGCCAGCTCGGCCAGGCGGGGCTCGGTCTCGCCGAGCAGGTCCTCGAACCTGCGCAGGGTGACCTCGGCCTGCCCGACGCGCCCGAGCGCGTCCTCGCACGCGGCCCGCAGCGCTCGCACCCCGGCCGCCTGCTCGACAAGCGCCCGCCGCTGCGCGGGCGTCGCCTCGATGATCGCGTCGATGTCGTTCTGCGCGACCACCGCGTACCCGCTCTGGGTGAGACCGGTGGTGCCCAGCACCCGCTCGAGGTCGCGCAGGCGCACGCGGTCGCCGTTGAGGCGGAAGTCGCTGTCGCCGTGGCGCACGACCCGCCGGCTCACCGACACCTCCACGTCGTCGACGGGGAGCCGGCCGTCCTCGTTGTCGAGGATCAGCTCGACCTCGGCGAATCCCATCCGGCCGCGGCCGTTGCCGCCCGAGTAGATGACCTCGTCCATGCGCGCCCCACGCAGCTCGCGCGCATTGGTCTCACCGAGGGCCCAACGGATGGCGTCGACGAGGTTGCTCTTGCCGCTGCCGTTGGGACCGACGATGGCGGTGATCCCCGGCTCCAGCGACACCTCGCTGCGGCCGGCGAACGTCTTGAACCCACACACGGCGACGCGACGCAGCCTCATCGCGTGGATTCTCGGGTCATGCGTGCCATGCCGTCAACATGTGGTGGTTCCGCACAGCGCTTGCCACAACATCTGGCCATCACGGACTCGAGGCCCCGGGTCGCGGCCCGCGGCCTCGCCCGCCGCGGTGGCCGCGCCGGCTGCGCTTGCGTGGCGGTGGCGGTGGCGGCGCGGGCGCGGGCTCCTCACGCCGGCCGCCGACGATGACGTCCGCGGCCGCACGGAGGGCGGCGAGCAGCCCGCGGCGCGGGCGCTGCGTCGCCGCGGCATCCGGGGTCGCCGGTGTCGGCCGGCGGTCTTTCGGTGCCCCGGCGCTGGCGCCGCGGTCCGCTGCCACCTCGGCCACGCGGCGGCGCACCCGGGCGGACTCGGTGGCCGCCCCCTGGGCCGCCACTCGGGCAGCCCCCGCAGCGCGCGCAGCGGCGTTGGCGGGGACCTTGCTGAGACCGTCGAGCGCGGCACGGGCCGCGGCCTGTTGCGCAGCCTGCTTGGTGGCGCCGCGGCCGGAGCCGACGACCTCGCCTCCCACCACGGCCTGGGCGATGTAAGCGCGCTTGTGGCCGGGCCCGCCCTCGGCGACGACGCGGTACTGCGGCGGCAGCCCGGTGCGCTCCTGGGACACCTCCTGGAGGCGGCCCTTGTGGTTCTCGTCGGTCCAGTCGGCGAGGTCGCCGATGTTCTGGATGAAGACGCGGGTGGCCACGCGGTAGCCCTGGTCGAGGAAGATCGCGCCGGTCATCGCCTCGAAGGCGTTGGCCAGCAGCGAAGGCAGCTTGCGCGCCCCGGTCTTGACCGCGCCGCGGCCGAGCAGCAGCGTCTCGCCGAGGTTGAGGCGTTCGCCGAGCCGGGCCAGCGACACCGTGTTGACCAGGGCGGCACGCAGCTGGGTCAGTTGGCCCTCGTCGTAGCTGGGGAACCGACGGAACAGATACTCGCCCACGACCAGCTCGAGAACGGCGTCGCCGAGGTACTCGAGGCGCTCGTTGTCGTGCCCGGGACCACTGGGCTCGCCGCGCTCGTTGTTCCAGGATGCGTGGGTCATCGCCTCGCGGAGCAGCTCGAGGCGGCGAAAGCGGACGCCGATGCGCTCCTGCAGGGCCTCGAAGCCGGCGATCTCCTCGGCGCTGAGCCCCTCGAGGGGAGCGGCCACACCCTCGCGACCGCGGCGAGGCCGGGGGAGCGCCGGCATGCCGGCATCCGGGGGCTCTGCGAGCACCTGTGCGGCCGGCTCGGCGAGGACCGGGGACGGTGGCGCGGCGGGGGTCGAGGTTGGCTCCGCCGGCGGGGAGGCGGCTAGAAGGCCGCCCCCACCTTCTCCTGGATGTAGTCCCAGGCCTGTCCCACTGTCCCGATCTTCTCGGCGTCCTCGTCGGAGATCTGCATCTTGTACTCCTCCTCGAACGCCATGATCAGCTCCACCAGGTCCAGCGAGTCCGCGTTGAGGTCCTCCACGAACGACGCCTCCGGCGTCACCTGGTCTGGCTCGGCGCCGAGCTGGCTGACGACGATCGCCTTGAACCGGTCGAAGCTGAGGTCTGCCATCAGTGATGTTTCCTTCTATGGGCGGGACGGGTGAGCCCGCCTGGTTGGGTGCAACGATAGCGTCGGGGCCCGCGGTGGGGGGGCGCCAGGCCAGCGGCCCTGATGCGCCGTCGATGAATGCTGGGGGGGTGGCCACGACGGTGGGGCCCGTCCCGCCCTCGTCGGGCGGTTGCTTGGCGGGTCGCCTCCGTCGCGGCCGGCGGGGGGGTCGTGCCGCCGCCTCAGGGGGGCGGGGCTCCGGCCCGATTTCGTCTGCTGACACGGACGTCTCCAATGATGTGATGGTCAGGCGGCGAGCCCACCGTCCACGTGCAGGACGTGGCCGGTGATGTACGCCGCCTCGGGGAGTGCGAGGAAGCGAACGGCGGCGGCGACCTCCTCGACGGTGCCGAGCCGCCCCAGCGGCACCGCCGCCGTGGCTGTCGCCAGGGTGTCGACGGCGAGGTCGGCGGTCATGTGGGTGTCGATGAAGCCGGGGGCCACGGCGTTGACCGTGATCCCGCGCGACCCGACCTCGCGGCACAACGCCTTGGTGAGCCCGATCAGGCCGGCTTTGGCCGCCGAATAGTTGGACTGTCCGGGGTTGCCCATGACGCCGGCGACGCTCGAGATGTTGATGATCCGACCTTCACGTCGGCGCAGCATCGGGCGCAGCGCGGCTCGGCAGATGCGGAACGCCGCGCTCAGGTCGACCGCGATCACGGCGTCCCAGTCGGCGTCACTGATGCGGACCGCGAGGTTGTCGCGGGTGATCCCGGCGTTGTTGACGACGATGTCGACCGAGCCCATCTCGGCGATGGTGCGCTCGACGAGCATCCCCGCCGCCGCCGGGTCGGCGAGGTCGGCGCCGAGGGTGACAGAGCCCACACCCGCCGAACGGACCAGCCCGGCAACCTCCTCCGCAGCCTGCGGGTTGGCGCTGTACCCGACGGCGACAGCGGCGCCCGCCTCGGCGAGGGCGACGGCGCACGCGCGCCCGATACCGCGCGAAGCGCCGGTCACCAGCGCAACCTTGCCCTGCAACGGTGCGGACGTCATGCCCGCGCAGCGCCCGACATCGACAGCCCGGCAGCGCCGGCCAGGTCGCTGACCGATGCGGCGGTGATGGTCGGCGCGATACGCCGGGTGAGGGCCGTCAGCACCGACCCGGGACCCACCTCCACGATCCACTCCGCGCCGAGCGTCACCAGGCCGGCGACGCAGTCCATCCAGCGCACCGGGTGGTCGAGCTGCGCCGCCATGCGCGCGGGCAGGTCTGCCGCGTTCTCGACGATGGCACCGTCGACGTTGCACACCACCGGAAGGCGCAGCTCATCGCGGGGGGTGGCGTCGATGAGGGCGGCAAAGCGCACCGCGGCCGGGGCCATCAATGGCGAATGGAAGGCACCGCTGACGTTGAGCCCGACCACCCGGCGGGCGCCGCGATCGCGAGCCAGCGCCCCCGCCAGCTCCACACCGGCAGCGGTTCCGCTGATCACCGTCTGCCCGGGAGCGTTGAGGTTGGCGACCACGACGATCTCGCCGCCGTCGCGGACCTCCGCGCAGGCACCCTCGACCACCGGGGCATCGAGCCCGAGAACGGCTGCCATGGTGCCCTCGGTCATCGAGGCCATCTCACGTCCGCGCTGGATCACCAGTCGCATCACGTCCTCGGCGGCGTAGGCGCCGGCGACGCTCAGCGCGGCGTACTCCCCCACCGAGTGGCCGGCGACGCCGACGACGTCGAGGCCGGCGGGCAACCCGGCAGCGAGCACGAGCTCCACCAGCGTCAGTGCCGGCTGGGCGACCTCGGTGGGCCGGAGCTCGTCGTCGGAGCCATCCAGGGCCCGCTCGAGGTCGAGACCGTCCGCGCGCGCAACGTCAAGGAGGCGAGCGGCGAGTGGCTCGTCGAGCAGGCCCTGGGCCATCCCGGCAGCCTGGCTGCCCTGGCCGGGGAAGCAGAGGCCGATGCGGGTCACGGTGCCAGGGGTCGCGGACGCTCTGACAGCGCCGCGCGGCTCACTCGGTGACGATGACCTCGCGGCCGCTGTATTGCCCGCAGTTCGGACAGACGCGGTGCGACAGACGGGGTTGGCGGCATTGCGGGCATGGGTTGAGTGCTGGGATGTCCAGCCGATGGTGGGACCGGCGCATGTTGCGCCGACGCTTTGAGGTTCGCTGTTTGGGGAGCGGCATGGGGTCTCCGGAAGTGTGGGCGCGCGAAATGTCGCGAAGCACCTTGGCGCAGTATAGGCGGAGTTCCTCCGTGATCGCCATCACGCCCGGTGCGGCTCAGCGCTTGCGCCGCCGCCCCGGTGGTGTTTTCGGCGGCAGTGACTGCATTCCTTCGCGGACGGTGCCGAGCCAGCGCTCCAACTGGTCTTCGAGACGCTGCATCACCTCGCGCGCGTAGTCGTCGGCGGCGGCCCGTTCCGACGCAGCCTGCGTCTGCGCATCGGCGACCAGCTCGTGGGCCTTGGCGGTGGCGGTGAGGACGACGGCGTGCTCGTCGACGAGCGCCGCGGCCTGGGCCTGCGCCTCGCGGACCCGACGTGCTGCCTCCTCCTCCCCGCGAGCGGTCACCTCGGCGGCCTCGCGCGTGGCGCGGTCGAGCATCTCGTCGCGCTCGTCGACGGTGTGACGCGCCGTGGTCAGATCGTCGGGCAGCGCCACCCGGATGCGGTCGACGAGCTCGAGGATCTCGTCCTCGTTGACCACCACGCTGGGCGTGAACGGCAGCCGGCGCGCACCACCCACCAGCTCCTCGAGGGTGTCGACGATGTCGAGCACGGTTCCCGAGTCATCCGTCGCCGGCGGAGGCGTCTGGTTCATCTCTCTCCGTCCTGGGGGAACTTGCGGCGCAGCGCCGCGGCGCAGGCCGGCGGCACGGCGTCATCGATTGTGCCACCGAGACGGAACACCTCTTTGATGATCGACGAGGAGATGAAGACGTTGCTGAACGACGTCATCAGGAAGACGGTGTGGATGTCCGGGTTGAGGCGACGGTTCATCAGGGTCATCTGGAACTCGTTCTCGAAGTCGCTGGTCACCCGCAGCCCGCGCACGATGGCGATCGCGCCCACCTCAGCCGCGTAGTCCACGGTCAGACCGTTGAAGGTGTCCACGTCGACACGACCACCACCGTCGATGGATGCACGGATCAGCTCGACCCTCTCCTCGGTGGTGAACAGCGGCGATTTGGCGGGGTTCTCGAGCACCGCGATCACCACGCGGTCGAAGATCAGGCAGGCGCGGTCGAGGATGTCGAGGTGTCCGCGCGTCATCGGGTCGAAGCTCCCCGGGTAGAGCGCGATCCGCTCGCTCACCGTGTGCCCACCTCCATGTCGGCTGGTCGCAGGATGCTCAGATCCGTGATGCCGTAACGGGCTCGGCGGGCCACGGCGAGGCCGCCGATGCGCTCCGGCAGCGAGCGGGCGCGGTGATGTTCGCACACCACCAGCCTTGGTGGAGCACTGCCGAGAGCTTCGAGGACGACGAGAATCGTGTCGTCCTGGTACGGCGCGTCGACGAAGACCACGCCGGCGTCGGCCAGCTCTGGTGGACCGGACCGCACCCAGGACACAGCATCAGCCCTGACGATGCGGCAGCCGGGCAGGCAGTCGAAGCGCTGCGCGGTGCCGCGGACGAGCGTCAGGGCGCGCTCGTCGCGGTCGACGAAGGTCACCTGCGCCGCGCCGCGAGAGAGGGCCTCGAAGCCAACCGTGCCCGCCCCGGCGTACAGGTCCACCATGGCCGCGTCGACGACCTCGTCGCCGAGGATGTTGAACAGCGCCTCACGGACCACCGACCGCGTGGGCCGCAGCAGCTGCTCGCGGGGCGTGTCGAGGAGACGGCCGCGCCAGCGCCCTCCCGTGATCCGTGTTTGGGCCGTGTTGGGCATGAACGCGAGACTCAGTCGAGGTCGAAGACCGCGCCGTAGCCGGTCATCGCCTCGTGCAGTGGCGGATGCTCGGTGAGGTCGGGATCACGGTCGAGCCATGACCTCGCCGCCTCGCGGGCCCGCTCCAGCATGACCAGGTCGAGCAGGTCGGCGGCGAGCATCTCTGGGAGGCCGTGCTGGCGAAGCCCCGCCACGTCCCCGGCGCCGCGCAGGCGGAGATCGGTCTCGGCCAGCTCGAAGCCGCTGTGCGTCGCCGCCACCGCGTCCAGGCGTTGCGAGCCCTCGTCGTCGACACTGCCCTGGAACAGCAGGCAGAAGGAGCGGTGCTCGCCACGACCGACCCGCCCACGAAACTGATGCAGCTGGGCGAGCCCGAAGCGCTCCGCACCCTCGATGATCATGATCGTGGCGTTGGGCACATCGACCCCGACCTCGATGACGCTGGTGGCGACCAGGATGTCGGCCTGACCGGTGGCGAACCGGGCCATGCGCTCCTCCTTGTCGCGTGCCGCCAGCCGTCCGTGGAGGAGCTCCACGCCAAGGTCGGGAAAGACCTCGTCGTGAAGGCGCTGGTATTCAGCTGTGGCGCTGCGAACCCCGAGCTTGTCGCTCTCCTCGATGAGCGGGCAGATGACGAACGCCTGCCGCCCGGCGGCGACCTGCTCACGGATGAAGGTGTAGGCATCGTCGCGCTTGTAGGGCGGCACGACGCTGGTCGTCACCACCTGGCGCCCCGGGGGCATCTCGCGCAGCTCGCTGACGTCGACATCACCGTAGACGGTCAGCGACAGCGACCGCGGGATCGGGGTGGCGGACATGGCCAGGAAGTTGACCATCAGCTCGCTCTTGCGCCGGAGCCGCTGGCGCTGCGCGACACCGAAGCGGTGTTGCTCGTCCACGACGACGAGGCCGAGGGTGCTGAAGGCAACGTGGTCCTCGAGGAGGGCGTGGGTCCCAACCAGGAGAGGCTCACGACCGGTGGCCATCGCCTCCAGGATCTCACGGCGCGCGCGCGCCGGAGTGCTGCCCACCAGCAGGCGCGGAGCCAGGTCGTGGGGGGCGAGCAGCTCGGTGAGCGTGGCGTGGTGCTGGCGCGCCAAGATCTCCGTCGGCGCCATCACCACCGACTGGAACCCCGCAGAACGGCTGAGCAGCACGGCCATGGCGGCCACAGCCGTCTTCCCACTGCCGACGTCGCCCTGCAGGAGCCGGTTCATGGGGCCGCTGCCGGCCATGTCGGTGAGGATCTGGTGAGCAGCGGCACGCTGACCGTCGGTGAGGCGGAAGGGCAACGATTGCGCGAAGGAGCGGGCCACCTCGACGTCGTAGGGGATGACCACGCCGGCAGCGCTCATGCGACGGCGGCGGGCCCGCTGCGAGGCGAGCTGGAGAAGGAACATCTCCTCGAAGGCGATGCGCTCGCGGGCTCGCGCCCGGCTCGCCTCATCGTCGGGGAAGTGGATCTGGTGCAGCGCCTCCGCGACCGGCATCAGGTTCTGTGTTTGTTGGACTGCCCGCGGCAGCTGATCAGGCAGCGACCCGGCGACGTCGAGGACGGGCTCGATGAGGCTGCGGAGAAATTTCGACGATAGCTTGGCGGTCTCCGAGTACACCGGCACCAGCCGGCCCACGTCCCGCGGCTCGCCGCCGACCCCCTCGAAGACAGGATTGCGAAACCTGAGAGCGGTTCGCCCTCTTTGCACGAGGCCGTTGACGAGCAGCTCGTCACCGCTGTGCAACCTACCCATCAGGAAGGCTTGGTTGAACCACACCGCCTCCGCCACGTGTCCGTCGTCAACCAGCGACGCCTCGACCAACACCATCGTCTTGAACGGCGGACGGCGCATCGCCACGCGCCGCGAGCTGACGCTGCGGACTGTCACCCGCGACGTCTGCACCTCGCCCGGGCGCAGCGCGGCCACGGGAGTCACCACCCGGCTGTCCTCGTGCTTGCGGGGCAGGTGGAAGAGGAGATCGCGCACCGTGGTGATGCCAAGCCGCTCGAGGAGCTGTGCCTTGCCCGCGCCGACCCCGGCCAGCTCAACCACCGGCGTGGCCGGCGAGATCCTGGAGCGGAGCGCCGGCGTGCTCGTTGGGGGCATCGGGTTTCGACTATACCCGCGCCTCCGCAAACCAACGGCTGGCGGCGACCGGGGTCACTCGCGCCGCTCAGGTGCCGCGCAACGTCGCGATGCCCACTCCGCCGGGCCCGCTGTAGGTCCCCACCACCGCACCCAGCTGTCCCTCGAGGATGGCGAGCCCGGGGTGGTCGGCGCGGAGCTTCGGCTCGATCAGCGCGAGCAGGTTCGGGGCCCCGCAGTGGAACACCGCGAGCGCCTCGAGCGGCCGCTGCGCCGCGGCAAGCTCGACCAGCTTGGCGATCCCCTGCTGGCGACTGCGCACCCGCGCCTCCGGCTGCACCTCGCCCTCGGCAACACGAAGCAGCGGTTTCACATTGAGGATGCCACCGAGCAACCCCTGGGCACGGCCGATCCGGCCGCCGCGCTGCAGGTAGGTGAGCGTGTCGAGCAGCACGTAGACACCGATGCGCTCGCGTCGCTCCTCCATGTGCTCGACGACCTCGTCCTGGCCGGCGCCGGCGGCGATGTCGGCGAGCGCGCCGCGCACCAGGAACTGCGTGCCGGCGCTGACCGTCATCGAATCGACGACGCGGACCACTCCGTCGCCGAATTCCTGCGCCGCCAGGCTCGCCGACTGGATGGTGCCGCTCAGCTTCGCCGAGATATGGACGGACACGACCGAATCCCCTGCGTCCGCGTGCCGCCTGTACACCTCGGCGAACTGCTCGGGCGTCGGCTGTGACGTGCTCGGCTGCACCGGGGTGTCGGAGAGACGGCCGTAGAACTGCTCAGGGCTGAGGTCCACACCGTCGCGGAACTGCTCGTCACCGAAGCGCACCGTCAGGGGGACGACGTCGACGCCGAGCTGCGCCGCGGCGGCCGGCAGGATGTCCGACGTGGAATCCGTGACGACCCTGATCACGCGCTCATTCCAGGGAGAGGACGTACGCGTAGTGCTCCTGGCCACCGTCGTGCAGCTCGAACTCCGTGGCCGGGAACTCGACACGCAGGCCGCCGACCAGCATCTCTGCGGCCGCCTCGTCGACCTTGCCGCCGCGGTACACCGTCACCAGCTCGGGCGCTTTGTCCAGGCCGCGCAGAACGGCCTCGATGACGCCGCGCTCGTCGGCACCGACCTCGGCGATCTCATCGTCGAGGATGCCGAGCACGTCACCCGCCTTGATGCGCCGGCCGCCCGCGGTGCTGTTACGCACGGCGCGGGTGACCTCGAGCGCGTGCACATCCTCGACCGCGGCCGCCATCCGCGAGCTGTTGGCGTCGAGCCCTGCATCGGGCTCGAGCGCGAGCAGCGCCGTGATGCCCTGGGGAAGGTTGCGGGTGGGCACGACGCGAACCTCGACGTCGTCGACCAGGCCGTCGACCTGCTCGGCGGTGAGGATGACGTTGCTGTTGTTGGGCAGCAGCACGACGGCGTCGGCATGAGCCGAGCGCACCGCGTTGATGAGGTCCTCGATCGACGGGTTCATGGTCTGCCCACCCTCGACGACGCTGTCGGCGCCGAGGCTGGCGAGGATGTCCCGGAAACCGCCACCGGCGGCGACCGAGACCACACCGAGGGCCTTGCGCGGCTTGCTCTCGGCAGCGGGCGCAACCGCGCCGGAGCCTCCGTCGTCGGCGTCGGCGCGCTCGAGCACCTCGTGGTGCTGCGCTGACATGTCCTCGACCTTGAGCTTGCTCAGCCGGCCGCGACGGGACGCCAGCGCGATCAGCGGCGCCGGCTCGCCGGTGTGGATGTGGACGCGAACCAGCGTGGCGTCACCGACGACCAACGCGGACTCACCGAGCGCGCCGAGCTCATTGCGCAGGCTGTCGACGTCCAGGTCCGCTCCGTGGATGAGGAACTCCGTGCAGTACCCCCAGCCCTCCTCCTTCATCTTCACCGCCGCGGCACCGCGCCGCACGGCGGGCCGCTTGGCGGGCTTGGGCGCGTCCTCGGCGAAGGGGAGCTGGACGCGCCCCTCGCCGGAGCGCCGGCGCGGTGTGCGCTCGGACGGCTGCGCCGCGTGTGGATCGGCGATGGAGCGGCTCAGCCCCTCAAGGATGACAGCGAACCCGAATCCGCCGGCGTCGACGACCCCTGCGTCGCGCAGCACCTGGAGCTGCTCGGTGGTGCGCTCAACGGCGGCGTGGCTGGCGCGGACCGCCTGCTCGAGCACGATGACGATGTCGGCGCTGTCCTCGGCCGCCTTGGCCGCCGCGTCGGCAGCTTCGCGAACGACGGTCAGGATGGTGCCCTCGGTGGGCTTCATCACCGCCTTGTAGGCCACCGTCCTGGCCTCGTGCAGCCCCTGTGCCCAGTTGGAGGCGTCGAGCCGCGGATGTGCCCCCACCCCCTGGGCGAGCCCGCGGAGGATCTGCGACAGGATCACGCCACTGTTGCCTCGGGCGCCCATCAGCGATCCGTGCGCCGCCGCCGCCAGCACCGCCGAGGCGGAACCTGCCTGCGTGGCGTCCTGGGCCTCTTCGACCGCACTTCGCAGCGTCAGGTACATGTTCGAGCCGGTGTCACCGTCGGGGACGGGGAACACGTTGAGGTCGTTGATCTCCTCCTGGTTGGCCTGCAGCCAGGCCAGCGCGCTGCGCAGCGCCACGAGCACCTGCTCACCGCCGACCTCGAGGAGTGGCTCGCGCAACAGGGTCAGCTTGGACCCCACCTCAGCTCCGGGCATCGTCGCTCTCCAGGTGAATGCCCTGGACATTGACGTTGACGGCGAGGACAGGCAGCCCCAGCGACTTCTCGACGGCGTAGCGCACCACGCTCATCAGGTTGTGTGCCACCTCACTGATCCGCGTGCCGTACTGGGCGATGATGTAGAGCTCGATGAGGATGCCATCGTCGCGCACCTCGAGCTCGACGCCACGGTGGACGTTCTCGCGGTTGAGGCGCTCGGCGATGCCGTCACGCAGTCCTCGTGCTGCCATGCCGACCACGCCATAGCACTCATTGGCGGCGTGGCCGACGATGGACGCCACAACACGCGGCGACACCTCGATCCGACCGAGGCTTTCGGTGCGGGTCAGGGCATGCGGGGCCTTGGTCTTGCTCGTCACGTCGGATCCCATAAGCCGCTCCGCGGCCATGTGTTATCGTCGGCGATCTCCCGGAACTGTGTCCGGGGCGCGCCAAGGCCACGTGCGTGGCGGGGCGCAATTCTAGTACGCCGTACCCCCGCTTTCGGCGGTGGGCTGTTTTTGGGAAAGATCACCACACCATGTCTCAGCGCTGCGACGTCTGCGGAAAGGGCCCGATGTCGGGCAACAACGTGAGCCATTCCAAGCGGCACACCCGGCGGCGCTTCATGCCCAACCTGCAGTCGCAGCACATCCTGCGCGGGGGCCGGCTGGTGCGAGCAAAGATCTGCACCCGCTGCATCCGCACCCAGGCCAAGGCCGCTCGCTAGCCAACGGTCACCCAGGCAGCGCCCCGGGGCAGGGGCGAGCCGGGCTCGGCCCGGAGCACCACCGCCATGAGCTCCAGTCCGTCCACGATGCGCGGACCGGGGCGGTTGAAGAAGGCTGAGCCGTCGACCGCGGCCACCCGGCCGCTGCGCGCGCAGGGCAGCTCACCGAAGCCGGGGCGCGCGGTGATCTCCGGGGCCAGCTCGATGGTGCGGTCGAGCCCAAAACCACAGGGCATCAGCACCATCACGTCGGGATGCGCCTCGCGAACTGTGTCCCATTCGACGTAGCGAGACGGCTCACCGGCAAGGCCCAGCGGGTCGCGGCCACCGCTGATCCGGACCATCTCCGGCACCCAGTGACCGCCGGCCATGATCGGATCGGTCCACTCGACACACACGGTCACCGGCTCCGGTCGCGGACGTGGGCTGCTCGCCACGGCAGCGATCCGCTCGCTCATCGAGGCCGCGAGAGCTGCCGCCTCTCGCTGGTGTTCGGTCACCTCACCCAGCGTCGTCGCCGTGGCCACGATGTCCGCGAGCGTGCCCGGCTCGAGGGAGAGGACATCAACGGATCCGGGCAGCCGGCGGACGGCGGCGGCGACGTCGCGGTAAGCCACCGCACAGACATCACAGAGCTCCTGGGTGACGATGAGGTCCGGGCGTAACGCCTCCAGGGCGGGGAGGTCGAGAGCGTAGATGCTCGATCCGTCATGCCTGGCCCGGTGGATGTGGCGGTCGATGACGGCCGACGGCTGCGCCTGGTGGTCGAGCACGTTGGCGGTGACCGCGGGAAGCGCCCGGGCGGCCGGCGGATGGTCGCATTCGTGGGTCACCGCCACCACCTCGTCGCCGGCGCCGATGGCGAAGAGGAGCTCGGTGGCACTGGGCAGGAGGGAGACGATGCGCATCCGGCGCCGCGACCTGCTCAGGAAGCGGCGGTGCGCCGCGCCGCCGGTCGCGGGCGGCGAATGGCGCGTAGCAGGCTGACCATCTCGACCGCCGCCATTGCGGCGTCGGCGCCCTTGTTGCCGGACTTGCCGCCGGCCCGGTCCAGCGCCTGCTCCAGATTCTCGGCGGTGACCACGCCGAAGCTCGCGGGGATGCCCGTCGCGGCGTGGACCGCGCCGACCCCGCGGGCGGCTTCGCTCGCAACCAGGTCGAAATGGGTGGTGGCGCCGCGGATGACGACGCCGAGGCAGATCACCGCGTCGACGTTGCCGTGCTCGGCCAGCTCCTTCGCAGCCACCGGGATCTCGAACGACCCCGGCACCCAGGCGACGACCAGGTCCGCGTCGCGCGCGCCGTGGCGGACCAGGGTGTCGACCGCGCCCTCGAGGAGCCGCTGCGACACGACGTCGTTGAAGCGCCCGACCGCGATGCCAAACCGCATCCCGGTGGCATCGAGCTTGCCGGTGTGCACGTCCACGGGCGCATCGTCCCAGATATTTCGCGCGGGTGCCTCGGGCGCGGGGATTCTTACCCCTCGGCGCCACTCGGCGCCGGACGGCACTTGTAGCGTCCCGCTCCCCTTACCGGGGCGAGGTAAAGGCAGGTCCTCGGCCCGTGCACGCTTTTCTGCGCCACTGGGTGGCGGACGTAACCCGACCCGGGGATTGGGCGGATTCTCGCCCCATGACACCGCGTTCTGGACGTTAGGATCCAATGCTCACGTGGCTCGGTCGGATGTGTTCGCCGACGAGCATCCAACAGGTGTTGCGGGGGGACTATGGCCATGGCACTCGGCTTTTATTTCGCGCCAAGCTCGTTCACCAAAGAGCGCTATGACGAGACCATCAAGAAGCTCGAGGCTGCGGGTGCCGGCGCGCCGGCGGGGAGGCTCTATCACGTCGCTTTCGAGGCGGATGGCCTGATCCAGGTCTTCGACGTTTGGGAGTCCCAGGAGTCATTCGATGCGTTCGGGGCGACCCTGGTGCCGATCATGACCGAGGTTGGAGCTGATCCCGGGCAGCCGCAGATCTCGCAGGTTCACAACATCATCAAGGGCTGAGGACTGCCCTCAGCGGCTTCGCCAGCTCCTGCCACTGACTCAGCCGGCGTCGAGCACCTGGGTGTCGAGGAGGTGGCCCAGCTTGGTTCGCTTGGCCTCCAGGTAGCGGCGGTTGTGGGCTGTCGACGGGATCACCAGTGGCACCTGGTCGACGACCTCGAGGCCGTAGCCTGAGAGGCCGTAATACTTCCGAGGGTTGTTGGTGAGGACGCGGATTCGCTGCACGCCGAGGTCGGCGAGGATCTGCTGGCCGATGCCGTAGTCGCGCTTGTCGATGGGCAGGCCGAGGTGCTGGTTGGCCTCGACGGTGTCGAGGCCGCGATCCTGGAGGGCGTAGGCGCGGAGCTTGTCCATCAGGCCGATGCCCCTCCCCTCCTGGCGGAGGTAGACGAGGACGCCGCGACCCGCCTCGCCGATGATCGTCATGGCCCGCTCCAGCTGGGCGCGACAGTCGCACCGCTGCGATCCGAAGACGTCGCCGGTGAGGCATTCGCTGTGGACGCGCACCATCACGGGATCCCCGTCGGCCACCTCACCCCAACAGAGCGCCACGTGGGTGGCCCCGGTGATCACGTCCTCGTAGGCGTGGATGGTGACCACGCCGTCGTCGATGGGCAGCGACGTTGTGGCGCCGCGCACCACCAGGCGTTCGCTGCGGCGGCGGTAGGCGATGAGGTCGCTGATGGCGACGATGTTGACGTTGTGCTCGGCGGCGAAGGTGTCGAGGTCGGCGCGCCGGGCCATGGTGCCGTCCTCGCGCATGATCTCGCAGATCACGCCGGCGGGAAAGCGACCGGCGGCCTTGCAGAGGTCGACGATCGCCTCGGTCTGGCCGGCGCGCTCGAGCACGCCCCCGGTCGCGGCACGCAGGGGAAAGGTGTGTCCCGGCTTGGCGAAGTCGACGGGACGCGCGTGCTCGTCGCAGAGCAGCCGGATCGTCGTCGCGCGGTCGAACGCGGAGATCCCCGTGGTCACGCCACGACCGACGGCGTCGACGCTGACCGTGAAGGCGGTGCCGAACTGCGACGTGTTGTTGTCAACCATGGCGGAAAGACCAAGCTCGTCGAGGCGCCACCCCTCGCACGCCACGCACACCAGGCCGCGGGCGTGGGTGGCCATGAAGTTGACCGCCTCGGGCGTGACCCGGTCGGCTGCGATGGCGAGGTCGCCCTCGTTCTCGCGGTCCTCGTCGTCGACGATGATCACGAAACGGCCCTCGCCGATGTCCTCGACGGCCTGCTCGGGGCTGCACAGTGGCACGTCAGGCCTCCGCGGTGAGCACGACCGACCGAGCCGTGCGCAACTGCGCGGCGATGCCGCGCTGCACGTACTTTGCCACCAGGTCGGCCTCCAGGTTCACGGCGGTCCCGGCTGCCCAGGAACCGGCCGTGGTGCGGTCGCGCGTGAACGGGATCAGCGAGACGGTGAAGTCGGCGTCGCCGACGTCGACGACGGTCAGGCTGATCCCGTCGATGGCGACACATCCCTTCTCGACGAGCAGCGGCATCAGGTGCGCGGGCGGCGCCACCGTCACCCAGGTCGCGTTGCCGTCGGCGCGAGTGCCGGTCACGGCGCCGACGCCGTCGACGTGCCCGGTGACGAGGTGGCCGCCGACCCGGCCGTCGTGGCGCATGGCCGCCTCGAGGTTGACCGCATCGCCCGCGGCCAACCCCGCGAGCGTCGTTCGCTGCAGCGTCTCGGGCATGACGTCGGCGAGGAAGCCGCCGCTGATGAAATCGCTGACGGTCAGGCAACAGCCGCTGACGGCGATGCTGTCGCCGCGGCGGGCGCCGCGAAGCACCTCGCCGCAGTTGATCCGCACTCGACCGGCGGCGAGGTCGATGCTGTCGAAGCGGCCGAGCTCCTCCACGATCCCGCTGAACATCTACCGCACACAGTACCCGGTCACGATCAGATCGCCACCCAACCGCTCCACCTCGAGGTCCCGGAGCTCGAGTGCGTCGGTGAGCTTTGCGACCCCCTGGCCGCCGAAGGCCCCCGTCGCCGAGGCCCCGCCGATCAGGCGCGGCGCCAGGATGGCAACCACCGCGTCGATCGCGCGAAGATCGAGGAGACTGCCGAGCAACTCCGCGCCCCCCTCGGCGAGCACGCTGATCACCTGGCGCCGGCCAAGCGCACGGAGCAGCGCCACCAGGTCGACGCGGCCGCCGGCGTCGGGGAGCACGAGCACCTCGGCCCCGGCCCGCTCGAGGGCGGCGATGCTCTCGCGCGGGGCGAGCCGCGTGGTCGCGATCAGCACCTTGCCGCCGCCCGGCTGCAGCAGCCGAGCCGTGGTCGGGATGCGCAACCGGCTGTCGACGACAACCCGCAGCGGCTGCCTGCCGTCCTCGTCGAGGCGGACGCTCAACTCCGGGTCATCGTCCACCACCGTGCCCGCCCCGACCAGGACGGCGTCGTGGCGGCGCCTCAGCAGGTGGGCCAGCCGGCGGGACGGCCCTGAGCTGATCCAGCGCGATTCGCCGGTGTGGGTGGCGATGCGACCGTCGAGCGACGCGGCGAACTTGGCGGTCATGTAGGGCAGCCCGGTCCGCATGTGGGTCAGGTAGAAGCGGTTGAGCCGCTCTGCCTGGTCGCCGCCGAGGCCGACCTCGACGGGCACACCGGCGGCCTCGAGCGCGGCCACGCCGCGGCCGGAGACGGCGGGGTTGGGGTCGAGCATCGCCACCACCACCCGTCGGGGCCCGGCGGCGATGACCGCATCGATGCAGGGCGGGGTGCGGCCGTGGACGGTGCAGGGCTCGAGGGTGACGAAGAGGTCGGCGCCGCGCGCGGCCTCGCCCGCAGCCCCCAGCGCGAGGACCTCCGCGTGCGGCTCCCCCGCCCGCTGATGGTGGCCCGTGGCGACCACCTCGCCGCCGCTCGCGACCACGGCGCCCACCATCGGGTTGGGGCTGGTGGCGTGGTCGGCCAGCGCCGCCGACGCCAGGGCGAGGTCCATGCAGTCCGCGTCGTCATGGCGCACGACGGCTCCTCGGTGTGCTCAGACGGCCGGTGCGCGCTGCGGCGGCGACAGCGTGCCGTCAGCGCGAAGCATCCGCCGCTGCTCGAGCTCGGCGCGCAGCTGGCCGCACGCGGCGTCGGTGTCGCCGCCCCGTGTGTCACGGACGGTGACGGCCGTGCCCCCGAGCTCCGCGAGGAACGCGAGCTCGCCACGCCGGTCCGGCGGTCCCCACGGGCTCCCGTCGACGTGATTCATCGGGATCACGTTGACGTGCGCATGGGCGCGGCGGGCGAGCTCGGCCAGGCCACGGGCCTGCTCGCGCGAGTCGTTGACACCACCGATCAGGCACCACTCGAAGCTCAGCCGCCGGCCGGTGTGCCGCGCGTAGTCGGTGCCCGCCTCGACCAGGCTGGCGATGGGGTGAGCGCGGTTGAGCGGCACCAGGCGATCGCGCAGCTCGTCGGTGGCTGCGTGCAGCGAGATGGCCAGGGTGCAGGCGATTCCCTCGTCCCCGAGCCGCCGGATGGCGGGTACCACACCGCTGGTCGAGACGGTGATCCGCCGCGCGCTGATCCCGCCCTCACCGGTGAGGACCCGCAGCGAGGCCACCGTGGTGTCGTAGGCGGCCAGCGGCTCGCCCATGCCCATGTACACGACGTGGGTCACCGGGCCCAGCCCGCGCCGATGCAGGGCGGCGGCGGCAACGCGCACCTGGTCGACCACCTCCGCGGGGGTGCACGAGCGCCGCAGGCCCATGCGTCCGGTGGCGCAGAACGGGCAGCCGACGGCGCAGCCCACCTGGGTGCTGACGCAGATCGTCGATCGCCGCCGTGAGCGCTGCCGGGCCGGCGTCTCCATCGCCACCGTCTCGACGGTCTGCCCGTCCCCCAGCCGGCAGAGCAGCTTCACCGTCAGACCCGCATCGGCCTCGCTCTCCGCGCCGACGCCGACGGTTGAGAACTGGAGGTCGCCCGCCAGCGCGTGGCGCAGCGCCTCGGGGAACTGACGGATGTCGTCAAGGTCGGTGATGAAGGGCTGCCACGCGGCCCGGCGCAGCTGCGCCACCCTGAACGGGGGTCCCCCGCGGGCAGCGATCACCCCCGCGAGGGTGTCGTCCGAAGCTGTGCTGAGAGCGATGGCTGACATCGCGTCCATGGTAGAGGCAGCACGCCGGCCGCCAGCCGAGCGCGGCCCGAATGTCCGCTTCCTAGACTGCGGCGGTGCGTGACCTGCTCAGCAGCCTGCTCGGGGTGCCGGCAACCATCCTCATCGCTGCCGGGCTCGGCCTCGCAGGGGTCACCGTTGTCAGCAGGGCGAGGGGGCGCCGCGAGCCACCGATCCGGTGGGTGCACCTGGCGCTCGGCGTCGCCATCTTCGTGGCCGGCGGCCTGGTCATGGTTCTCGACGTGGCCGTCGTGGGGGTGCGCTGAGGGCGCTCAGGTGCGTCCCAGGAGGTCGAGGAACTCGCCCCGGCACTTGGGGTCGTCCTGGAAGGCGCCGGTGAGCGCGGACGTCACCGTGCGGCTGTTCTGCTTCTCGACACCGCGCATCATCATGCAGAGGTGCGACGCCTCGATCACCACGGCGCTGCCGTAGGGATCGAGCGCGTCGTCAAGCGCGGTGGCGATCTGCGTGGTCAGTCGCTCCTGGACCTGGAGGCGGCGGGCAAAGACCTCGACGATGCGGGGCACCTTGCTGAGCCCGAGGATGCGTCCGCGTGGAAGGTAGGCCACGTGGGCCCTCCCGAAGAAGGGCAGCAGGTGGTGCTCACAGATCGAGTAGACCTCGATGTCGCGGACCAGCACCATCTCCCGGTACGCCTCCGCGAACACCGCACCATTGATGACGTCGGCGACGTTGTGGTCGTACCCGCTGAGCAGGAAGCGGAGGCTGCGGGCCACGCGGTCAGGGGTGTGCAGCAACCCTTCGCGCTCGGTGTCCTCGCCGAGCTCGCGAATCAGCTTCTCGACAAGACCCGCGACGGGATCGTCGCCGGCGTCGTCGCTCTGGGTGACGGGCTGGTCGCGGGACGGGCGCATCGGCAACGGCGTTGGCTCGGCCATCGCCCCACTATGCCACCCGGTGCCGCCCGCGGCGCCCGGCCAACAGTGGGTCCCCGGATCAGCGGTTGCTGTTGATGGGGATGTTGGTGCCCGACAGCGGGGCCGCCGCATCGCTGACCAGGAACTCGACGATCG
>DATBEL010000119.1:0-24060 GCA_036276135.1 Candidatus Dormiibacterota bacterium
AACCTGATCGCGCGCCAGGTCCTCAAGGAGGTTCGTGAACGGCTCGGCTTCCTCCACGATGTCGGGCTCGACTACCTGACACTCGATCGTGGCGCGGCCACCCTGAGCGGCGGTGAGGCGCAGCGCATCCGCCTTGCCACCCAGATCGGCAGCCGGCTGATGGGCGTGCTCTACATCCTCGACGAACCGTCGATCGGGTTGCACCAGCGCGACAACCACAAGCTGATCCGCACGCTCGAGAGTCTGCGCGACATCGGCAACACGGTCATCGTCATCGAGCACGACGAGGACACCATCCGGGCAGCCGACTACGTCGTCGACGTCGGTCCCGGCGCCGGTGAGCACGGCGGCCATGTCGTCGCCGCCGGGACCATCGACGAGGTGCTCGCTGTCCCGGCCAGCGTCACCGCGCAGTTCCTCAAGGGTGAGCGGGCGATTCCCCTCCCGCTGATCCGCCGCCGCGGGAGTGGCAAGCAGCTGGTGGTGCGCGGCGCGCGCGAGAACAACCTCAAGTCGGTGGACGTCACGTTCCCGATGGGCACGTTCATCTGCGTCACCGGAGTCAGCGGCAGCGGCAAGAGCACGCTCGTCAACGACATCCTCTACCGGAGGCTGGCCCAGTTCCTCTACCGAGCCAAGCAACGCCCGGGCGCTCACGCCGGGGTGGACGGGCTCAAGAACGTCGACAAGGTGATCGACGTGGACCAGTCTCCGATCGGCCGGACCCCGCGCAGCAACCCCGCCACCTACGTCGGCGTGTTCACCGATATCCGCGAGCTCTTCGCCAAGCTTCCCGAAGCGCGCGTGCGCGGCTACAAGCCGGGACGCTTCTCGTTCAACGTTGCGGGCGGACGATGTGAGGCGTGTGCCGGCGACGGGATGATCAAGATCGAGATGCACTTCCTTCCTGACATCTATGTGACCTGCGAGGTGTGCAAGGGCAGACGCTACAACCGAGAGGCGCTGCAGGTGCTGTTCCGTGACAGGAGCATCGCCGACGTGCTCGCCATGACCGTCGACGAAGCGGCCGGTCTCTTCGAGAACCAGCCGAGGATCCTGCGCAAGCTTCGAACCCTGCAGGACGTCGGGCTGGGCTACATCCGCCTCGGCCAGCCGGCGACCCAGCTCAGTGGGGGAGAGGCGCAGCGCGTCAAGCTCAGCACCGAGTTGAGCCGGCGAGGCACCGGGAGCACCGTGTACATCCTCGACGAGCCCACCACCGGCCTGCACTTCGCCGACGTCGAGAAGCTGCTGGTGGTGCTCCATCGCCTCGTCGACGCGGGCAACACGGTGATCGTCATCGAGCACAACCTCGACGTCATCAAGACGGCGGATCACGTCATCGACCTCGGCCCCGATGGCGGTGACGGCGGTGGTGAGGTGCTCGCCGTGGGCACCCCCGAGGAGATCGTCGCCGAGCCACGCAGCGCCACCGGCGAGTACCTGCGCCCGCTGCTCCGCCGCCGCGACCCGGTTCCGTCGGCGGCTGCGCTGAGCCCGCGAGCGCGGCCGTCGCCCAACGGGCGGCGCAAGAAGGCTGCGGCCGCCGTGTGATACCGACTACCCCTATCGGACCGCCATGAGCTACCGTGGGTGAGATGGTCCAGTTGGACACCGGGGGTGAGGAGCGGCGCGTCCGGCTGCGCCGCCTCGACGACTGCCTCAACATCCTCGAGCAGGCACACGAGCTGAACATGACCCTGGTCACCGAGGGCATGGCCGACGCGCTGTCCGAACGCGTGCCCACCATCCGTGAGGGGATGGTCATCGCCGACGCCATCGAGGAGGTGCTCCGTCAGCAGGAGCCCTACATGATCCAGGTCCGCCCGGAGGTGACCCGCCGCGTGCGCCGCCGCCGCGACCCGTTTGACGTGCGGTTGCTGTTGAATCGCCGGTGAGCGCATTCGGCTTCGACCCGGAGGAGATCCTCCGGCGGCGACGTGGTCCGCGCGTGGTCCGGACGGGAGGTGGCCCACCCGAACGACACCGCGGCCGGCGGATCGGCGGCATCGTCATCGTCGCGATCATCGCGGTGGTCGTCATCGGCCGCTGGTTGCTCGGGCTGCGAGCCAGCTACCTGTACTACGCGAGCCTCAACCACACCAACGTGTTCTGGACGCCGTTCCTCGCCCAGGTGATCCTGTTCGTGATCGGTGCGGTGATCACCGGCGGCGGCGTCGCCGCCAGCATCGTCGGGTGGACGCGCGCGGCGCGCAACCTCGACAAGTACGGCGGGCGGATCGCGTTGTGGGTGGGTGTCGCCATCGCCGTGATCGCCGGCATCGCCGGAGGCGCGTTCCTCGCCGGGCAGTGGCAGGACGTCCTGCTGTGGCTGCACGGGCAATCGTTCGGGGCCACCGATCCCGTCTTCCAACAGGACTACTCCTTCTTCATCTTCACCCTGCCCGTGCTCGACGACATCCAGGCACTCCTCTGGGCCGTGGCGATCGTGGGCCTGCTCGGCGCCATCGGTCTTGCGGCGGCATCGTTCTCGCTGGCCAACACACCCACCGAGGTCACCCTCCCGGTCAAGCCGCCGGAGGGGCGCAGCTTCGAGGCGGGGTTCAGCTCAGCGGTCACCCATGCCGGGTTCTGCCTTGCCGGGATCTTCGTGCTGGCGGCCCTCGGTGCGCACTTCGGCGTGTACCACCTCGCCACGGCGCAGCACGACAACTTTGTCGGCCTCGACGCCACCCAGCGCAACGTCACCCGCCCGGTTCTCGGTGTCCTGCAGTGGGTGGCGCTGGTGCTTGCCGGCGTCACGCTCGCCCTCGTCCTGGTGAGGCGCTCGCGCAGGACCACGTCGAGCGCGGCCATCTTCGCCGGCACCCTGGTGGGCTGGCTCATCCTCGCCGGCGTCGTGCAGGGAGTGCCCGCCCTCATCTACCAGGGCGCGTCGGTCAACCCCAACGCGCAGGTGGCCCAGACGCCGTCGATCAACGACTACCTCGCAACCAGTCGCTACGCGTGGGCACTGATGCCATCCGACGTCGAGGTCCGCAGCTTCGGGACCGTTGGTGCGCCCACGCTCGCCGACCTCGGCGCCGATCCCGGGACGCTACGCAACGTGCGCATCCAGGACGTCACGCAGCTGCCCGACACGTTCAACCAGATCGATCGCAGTCGCAGCTACCAGACCTACCCGACCATCACCGTCGATCGATACCCCTCGTCGGGTGGCAGCGGCGACACCGAGGTCATGCTCGGCCCGCGCGAGATCGCCGAGGGCGACATCCCCAACGCGTCCTTCGTCAACACCGCGCTCAACTACACACACGGCTACGGCATCACCGCCGTCTCGGTCAACGCCGTCGCCGCCGAGGGCAAGCCGCAGGTGCTGGTCGGCCAGCAGCCCATGAAGCAGGTGGCAGCTGACGCTCCGCCGTCGCTCGACTTCAATGGAGCCGCCGGTGATCCGCGCATCTACTGCGGTCTGTCGACCACCCAGCCGGTGGTCACCGGCACCCAGCAGAGCGAGTTCGACTACCCCGCCGGCGGCGGCGACGCCACCTTCCACGCCGGCAGCGAGATGCAGGGCATCGCGGTGGGCAACATCTTCGACAAGCTGGCGGTCTCGGTCGACTCGTTCGGCAGCCTCGACCTCTTTCTCAACAACTCGCTCACCAGCAACAGCCGGGTTCTGGTGCACCGCGAGGTGCAGGACCGCATCAGCAGCATCGCCCCCTTCCTCAAGGTCGACGGTGACCCGTATGTGGTGGTCGACAGCAGCACCGGCCACCTCGACTACGTCGCTGATGCCTACGTCCAGACCGACCGGTTCCCCGAGTCCGCGATCGAGAACGGCTCCTCGTACATGCGCAACGCGGTCAAGGCCGTCGTCGACGCCCGCACCTGTGCGGTGACGCTGTACGCCGTCAACCTCGACGAGCCGATCACCGCGGCATGGAACGCGATCTATCCAGGCCTTCTGCAACCGCTCAGCTCGATGAACTCGACGCTGCGGGCGCACCTGCGCTACCCGGAGGACCTGTTCACCGCCCAGTCGCACGTGTACGCCAACGTCCACGTCAGCAGCGCCTCGGTGTTCTTCAACGGCAGCGACCGCTATCGCATCGCCCAGCAGCAGCTCAACGGCGCCCAGCAGGACACCACTCCGTACTACGTCGAGGTCACGCTGCCGGGCGACTCACAGCCGAGCTTCATCCTGTTCCAGTCGTTCTCGCCGGCGAGCACCAATGGAGGCAGCGCCAACAACATGACGGCGTGGCTGGCCGCGCAGTCGGACTACACGACCACCAACCACCCCAAGCTGATCGCCGTGCCGCTCAACAACTCGGTCAACGTCCTCGGCCCACTGCAGTTCGACAACAACATCAACACCGACCCGATCATCAGCCCGGAGATCAGCCTGCTCAGCCAGCACGGCTCATCGGTCATCCTCGGCAACGTCATCGTGCTGCCCTTCAACAACGACTCGTTCCTCTACGTGCGACCTCTCTACGTGCTCGCCAACGGCGCCGCCGGCGGCACCGCCTTCCCGCAGCTCCACGAGGTCATCGTGGGCACCCAGAACACCGTCGCCCAGGGCGCGTCGTTCCCGCTGGCGCTGCAGACGCTGCTCAACACCACCCAGCCCATCCCGGGCTTGCCCACCAGTCCGACGACGCCGACCACGCCGACAACGCCGACGACACCGACCACCATCACGCCGCCGTCGACGGCGAACTTCACCAGCCAGGAGCTGGCGCTGCTCAACGATCTCCTGACGCACCAGACCGCCGCGCAGGCGGCGCTCCAGAAGAACGACTTCACCACCTTCGGCAAGGAGGAGGACATCGTCAAGTCCGACGCCGCCCAGCTGAGCGCGCTCCTCCAGCAGAAGCCGCCGGCCGGCGCGTCGCCGGCGGCGTCTGCGACGCCCGGCCCGACCCCGTAGCGACGCCCGTCGGAGCCTGTTTGTATAGGCTGCTGGCGTGGACGTGATCGCGCCCGGGATTCGCCAGGTCGACACCATGCTCGGTGGCATGGACCGGATGACCGCGGGCTTCCTCATCGAGGGCACGCAGCCTGCGCTCGTCGAGACCGGATCGCAGACCAGCGCGCCCGCGGTGCTCGAGGCATTGAGCGCCGCAGGCCTGGACGCATCGGACCTTCGCTGGATCGTGGTGACGCACATCCATCTCGACCACGCGGGGGGCGTCGGCGACATCGCCGCGGCGTTCCCCAACGCCACCGTCGTCGTCCACGAGCGTGGCGCGCGCCACCTTCTCGATCCCACCCGGCTCATCGACAGCGCTTCACGCGTGTACGGGCCGCTGCTCGACAGCCTGTACGGGCGCATGCTGCCGGTGGCCGAGGACCGGCTGGTGGCCGCGGGCGACGGCTATCGCGTCGACCTCGGCGATGGGCATTTCCTGACGCTGGTCGATTCGCCCGGTCACGCCAAGCACCACCACGCCGTGCTCGACGAGCAGACCGGCACGCTGCTGGTCGGCGACGCGGTCGGTGTCAAGCTGCCGGACTTTGGCATCCTCCGCCCGGCGACGCCGCCGCCGGACTTCGACCTCGAGCAGGCCACGCGAAGCCTGCGCCGGTTCGCCGAGCTGCGTCCCTCCCAGGTGGTGCTCACCCATTACGGGCCCGTGGACCACCCGTTCGAGACGCTCGTCGAGGCCGAGGAGATGCTCAACCAGTGGGTGGAGGTCGCCGATCGGACCATGCGTGAGAGCGAGGAGGCCGGCATCGACGACGTCGCCGCCGCCCTTGCCGACGCGTTCGCCAGCGCTCCCGCCGACCTGGCGCCCGAGGTGAGGGAGAAGTTCGAGGTGCTCAACGGGGTGCACAGCAACGCCGCCGGGATCGTTCGCTACCTGTCGCTGCGCGAGCCTGCGCGTCAGCAGTGAGCGCCGCGCAGGCGTCGGGGTCGCGGCTGCTGGCCGCCGTGGTGCTCAGCGCCTGTGTCGGGGTCATCGGTGGGGGCCTCGGCGCCTGGGGCGTGTACACGCACTTCGGCCCGGTGCAACGGGTGGTCACCCAGACCAAGACGGGGGGCGGGGCGATCTCGGTCGGTGACATCGCGGCCGCGGTGCAGCCGTCGCTGGTGACCGTCAGCACCACGCCGGTCACCGCGGCCCAGCTGGCCACGGGCCAGGCAACCGGGCTCGCCGAGGGCTTCGCGGTCAGCGCCGACGGACTCGTGGTCACCTCCGCGCAGGCGGTGCGTGGCGCCTCGCGGCTGCGGGTGGCCACGGCCGACGGCAAGGGCTACAACGCCGTCATCGCCGCCAGCGACATCCCCGACGGCATCGTCGTGCTCCGGGCGGCCGGGGCCACCGGCATGACGCCGCTGAAGATCGCCGGCCAGGACCCGCACATCGGCGACCTGGCCGTGGTCGCCTACCACCCGGCGGTCGGCACCCTGACCACGCGCAGTGGCGTGGTTGCCGCCGTCGGCATGAACGCGAGCGATGGCCAGGTCGACCTCGCCGACCTGATCGCCGTGGACTCCACGCCGGCCCCCGATGCCGAGGGGGCGCCGCTGGTCGACGCCACCGGCGCCGTCCTCGGCGTGGTCACCGCCGTTCCCGGCGCGTCCGGCGTGCTGGCGGCGTCCGGTCGCGACGCCGCCACACTGGTGACCGGCGCCCAGCGCGGCTCGCCCGTCTCGGCCGCCAGCTTCGGCGTCAGCAGCGTGCTCGTCGACGCGTCGGCGGCGGCCGCCCTGGGCATCCCCCAGGGAGCGCTCATCCGAACCGTCAACGCCACCGGTCCGGCGGCGGGAGTGCTCGTCCCTGGTGACGTCGTCGTCGCCGTCAACGGCAGCTCGGTGACCGCTGCCAACGGGTTTCAACCCGGCGACTTCGGCCTCGTCATCGGCGACCGGGCGACTCTCCAGGTCACCGGCGCGACCGGCGGCGCGCGAACCGTCACGATCATTGTCGCCGGCGACTGACCGGGACGGTGGCGGACGTCGCGCCGCTACCATGCCGCGAGATGGAGATCACCTACCTTGGCCTGTCGTGCGTGCGACTTCGCGGTCGCGAGGTTCAGGTCGTGGTCGACCCTCCGGATGGCCAGCTGCCCGGGCTCGGCAAGAGCGGCCCCGACCTGATCGTCCGCACCGAGGGCCGCACCGACCCGGAGAAGCTGCGCCACAGCGCGGGCGAGAGCCAGGAGATCGCCGGGGCCGGCGAGTTCGAGGTGCGCGGTGTCACGGTTCGCGGCGTCGACGCCGGTAACGGCCGCACCCTGATGCGCGTGGAGATCGACGACGTCCGGGTGGTCAGCGTGGGTCGGCTGGACCGCCAGCTCACCGAGGAGGAGATCGACGTCCTCGGTCACGTCGACGTGCTGGTCGCGCCCGTCGGCGGCGGCGACGCGCTGCCTCCTGCAGCGGCGACCAAGCTGGTCAACACCCTCTCACCGGCGATCGTGGTGCCGGTGCGCTACCGATCCGCTGCCTCCCCGGGCAGCGGCGAGTACGAGCCGGTCGACCACTTCGCCAAGGAGATGGGCCTGGCCGAGGGCACCTACCAGGCGCTCCCCAAGCTCAACCTCAACGGCGCGATCAGCGGCTCCGACGAGTCGCGGGTCGTCATCCTCGAGCCCCGACCAAGCTGACGCTTGGCCGGGGGACCCCTGTGACTTCACAGAGGGGCGATGCGCCCCTCTCGCCGCGTCGGCAAAGCCGCCGCAGCTCACTCCCCACTCGGCTCGATGAATCGCGCCGGGCTCGCTGCGCTCGCTCGGGTTCTCGTACGCGGGCGAACATCGGTTCACCCCTGGAGGCGGGTGGCTGGTAGACTGTCGAAAACCTCTAGGGAGGCTCCCCATGGCCAAGTTCGTATTTGTGACCGGGGGAGTGGTTTCCTCCCTGGGCAAGGGAATCACCGCCGCCTCGATCGGCACGATCCTCAAGGCGCGCGGGCTGCACGTGGGCATGCAGAAGCTCGATCCCTACCTCAACGTCGACCCCGGGACGATGTCGCCCTACCAGCACGGTGAGGTGTTCGTCACCGACGACGGCGCCGAGACCGACCTCGACCTGGGCCACTACGAGCGCTTCGTCGACGTCGCCCTGAGCAAGGCCAGCAACGTCACCACCGGCAAGATCTACTCCAGCGTCATCGCCAAGGAGCGTCGCGGCGACTACCTGGGCGGCACCGTCCAGGTCATCCCGCACATCACCAACGAGATCAAGCAGCGCATCCTGCGTGTCGCTGAGAACGAGCTGCCCGAGCCGGACGTGGTCATCGTCGAGGTGGGGGGAACCGTGGGCGACATCGAGTCGCTGCCGTTCCTCGAGGCCATCCGCCAGCTCAAGAACGACGTCGGACGCAGCAACGTCTGCTATGTGCACCTCACCCTGGTCCCGTACGTCGCCGCCAGCGAGGAGTTCAAGAGCAAGCCGACCCAGCACAGCGTCAACACGCTGCGCAGCATCGGCATCCAGCCCGACGTGATCGTGGCCCGCAGCGAGCAGCCGATCAGCGAGGGTCTCAAGGAGAAGATCGCCCTCTTCGGTGACGTCGAGCGCCGCGCGGTGATCAATGTCCCCGACGCGCGGTCGATCTACGAGGTGCCGCTGCTCCTCGAGGACACCGGGCTGGGCGATTACATCGTCTCGATGCTCAGCATCGACGCCTCGCCCCCCGACCTCGCCGACTGGCGCGACCTGGTGGCCCGCATCGGCGCCGACAAGCCACCGGTGCGCATCGCAGTGGTGGGCAAGTATGTCGAGATGCCCGACGCCTACATCAGCGTCACCGAGTCGCTGCGTCACGCCGCTGTCAACGCCGGTGTCGAGCTCACCATCCAGTGGGTCAACTCCGAGCAGTTGGAGGCGGGCGCAGCCGTGCTCGAGGGTGCCGATGGCATCGTTGTTCCCGGCGGCTTCGGTCACCGCGGCATCGAGGGCAAGGTCCTCGCGTCCCGCTTTGCTCGCCAGCACCGGGTGCCGTACCTCGGGCTGTGCCTGGGCATGCAGTGCGCGGTGGTCGATTTCGCCCGCGAGGTTCTTGACGCTCCTGACGCGAACTCCACCGAGTTCAACGCCTTCACCGCGGTGCCGGTGATCGACCTGCTGCCCGAGCAGCGTGACATCGAGAACAAGGGTGGCACCATGCGGTTGGGCGTCTACCCGTGCAAGCTCGTGCCCGGCACGCTGGCCGCCGCGGCGTACGGTGAGGCGCTCATCTACGAGCGCCACCGCCACCGCTTCGAGTTCAACAACCACTATCGCGACGGGCTCGCCGCTGCCGGCATGGTGTTCAGCGGCACCTCACCCAACGGCCGGTTGGTGGAGATCGTCGAGTTGCGCGATCACCCGTTCTTCGTGGGCTCGCAATTCCACCCCGAGTTTCGCTCGCGCCCCAACCGGCCCCATCCGCTGTTCCGTGAGTTCATGCGCGCGGCGGCGGTGGCGGCCGAGGCCACCCCAGCCGACCTCGACGCGCCGATGACTGTCATAGGCGTCCCGCAACCCCAGCCGAGCTGACGCTCGGCCGGGGGACCCCGTGCTTTTCACAGAGGGGCGATGCGCCCCTCTCGCAGCACCGGCGAAGCCGGACGCTGCTCACTCCCCACTCGGCGCGATGAATCGCGCCGCGCCGAGCTGACGCTCGGCCGGGGGCGGCCGAGCTGACGCTCTGCCGGGGGCGCGGACCCATAATCGGGGCGATGGCCGAGACCGTCGTTCCCGACCTTGCGGCGGCACCCGCCAAGGTCGGCCGCGACCGCCACCGCGGCCTCGAGCTGCTCCGCGCCACCGAGGCGGCGGCACTCTCCGTGGGCCGCTGGCTGGGACGTGGTGACAAGGCGGGCACGCGCGACGCGGGCCAACGGGTGATGGAGGAGGCGCTGGTCGCCATGCCCTTCGACGGCCGGGTGGTGATCGGGCCCGACGCCGGCAACAGCAACCTCGCCGCCGGCCGGCGCATCGGCGTCGGTCGCGACCACGTCGACCTCGCCATCATCCCCGTCGACGGCGTCAGCCTCGTCTCGCGCGGGCTCAGCCAGGCGCTGAGCATCGCCGCGGCCGCGGAACCGGGCGGCATCCTCTCGCCGCCACCGGTTGCCTACATGCACAAGATCGCCGTCGGCCCAGCCGCCAAGGGCGCCGTCGACATCGCCGACACCCCCGAGAACAACCTGCGCCGCATCGCCTTCGCCATGGACGTGCAGGTGCAGGACCTCACCGTGATCATGCTCGACCGGCCGCGCCACCAGGCCCTCCTCGAGCACGTGCGCTCGCTCGGGGCGCGGGTGGCGCTCATCTCCGACGGCGACGTGGGGGCGGCGATGATGGCCGCCTGGCCGGGCAGCGGCATCGACGTCATGATCGGCTCTGGCGGCACCCAGGAGGCGATCGTCGCCGCCTGTGCCATGCGCTGCCTCGGCGGCGAGCTGCACTGCCGCCCCTGGGTGCGCCACGAGGATGAAGCGGTGGCGGTGCGAGCCGCCGGCTTCGACCCCGACGAGGCGATCAGCATGGAGCGGCTGGTGCCCGGCCGCCACGTCAGCATCGCGGTGACCGGCATCTCCGGCGGCGGCATCCTGCGCGGCGTCCAGTACCACAACTGGTGGGCCGAGACCCACAGCCTGGTGATGCGCGCCCAGAGCGGCACCGTGCGCGAGATCCTCACCAAGCACCACGTGGCGCTGCCGCCGGAGGGGGCGCGCCGGGTGCGCTGACTCGCGATGGGCAGGGGCTTGCCTGGCTAGCGATACTGTGTAATTATGTAATCCATGAGACATCAGCACGAGGCGCAGGCCTCTTTCACCGACGACGAACTGTCCGGGTGGTTTGCGGGGCGCATCCCCGACGACCTCTTCTCCGGGCCCCCGACGATCACCGGCGACCGCGATGAGATCCTCATCGTGGGAACCGTCACCGAGCCCGAGCTGCCCGCCGATGCCAGCGAGGCGGCCCGCAATGCGGCCCGTTCCGCGCGGATCGGCCGGTTCCGCGACGAGACCAGGGACCGTCGCATCGGCGTTGCCTCCGAAGCCGAGAGGCTGTTCGGCCGCAAGGTGTCGTGGGGCGCTCGCTGCGGTGGGGTCGAGGAGCACTTCACCACCCTCGGGGTGCCGGTCATGACCCGGCTGCGACTGGGCGACCGGGCAGTCCTCGACACCCTCATCGAGGCCGGCGTCGCACGGAGCAGGAGCGAGGCGCTGGCCTGGTGCGTCCGGTTGGTCGGCAAGCACCAGGACGAATGGATCAAGAGCCTTCGCGAGGCCCTGTCGGCCGTCGAGAAGGTGCGTGGCGAGGGGCCGGCGGCCGGCTGACATGGCCATCGACGGACCCGCGGTCGGAGCAGCCGGCGAGGAACCGCTCGACGCGTACTCGCGCGTCGTCAGCGGGGTGGCCGCAGCGCTCGCCCCGTCGGTGCTCAGCCTGCTCGTCGAAAAGCGCGGCCGAGGCGGCGGCCGCTCGCCCGCGGGCAGCGGCTCGGCATGGGTTCTCACCGCCGACGGCTACCTGGTGACCTCGGCCCACGTGGTGCACGGTGCCGCGGGAGGCGTCGCCCACGTCCCTGACGGGCGCCAGCTGCCGTTCGACGTGGTCGGCGAGGACGTGCTCTCCGACCTCGCCGTGGTCCGCGCCGGTGGCGGTGACCTGGTCGCTGCCGCCGTCGGCGACGCCGACCGCCTCCGCGTCGGCGAGCTGGTCGTCGCCATCGGCAACCCTCACGGCCTTGCCGGGTCGGTGACCGCCGGGGTGGTCAGCGCCCTCGGCCGGTCGCTGCCGACGCGGTCCGGCGACCACGTCAGCGTCGTGGAGAACGTCATCCAGACCGATGCGGCGCTCAACCCCGGGAACTCGGGCGGTGCGCTGGCCGACAGCCACGGCCGCGTCGTCGGGGTCAACACCGCGCTGGCCGGCTACGGCCTCGGCCTGGCCGTTCCCGTCAACGCCACCACCCTCGGCATGATCGGCGCCCTGATCCGCGACGGGCGGGTTCGCCGCGCCTTCCTCGGGGTGGCCGGTCGCGCCCAGCCGCTCTCCCCGCGAACCGCCGCCCGGCTGGGACGCCCCCGCGGCATGCAGGTGGTCGAGGTGGTCCCGGGCAGCGCCGCCGAGTCGGCCGGCATCCGCCGCGGCGACGTCATCGTCGAGGTCGATGGCCACCCGGTGCAGACCGCCACCGACCTGCAGCGGCTGATGACCTCCGAGCTCGTCGACCGGTTCGCGGTGCTGGCCGTCGTCCGCGACGGCCAGCTGCGCACCGTCACCGTGATCCCCGCCGAGCTGCGCGCCGCCTGACCGGACCCGGCGGACGCTCGCCGGCCCCCACCCATAATCGAGCGATGCGCCTTGTGGCGGGCCGCCCGGACGGCTCCATCGAGATCCTCGACGGTTACCGCGCGGCCGCGCGCAATGGGCGTGCCCTGGTGGCCGTCGGCCCCGACGACCTGCTCCCCATGCCGCAGGAGGCAACGCTGAGCCGCCTCCCCGGCCGCCGCCCCCTGGCGGTTGACAGTGACGGCGGCGCGGTGGCTGTGGACGGTGACTGGCTGGCCGTCGCCGCGGTGATGCCCGTCGGGCTGCTGCGCACGCTTCTGCCCGCGACCGAGCGCACCGCCGGCGCCCGGAGGCTGCCGCTCTTCGGCTACACAGCCGTGGTCGAGCACGGCGGCGACCTGATGTGCGCAGCTCTGCGCACCGACAGCTTCGAGTGGTGGCAGCCGGCCAACTTCGGCCGCGCCGACCTGCCCGCAGCGGTGCAGGCGGCGCGCGACGCGCTGCCCGGCAACCGGCTCGTCGACCACCTCGCCAACTGCGCGCTGGTCAACCGGTGCTACACCGCGCAGAACACCTTCCACCGCCGCTACGAGGGCGCGCTCCCGGCGTCCCCGGCGTGCAACGCCGACTGTCTCGGATGCATCTCGCTGCAGACCGATGGCGAGGTGCCTGCGCCGCAGGCGCGCATGGGTTTCGCGCCCACCGCCGACGAGCTGGTGGCGCTGGCCGATTGGCACCTGCAGGGGGACGACAGCGCCATCGTCTCCTTCGGGCAGGGGTGCGAGGGTGAGGCGCTGACCAGGGACGACGCACTCGTCGACGCCACCCGCCGCATCCGTGAACGGCACCCCCATGCGACGATCCACGTCAACACCAACGCAAGCAAGCCGCACATCCTCGAACGGCTCATCGACGCCGGCCTCAACAGCGTGAGGATCAGCGCGATCTCCTTCAACGACGCCGTTTTCCGCCCCTACTACCGCCCTGTGGGGTACGGCCTTGAGGACGTCGTCGCCTGTGGCGCGCTGATGCACGCCCGCGGCGGCCAGGTATGTCTCAACCTGCTCACCTTCCCCGGCGTCACCGACGTCGAGAGCGAGATCGACGCGACGGTGCGCGCCTGCCGGGCGATGGGCGTCGACCAGGTGCAATGGCGTTCGCTCAACGTCGACCACGACTGGCTGCTCGACGTGCTGCCCGCGCTCCCGGCAGGGGTCGGGATGCGGGCGGCGCACCAACGGATCCGCGACCTGCTCCCCGGCGTCGAGCACGGCAACTTCACACGCCCGGCGACCGCCGCGGTGTGACCAGGGTTGGGCAAGCAGGGGGCGTGGTATGCTGAAAAACGTTCGCAACCCCGTGTTTCCGAGTGCCATGAAGACCGAGATCCATCCCCAGTACCACACCGACGCCGTCGTGACCTGCCTCTGCGGCAACACCTTCACCACGGGGTCGACCCTGCCCGAGCTCAAGACCGAGGTCTGCTCGGTGTGCCATCCGTTCTTCACCGGCACCCAGCGGATCATCGACACCGGTGGCCAGGTGGAGCGCTTCCGCCGTCGCGCCGCGGCACAATCGGGCTCCAAGCAGGCCTGATCACGCCAAAGCGCGCGTAGAGTGGGCGTCATGCGACGCCCGGGCCTCCGTGACATCCTGCTCACCGCCGCCCTCAACGCGGCCACCGCGCCCCCGCAGATGTTCTTCTACGGTGGCCAGGCGGTGATCGAGGGAGTCCTGATGCGCGGCCGGCACCACTACGCGGTGGCGGCTCGACGACCGGACGGCTCCATCACCGTGCGCTCCGAGATGCTCACCTCACGCGTCTACACGCACCCGATGTGGGCCAAGCCGTTCCTCCGCGGCGTGGCCGGGCTGTACGAGATGCTCGGGCTCGGCATGCGTGCCCTGCAGTGGTCAGCGAACGTCCAGCTCGGCGAGGAGGCGCAGCTGACCGCGGGGACGTTGCGCGCCACCATCGTGGTCTCGATGCTCTTCGCCCTCGGGCTCTTCATCGGGCTGCCCCTGCTCCTGGCCAGCGTGCTGCACCGTGGCTCGCAGCGCAGCGTGGTCGGGGTGCTCATCGAGGGCGCGATCCGCGCCGTCGTCCTGCTCGCGTACCTGGTGGTGATCGGCCAGCTGCGCAGCGTTCGCCGGCTCTTCGAGTACCACGGCGCCGAGCACAAGGCGATCAACTGCCTCGAGTCGGGAGCTGTCGTCGACGTCCAACATGTGCGCGTCAGCAGCCGGTTGCATCCGCGGTGCGGCACCGGCTTCCTGGTGCTGGTGGCGCTGGTGAGCGTGATCGTGTTCACGCCGCTGGCTGTTCTGCCCATCCCGGTGCGGCTGGCTCTGCAGATCCTGCTGGTGCCGGTGGTGGCCGCCATCGCCTACGAGGCGATCCGCGGCCTGGCCCGGGTGCGGCACACCACCTTCGGCCGCGTCGCTCTCGTCCCCGTCCTGGCCACCCAGCGGCTGTCCACCCGCGAGCCGAACGACCGCCAGATGGAGGTGGCCATCTGCGCGCTCGACGCCGCCCGCGCCGGCGACGGCTCCGTCACCGAGGTCCACGACGCCACGCTCACGGCGCAGGGCTAACCTTTCGAGGCCATGGCCAAGCTCGACGATCGTTTGCGCGCGCTCGAGGAGCGCTTCGATGACATCGGGGTTCAGCTTGCGCAGCCGGACGTGTACAGCGACATCGACCGGGTCCAGCGCCTCTCGCAGGAGCAGGCGCGGCTGCGCGAGGTGGTGGAGACGGGCCGGTCGTGGCGCGCCGCCCACCAGGCCGTCCGAGAGGCTCAGGAGTTGCAACACAACGAGGGCGACCAGGAGATCGTCACCATGGCGGCGGAGGAGGAGACGGCCCAGCGGGCGGCCGAGGAGAGTGCCCAGCAACGCCTGCGCGCGCTGCTGGTCCCCACCGACCCCAACGACGAGCGCGACGTGGTCGTCGAGATCCGCGCGGGCACCGGGGGCGACGAGGCAGCCCTCTTCGCCGCCGACCTGTTCCGCATGTACAACCGCTACGCCGAGCGACAGCGGTGGCGCGTCGAGGTGCTCGACGCCAGCGAGTCGGGCACACACGGGTTCAAGGAGGTGGTCTTCGAGGTGCATGGCCGCGGCGCCTACTCGAAGCTGAAGTTCGAGTCGGGCGTGCATCGCGTCCAGCGTGTCCCGGAGACGGAGTCCCAGGGACGCATCCACACGTCGGCCGCCTCCGTCGTGGTGCTGCCCGAGGCCGACGAGCTGGAGGTGAACATCGCCGAGAACGAGTTGAAGATCGACGTCTACCGGAGCACCGGGCCGGGCGGCCAGAGCGTCAACACCACCGACTCGGCAGTGCGCATCACCCACCTCCCCACCGGGCTGGTGGTGACCTGCCAGGACGAGAAGTCGCAGATCAAGAACCGCGCCAAGGCGTTGCGCGTGCTGCGGGCGCGGCTCTACGACCTGGCCCAGGCCGAGCGCGACGCCGAGCTCAAGGCGACCCGACGGCTGGCGGTGGGCAGCGGCGACCGGAGCGAGAAGATCCGCACCTACAACTACCCGCAGTCGCGCATCACCGACCACCGTATCCACCTCGACGTCTTCCAGCTCAACAAGGTCCTCGACGGGGAGTTGGAGCTGCTCATCGAGCCGCTCTCCCAGGAGGACGAGGCGCATCGCCTCCTCGACGACGACGGCGATGCCTGACCGTCCGTGCGGACCCTGATGGAGGTGGTGCGTCTCAGCACCGGCTACCTCGAGACCCACGGCAGCAGCTCTCCCCGCCTCGATGCCGAGCTGCTGGCGGCGCAGGCGCTCAACCTGCGCCGCCTCGACGTGTTCCTGCAGTTCGACCGGCCACTCGAGGAGGAACAGCTCGGCGCCATCCGCGAGCTGGTGCGTCGCCGCGGTGACGGCGAGCCAGTGGCGCACATCACCGGCGAACGTGAGTTCCACGCGCGCGCTTTCCGGGTCACGCCCGACGTTCTCATCCCGCGGCCTGAGACCGAGACACTGGTCGGCCTGGCGATCGCGGAGGCGCAACGCCGTTCCCCGGGCGGCGAGGGCCTGCGCATCGCCGACATCGCCACCGGCAGCGGCTGCATCGCCGTCACGATGGCGGCGGAGCTGCCCGGCGCGCGAGTGACGGCCACCGACGTCAGCGAGGCGGCGCTGTCCGTCGCCGGCGTCAACGCAACACGCCACCAGGTCGCGGATCGCGTCGAGCTGGTGCTCGGCTCGTGGTGCGCCCCGTTGGCGGGGCAGGCGTTCGACATCGTCGTCGCCAACCCGCCGTACATCCCCACCGGCGAGCTTGCGGACCTGGCGCGCGACGTGCGTGACCACGAGCCCGTGCTGGCGCTGGACGGTGGGACCGATGGCCTCGACGCGTACCGGGAGCTGCTGCCCTCGACCGCGACCGTGATCGCCGATGGTGGGTGGTTGGCGCTCGAGATCGATATCAGGGCGGCCGCGGCGATTGCCGCGCTGGCGATCGAGGCGTTGGGGCCGGGCACCGTCACCCAGACCCATCCCGACCTCACCGATCGCCCGCGGGTGGTGACGCTGACCCGCGCCCAGCGGTGACGGCGATGGACGCGGCCGGTGCTGACCTCGCCGCCGCTCTGGCCGCGGTGCGGCGCGGAGAGGTGATCGCGGTGGCCACCGACACCGTGCACGGGCTGGCCTGCGACCCACGCAATGCTGCGGCGGTCGACCGCGTCTACGCGCTCAAACGCCGGCCCGCCGACCTCGAGCTGACGCTGCTGGCCCATGATGTCGGCCAGCTCGAGCGCCTGGTCGCCTGGACGCCCGCGGCAGCCCGGCTGGCGGCCGCGTTCTGGCCCGGTCCGCTCTCGCTGGTGCTCCCCGTCGGCGACATGCGGGTGGCCGTCCCCCGACGCGGTGAGACGCTGTCGGTGCGGGTGCCCGCCCACCCGCTGCTGCTGGCTCTGCTGGAGCAGAGCGGACCGCTGGCGAGCACCAGCGCCAACCGCCATGGCGAACCGCCGGCCCTCAGCGCAGCCGCGGTGCGCCGCCAGTTCGGTGACCAGGTCAGCCAGATGCTCGGGGGCGGCAGCCCCGCCGGTCAGGCCTCAACTATCATCGACTGCAGCGTGACGCCGCCGCGTGTCCTGCGCGAGGGGCCAATCGACCACCGCAGTCTCTCGGAGTTCGTGCAGGGCTGACGGTGGGGCCATCGCCTTCCCGCCCCGAGGAGGACGACGACAGCATGGCAATCCAGCAGGAAACCGCCGCCCACGTCGGATTCACGGCAAAGCCAGCGCTCCGCGCCGCCGATCCCGAGGTGGCCGCGCTGCTCGACGCCGAGCTGACCCGGCAGGAGGACACGCTGGAGCTGATCCCCTCGGAGAACCTCGCCTCGGTCGCGGTGCTCGAGGCTCTGGGTTCGTGGCTCAACAACAAGTACGCCGAGGGCGTGCCGGGCAAGCGCTACTACGGCGGCTGCCAGGTTGTCGACCAGGTCGAGAACCTCGCACGCGACCGCTGCAAGCAACTGTTCGGCGCCGACCACGCCAACGTGCAGCCGCACTCCGGGACGCAGGCGAACATGGCCGCCTACGCCAGCGTCCTCAAACCGGGCGACACGGTTCTCGGCATGGCGCTGGACCAGGGTGGTCACCTCACCCACGGCTCGCCGGTCAGCTTCAGCGGCAAGCTCTACAACTTCGAGGCGTACACGGTCAGCGAGTCGACGGGCCGGCTCGACTATGCAGAGCTCCGCGCCCGAGCGCGCGAGGTGTCGCCGGCGATGATCGTCGCCGGCTACAGCTCGTACCCGCGGCTGCTCGACTTCGCCGCGTTCGCGGACGTCGCGCGCGAGGTCGGAGCGCTGCTGCTCGTCGACATGGCTCATTTCGCCGGCCTGGTGGCGGGCGGCGCGCATCCGTCGCCGGTGCCGCACGCCGACTTCGTCACCTTCACCACCCACAAGACCATGCGCGGCCCGTGGGGCGGCGTGATCCTGTGCCGCGCCGCTCACGCCGACGCCGTCGACAAGGCGGTCTGTCCGGGCATCCAGGGCGGACCGCAGATGCACGCCATCGCGGCCAAGGCGGTGATGTTCGCGCAGTGCATGCGGCCCGACTTCTCGACCTACGCGCACCAGGTGGTCACCAACGCGGCGGCGCTGGCGCGTGGCCTGGCTGCGCGCGGTATCGAGATGACCACCGGCGGTACCGACAATCACCTCATGGTCGTCGATCTCCGTCCCTTCAACCTGCGCGGCCGCACGGTGCAGAACGCCTTCGACGAGGTGGGCGTCACCGTCAACGCCAATGCATTCCCCGGCCACGGCGGCACGCCATACAACCCCAACGGGATCCGCCTGGGCTCGCCCTCGGTGACGTCGCGCGGGATGGGCGAGGCGGAGATGGACGAGATCGCCGACTTCGTCTCCCTGATGCTGCACGGCTTTGAGAATCCCCTGGTGCACGCCCAGGTCCGCGAGCGCAGCCTTGCGCTGTGCAGACGGTTCCCCCTGCCCTATCGCTCGTGAGCAACGGGTGGCTGCCGGCGCTTCCGCCGTTCCTGCTGGCCAGCATCGTCACCATCGCCGCAGTCCCGCTGACGATGCTGCTGGCGCGCCGGTTCGGGGCGGTTGCCGAGCCCGACGCCGACCGCCACCTCCACCCGTCGCCGACCCCACGGCTCGGCGGCCTGGCGCTGTTCACCGGCTTCACCGTTGCGCTGGTCGTCTTCGGCGGCTCGGTTCCGAATCGGTGGCAGGTGGTCGCCGTGACCGCGGCGATCACGGCGGCAATGCTCGTCGACGACATCTTCGACCTGCCCTGGAACGCCAAGCTCGTCATCGAGGTGGGCGCCGGTGTGTTCGCGGTGTTGCTGGGGATCACCATCAACTACCTCACCGTGCCCGGATCCCACGGTCCGTCGCCGTTCGGCCTTGGGCTGCTGATCGCGCCGATCACCGTCGTCTTCGTGCTCGGCATGCAGGTGTCGATCAACTTCCTCGACGGATCGGATGGGGTGGCCGCGGGGGTGGTCGGCATCGTCGCCACCGTGCTCCTGCTCGCCGCCGTCAACCGCATCCAGGGCCCGGGTGACATCCAGCACGGTGTCATCGTGATGAGCGGCGCGCTGATGGGCTGCAGCGCCGGCTTCCTGGTGTTCAACCTGCCGCCGGCCCGCGTGTTCATGGGCGACACGGGCAGTCACTTCCTCGGAGTTGCGCTCGCCGTGATCAGCATCCTCGGCGTGGCCAAGATCGCCGTTGGCCTGGCGCTCTTCATCCCGCTGATCGCGCTGGGCCTCCCCATCGGCGACACCGCCTTCGCGATCGTGCGGCGACGCCGGGCCGGGAGGAGCCCGACCGAGCCCGATGCCGGGCACCTTCACCATCGGATGCTGGCGACGGGGATGAGCCCGATGGAGACCGCTCTCACCTTCTACCTGATGACCGCGATCCTCGGCTGCATCGCCCTGTTCGTCTTCGGTCACCGTCGCATCCTCGACGTGGCCCTGGGGCTGCTGGTGGTGGCCCTGGTCGCGCTGGTGTGGCGCAGCCGGCGCAGGTCGCAGCGGCCCGATTCGCTGCCGGACCCGGCGTTCGATGCAGATGGTTCGCTGTTGATCAGCGGACGGCGCAGCGTTCCGGCGCGGATCCACCGACGCGGCGGGGAGGCCGACTGAGCGGCGGTGTCCACGCCGACGCACGATCCGCGTCCACCGGGCGCCGGTGTCAGCAATGCGGAGATGCTTGGCCTGGGCGTGTATTTGGCTCTTGCAGTGACGATTCCGTTGCTGTTGGGCTGGCAGTTGGGCGCGATCGCGGGCGTGCCGACAGTCGGGATCGTGGCGGGGCTCCTGCTTGGTATCGTTGCAGCGGGCTTGATCTTGTACGTGAAGCTGAGGCGATACTGGTGATCTCAAAAAGCGTTTCCGCGCGGCCTGCGCATGTCGTCCGTTCCGCGGCCGTCGCGTGCGTGGTGGCCGCTGTCGGGTGCGCTCTGGTGGGCACCATCCTCGGCCACCCGGGCTGGGGGCTGGGCCTCGCGGTGGGCCTCGCCGTCGGAGCCGGCAACGGCTATGCCGTCGACCGTCTCCTCCTCGTCGGGGTGCCGTTCGTGGCGACGAGCATGCTGCGCATCCTCATCCTGACGCTGGTCGCCCTGTTCGCCGGGTTGATCTTCGGGTTCGGTCGAGCGGTCCCGGTCGTGGCGGGCATCGCCGCGGCGCAGCTCATCCTCGCCGGCAGCGCGGTGCTGGAGTCCGTGCGGCGATGATCGGTCCCTTTCTCGCCGCCACCGGGCCGCAGGTGAGTCAGCCGACCACGGCGCTGTGCAACTCGCCGCCGTTGCTGACCAATCCCATCACCATCTCGGCGTGCGATCTCAACCAGGACACCCTGATCAGCAGTGCCCTGGCCATCGCCGTCACGCTGATCATCGTGTTCGCGGTCGTCCGACATCTCCGCCCCGGACGTCCCGGCAAGCTGCAGATGGTGTTCGAGCTGTTCCTCGGCTACGTCAAGGACCTGGTGCGCGGTTCTGTGGGTGAGGGGTCCGATTTCATCATCCCCATCGCAGCCACGATCGGCCTGTACATCCTGGTGGCCAACTGGATCGCCTTCCTGCCACTGGCCCATCCGCTGCAGCCCGCAGCGGCCGACCTGAACCAGACGCTGGCCATGGCGGTCGTGGTCGTCCTGGTCGTACAGGCCTACAGCCTCAGGGTGCTGGGCGTTCGCGGCTATTTCCGCCGCTTCACCAAGCCCTTTGAGTTCAACTGGGCCTTCCGGATCGTGTTCATCCCGCTCAACCTCATCGAGGAGGTGGTCAAGCCGATCACGCTCTCGTTGCGACTGTTCGGGAACATCTTCGCCGGCCTGGTGATGGTCGAGCTGCTCAGCCAGCTGCCGATCTTCCTCGCCTGGCTGCCGGTGGCGATCTGGAAAGTGTTCGACGTCCTCTTCATCGGCGCCATCCAGGCCTTCATCTTCATGCTACTCACCGTCATCTATTTCGAAATGGCCCGCGAAGGGTTGGAAGAAGAGGGACACCACGGCGCTCAGGCAGCCGCGGCCCATGCACAGCACTAGGGAGGCACCATGAACCACGCAATCGCCCTGGCGGGGGCGCTGATCGGCGCCGGCATCGCACTCGGCGGAGGCGCCATCGGCGCCGCCATCGGAGACGGGTTGGCCGGCAACGCGGCCATCCAGGGCCAGGCCCGCCAGCCGGAGGCAGCCGGCGCGCTGCGCGTCACCATGTTCCTCATCATCGGCCTCGTCGAGGCGATGTACTTCATCAACGTGGTCTTTGTGTTCATCCTCATCGGCGACGCCAACATCCCGGGTTGACGGTCATGAAAGCCATGGTCGCGGACGCAGGCCTGCTGGAGATCAACGTCACCTTCGTGGTGGAGGTGATCGCTTTCGTGGCGCTCCTGCTCGCCCTGCAGCGCTGGGCCTACCCCAGGATCATGGCCGCGGCGGAAGCGCGTCAGAACCAGATCGCGCGAGCTCTCGAGGAGGCAGAGCGCAGCCGGCAGGAGGCTGCGGCTGCGCGCGAAGACATCACCAGGCAGCTCGAAGAGTCACGGGCCCAGGCCCGGGACATCATTGCGCAGGCTCACAAGGCCGCGGTCGCGGAGACGGAGGAGCTGGTCCGCAAGGGCCGGCGCGAGGCCGAGGCGCAGATCGAGCGCGCTCGGTCAGAGATCGCGGCGGAGCGTGACAAGGCCATCCAGGAGATTCGCGCCCAGGTCGGCACGCTGGTGGTCCTGGCGGCGAGCAAGGTGCTCGGTGAGGCCGTCGACCGCAAGGCCCATGCGCGCCTGATCGACGAGTCGCTGGCCCAGGTCGACGCCACCGACGGCCAGAGGACCGCGTAGTGGCGTCGTCCATCGGCCGCCGCTACGCCCAGGCCTATTTCGACCTCGCCCGCGAAGAGGGCAAGATCCCGCAGTGGCGCAAGGATCTGCTGCGGGCGGTGGAGACGCTCTCGAACCGAGAGGTTGCGGCAGCGCTGGCCAACCCGCGCCTGACGCTCACCGAGCGCACCCGTCTCGCCCTCGACATGCTCCCCGGCGTCGGCGACCCGGCACGCAACCTCGTCCGCCTGCTCATCGATCGCGGTCGTCTCAACATGCTCGATGACCTCATCGAGACCTACGACGACCTCCGCGACCGCGAGAGTGGAGTGGTCCGTGCCAACGTCACCACCGCCGTCCCGGTCGACGACGACCTGAAGACCCGCATCGGCCGCACGCTCAGCGAGAAGCTCGGTGCCGCCGTGCAGACAGAGGTCCACCAGGACCCCACCATCCTCGGGGGACTGATCATCCGCGTCGGTGACCGGGTCATCGACAGCAGCCTGCGCACCCGGCTGGCGCAGCTCCGAACGGCGCTCACCTGATGCGCCTCCAGCCACTCCATCCGCTCGCTTAGCAGACAAGGAAGCACACCACCATGGCCATACGCAGCGACGAGATCGGCGACATCCTGAAGCAGAGGATCGCCAGCTTCGACGCCCCCGTCGTCGACGCGCATGAGGGTGTGATCACGTCGGTCGGCGACGGCATCGCGCGCATCTACGGGCTCGAGCAGGCGATGGCCGGCGAGCTGCTCGAGTTCCCGGCGCCGCCCGGCGGTCACACGGTCCTCGGCCTGGCGCTCGACCTCCGAGAGGACGGCGTCGGCGCGGTCATCATGGGCGAATACCAGCACCTCCAGGAGGGCGACACCGTCCGCACCACCGGACGGATCGCGGAGGTACCCGTCGGCGACGAGCTGATCGGTCGCATCGTCAACGCGCTCGGCGAACCGCTCGACGGCAAGGGACCGGTGGAGACGTCGCAGAACCTGCCCATCGAGCACGTGGCTCCCGGTGTCATCTTCCGCCAGGCCGTGACCACCCCGATGCAGACGGGCATCAAGGCCATCGACGCGATGTTCGCCATCGGCCGCGGCCAGCGAGAGCTGATCATCGGCGACCGCCAGACGGGCAAGACGCAGGTTGCGCTCGACGCCATCATCAACCAGAAGGACAGCGGCATCGTCTGCATCTATGTGGCCATCGGCCAGCGGCGCCAGACGGTTGCACAGGTGGCCGCTCGCCTCGAAGAGGCCGGCGCTCTGCAGAACACCATCATCGTCGCGGCCACCGCCAGCGACCCGGCGCCGATGCAGTTCATGGCGCCGTATGCCGGCTGCGCGATGGGCGAGTACTTCATGCAGAAGGGCAAGCACGCGCTGATCGTCTACGACGACCTCAGCAAGCACGCCCAGGCGTACCGCCAGCTGTCACTGCTGCTGCGGCGTCCGCCGTCGCGCGAGGCGTACCCCGGCGACGTCTTCTACCTCCACTCACGACTCCTCGAGCGCGCTGCGCGCATGAGCGACAAGGAGGGCGGGGGAACGCTGACCGCGCTGCCGATCATCGAGACCCAGGCCAACGATGTGTCGGCGTACATCCCCACCAACGTCATCTCCATCACCGACGGCCAGATCTTCCTGGAGACGGACCTCTTCAACGCCGGCATCCGCCCCGCCATCAACGTGGGCATCTCGGTGTCGCGCGTCGGTTCGGCGGCGCAGACGAAGGCGATGAAGCAGGTCGCCGGGCAGCTCAAGCTCGACCTCGCTCAATACAACGAGCTCAAGGCCTTCGCCCAGTTCGCGGCCGACCTCGACAAGCGCACCCGGGCCACGCTCGACCGGGGGACGCGCATGACCGAGCTGCTCAAGCAGCCGGCCAACTCGCCGGTTCCCTTTGCGCAGCAGGTGATCGCCATCTTTGCCGGCACGCACGGGTACATCGACGACGTGGCGGTGGACCGTGTCAGCGAGTTCGAGAGGGGACTGCTGCGCTTCCTCAGCAGTGATC
>DATBEL010000120.1:0-2558 GCA_036276135.1 Candidatus Dormiibacterota bacterium
CACCGCCGGGGTGGGGCAGGCACCCTTGGGACCGGGGACCCGCAGGGTCTATCCTCATGGCGAGATGCCGGTCCGGGTGCTGATCGTCGACGACCAGGAGCCGTTTCGCGCCGTGGCCCGCACCGTCGTCGAGCTGACCGATGGGTTCGAGGTGATCGGAGAATCCGAGAACGGCGAGGACTCGGTGGCCACAGCGCACGCGCTGAGGCCTGACCTGGTGCTGATGGATGTCAACCTTCCCGGAATCAGCGGGCTCGAGGCGACGCGGCAGATCCTGGCGGACCACGTCGACGACAAGCCGGTGGTGGTGCTGGTGCTGTCGACGTACGAGGCGGCCGAGTACGGGCCTCAGGCGGAGGAGGTCGGTGCGGCCAGCTTCATCCCCAAGTCGGAGTTCAGCCCCGAGCGCCTGGTCGACGCCTGGGCGGCGGCCACAGCTGCCCCACCGAGCGAGAGCGCCTCAGCCTGACGCCGCCGCGGTCAGCGCCCCATGTGAGGTGATCGCCAGCCACCCATGCAGCGACGTCCCCTGACCGATGGAGGACACCACCTGCAGTGATCCGCCGAGGGCGTCGAGGCGATCCTCCATGTTGGTGAGCCCAGAACCCCGCGAGACGGTGGCGAGGTCGAAGCCACAGCCGTCGTCCTCGACGGCGAACGCCAGTCCGTCCGCCTCCTCGCGGAGCCGGACGATGACCTTGGTCGCGCCGGCGTACTTCTGGACGTTCTGCATCGCCTCGAGCACGGAGAAGTACACCGCGGCCTCGACCTCCTGGGAGTAGCGGCCGATCCCCTCGCCGTGGACTGCGACCTCGACAATCGCCTTGCGCGCCTGGGACTCGAGCGCAGCGGTCAGGCCCTTGTCGGCGAGCAGCGGCGGATAGATCCCGCGCGCCAGGTCGCGGAGCGTTTCCAGAGCCTCGTCGGCATCTGCCTTCAGCTGGATCAGCGTCGTCTGTGCCTTCACCGGGTCGCGGTCGAGGAGCATCTCGGCCAGACCGAGCTTCACCTTGAGCGCGACCAGGTGCTGCTGGGCGCCGTCGTGGAGATTGCGTTCGAGCCGGCGGCGCTCCTCGTCCTGGGCGGTGACGAGCCGCTGCCGCGAGGCGCGCAGGTCCACGAGCCGCGCCTGCAGGTCACTGGTCAGGCCGACGTTCTTGACGACCAGGCCGGCCTGATGAGCCAGGTGGGACAGCAGGCTCTCCTCCACGGGGGTCAGCGACTCGCCGGCGCGCTTGCTGACGCTCAGCGCACCGAGCAGCTCTCCCTGGTGCCGAACCTCAACCACGCGGTCACCACCGCCGGATGCCGGGAGGTTGCCATCGTCCGCGGGGATGGAGGCGAAGGCGGCGGCATCGACGGGCCAGACCGCCGCGTCGCGCCACACCGATCCACTGCGCAGCCACACATCGGCTCGCTGGGCGCCTGTTCCCTCGGCGAGCACGCGTGCCATCCGGGGCATGACGTCGTCGGTCGCGTATGACTCGGCGACGCGCTCGGAGAACTGCGACAGCACCTCGTACGGCGTGGCACGCTCGCCATACACCAACCGGTTGGCCACCCTCTGCACGCGCTCGCGCACCGGCTGGAAGCCGACCGCTACGATCGCGGTGGCGAGGATCGACAGGCCGAGGTTGGGCTTGCCCCCACCCCCCACCAGCGCCCCGATCCCGACAGCGATGCCGACGTATACCGCGGTGATGAACACCGCGAGCGAGCCGTACACGAGGGTGCGGCTTATGACGACGTCGATGTCGTACAGCCGGTGCTTGAGGATCGCCACGCCGGCGGCTGCCGGCAGTGCGACCCCGAACCCGGCGATGATCGCCGGGTCGAAAGCCCAATTCGGGAGGACGGATCCCGTCAGGACCCCCAGTGGCAGGCATACCAGCGCTGTGGCGAAGACCGCGTAGGCGATCCATTTCAGCTGCTGTCGCTCGTCACCCGCCGACCTGCGCATGCGCACCAGCGGCGCGGAGCCCGCGACCACCAGCACCACCAGACCGAGCGGCCAGACCACCTCGAGGCCTCCCGAGCCGCCGTTGGCAAACAGCCCGGAGAGGGCGGCAAGACCGGTGGGGTTGGACGGCGTCGACGTCCATCCTGCGCTCGTCTGCGGGGTCAGAGGGCCGGGCGCGAACACTCCGATGAACAGGAAGGCGCCGGTGAGCAACACGGCGACCGCCGCCACGGGTCGCCATCGCCGCGACGGCAAACGGCCGTCGGGAAGCAGCAGGAGGAGCAGCGCCACCGCCCCCGTCGGGAACACCAGGGACAGTGACCAGCTGTTGAACCAGAGCGCCCAGACCGCCCCCGGCACCGAACCGGGGTGAGAGACCAGCCCGAGACGCGCGTACTGGTCCGCGGCCCCGCCCAGGGCGCTGACCAGTGCGGCGGCGAGGAACAGCCAGCCGGTCGCGTTGCGAGGCCGGCGCGACGCAACCAGAGCGCCAACCGTGCCCAGCCCAATGGGGACGACGATGGCGATCGGGTCGGCCGCATCGAGGTTGGGCAGCGACTTGCTGTTGGCGATGGCCAGGGCCGCCGTGGCCACCGAG